>CAYUSV010000222.1:0-1513 GCA_964447385.1 uncultured Campylobacterales bacterium | reverse complement strand
GGTAAGCTCCTTTCAGCTTACAAGATCAGCCAGACTTCGCCTGGCGCACCGGAAAATTGAGCTGGTAAACTATACTGCCACCAAAAAAGTGGATTATGCCAGTAAGAAATTGGAGTTTAACTATCTCTCAACTCTCTATTTACTTTGAGGGAAGGTTGGATAACGCCTTAAACTTATGATACAATTTTAGGAATTATCCGATGCTGACACAGATTATTGGACACTACCTTTCGTAGCTACAATGGGACTGTTCACAAACTCATACAGCTCTTTTTGAAATCTCTGCCCAGCATACATCTGTATTTGCTCAGATATAGTTTGTGCATTAAACTCCAATGACTCAAACTCATTTACTGCATCAACAATGTCTCTCGTTGTTTGCTCTTGAAAATGCACTCCATTTACTCGGTGTGTTACAGTTTCAGCCGTCCCTCCATCATCCAAAGCTATCACAGGTGTTCCGCAAGCCATAGCCTCTATGGGAACTATGCCAAAATCTTCTATAGCTGCATATACAAATGCCTTTGCTCTTTGCATATAATCAACCATAACACTATCTTCTTGATACCCTAAAAGAGTAGTATTTTCTTTTGTAATTTTCTTGATAGCATCATACTCTTCACCGTAACCAATCACTACAAGTTTTTTATCTGGCATTTTGCTAAAAGCTTCTACTATCAGTTTTGTCTTCTTATAAGGAACCAACCTTGAAGCAGTTAAATAAAAATCATCTTTTGAAGTATGTAGCTGAAATTTCTCTACATCAACAGGAGGGTATATCACTTTCGCCTCTCTTTTGTAAGTCCGGTTAATCCTCTCCGCCACAAACTGCGAATTTGCTAAAAAAAAGTCAACCCTATCTAAAGTATTGATATCCCATTTTCGTAATCTCTTTAAAGTCTGCTGCACCAAAAACTTTTTTGGCTGTTTCAAACTAGATGTATATTCATCATACAGATCCCAAGCATAACGAACAGGCGTATGGCAGTAACAGATATGTATTTGATTTTTACTATTTTTTATTCCCTTGGCGACTGCCCAAGATGAACTAATAATAAGCTCATATCTACTTAAATCTAAACTCTCAATAGCCTTTGGAAAAAGTGGTAAATAGTTTCTAAAATGTTTGTTTGCAAATGGAAGTTTTTGGATAAATGTAGTATTTGCATATCTACCACTCAATACTTCTTTTCTGTTTTTATCATCCAAAAAATCAACTAAAGAAAATATATCCGCATCAGGATATAGCTCTAAAATAGCCTTCAAAACTTTCTCTGCACCTGCGTTTGTAACTAACCAGTCATGAATTATTGCTATTTTCAACTTTCCATCACCTCTTGAAAAACTTTTATATGCTCATTTGCAGACTTTTTCCAGCTAAAGAGTTGCGCTCTTTATAACCCTTTTTTTATCATCTCTTTTTGCAAAGGCGCATCTTTCAAAACAGACTCTACCCTTAGGGCAAACGCATAAAATTTTCAGCCCCAGACAAGCTCTGCGAGATATTCATTAT
>CAYUSV010000221.1:0-1517 GCA_964447385.1 uncultured Campylobacterales bacterium | reverse complement strand
TTTTAATCCAACCTGGAGAGATAGTAAGAGTTATCGGAAAATTTGAAGAGATAAATAAGGGTGACTATATGTACCATTGTCATATATTAGAACACGAAGATGCTGGCATGATGGGATATTTTAGAGTTGGAGATAGTGGGATCTTGGAAGGACAATAGAGCAGAGTCAAAGGAGGGACGACCTTCCCCTCTTTTGTGAAATTAGTTCTGGACTGCTACTTAACATGAATTTGACATAATTTCATAGTTATTTAATAAGAGCTATTATCAAAATGATATTTAAAATCAACATCAAAAGAAACCCAACTTGATAAAATTTTAGTGGGTTTTTTTCTACAAAAGAGGTCTCTTCTGAGAAAAAAGGTTTGACTTTGTCGCTATTATCGATATCAAATAGCATTTCACTATAAACAGAATATCTTTTATCCTCATAAATGCTAATAGAGCGAAATATGATATGATCTAACCAATCTGGAATTTTATTGTTATACTCTTTTGGACGCACTGGTGGTGCATATGTTGGACTATCTTGATCTCCTATATCGCCGTATGGTAATTCACCGGTCAAAACAAAATACAGAGTCACCCCGATACTAAAAACTTCTGTCTTTTCACTGATAGTAGCTCCTAAAAAGCGTTCAGGTGCCAAATATGACGGAGTTCCTGCTTTAGAATCTGTGGAAAAAAACTCAGTGATAAGACCAAAATCTATAAATTTAAATATCAATTGATCTTTTCTTTTGGTAAGCATGATATTTTCAGGCTTGATATCACCGTGAGCTAAATCATAACCAGCAAGATATATACTAGCTTTTAGCATAAATCTAGCAAGTGAGATAGCATCATCTACACTAAGTCTTTTATTTCGTTCTATATACTCATGTAGATCCCCACCCTCAATATACTCCATGACATAATATCTGCTAGTTCTATTTTCAGGTATCCAAGCTTTTGGTGAAAAACCAGCTTTTAGTCTTGTGGCATTCCATAACTCTTTGACAAATATATCTAACATCCACTCATCATCTATCGCTTTTACATCCGCAAACTTTATAACTACCTTTTTATCACCATCTTTTGCAACCCAACTTCTCCTAGAGGGAGCTAATGCATTCTCTAAAATAAATCCATCTATATTATCACCTTCGTTGAGAGTTTTTGGTATGGGTAAATTTTTCTTTTTAAGAAGTGCGACAGGATTTAACTGCTTTATCTCAATAACAACAGCAGATGTATCATCATTAAGATCATCATCTACAGCTTTGCTTGCTTGCTTGACTAAAGATGTCGCACTTAAAATCATTTTTTCACTTAAACTCTTCTCATCCAATATAGTGTATAGTCCATCACTACACAACAGAAGTGTATCTCCATTTTTCAAATCATTTTCAAAAAAATATGGATTTACATCTACATCACCACCAATTGCTTGGGTTAACAGATGATCTTTTTCGCTATCGTTATGATCAAAACTAAGTTGTTTTAGTGAGTCATCCCTCTTTAGATATATTCTTGAAT
>CAYUSV010000220.1:0-1540 GCA_964447385.1 uncultured Campylobacterales bacterium | reverse complement strand
ATCTACTCTCTGTCTTTAGCGATAGTTCTTGTCTCTATTTTGATGCTAATTATATTTAGACGACCAAAATTACTCTGGGTTTTTGTATTGCCAAATCTACTGCCTGTTATGTTAGTTGTTGGAGTTATGGGCTGGATAGGGATAAATATCGACATCGGAGTAGCAATTGCAGGAGCTATCATCATAGGAGTTGCTGTGGATGATACGATACACTTTTTAGTAAAATACTTTGATGCAAGAAAAAGAGGTCTAAATTTAGCTGATTCATTTGATGAGGTGCTTCGATATGCTGGAAAAGCTATAGCATTTACAACTATCATACTTAGTATCTCATTTGCTGTTTTTGCTTTTAGTACATTTACACCAAATCAAAATTTTGGGATAGTTACAGCATCTGCACTTATAATCGCTTTTGTGGTGGATTTGTTGTTGTTGCCTGCACTTCTTAGTTTGAGTGAAAAAAAACAAAATTTAGATGCAAGGCAGTAAAGATGAAGCAGAAAAAAAAAGTTTTGATTTTTCTATTTATGATAATGTTAACAGCTCCATTTGTATTGTCACAAAATGGTGAGTTTATGAGAGTAGAAAATAATCCTAAACATCATGCGGACAGTGGTTTTCAAAATGACCCATTTATAGAAAGTGCTTCTTCTAAAGGAGTGCTTTTTTATCTAAGAAGGTTTTGGGGTTCGATTTTTACCCCTGATGTTCCTGATGGGCATGTATTGTCAAAATCAGAGGCTGCTCAAATGCTAAATTCTGTCAAAGGAGATAGTATCACATGGTTAGGACATGCAAGTTTTTTGATAAGAGTATCTGGAAAAACAATTTTAACAGATCCTTTTTTAACAGAGTTTGCTAGTCCTGTTTCTTGGGCAGGTCCAAGGCGGTTTGTAAATCATGCTATCTCATTAGATGAGTTACCACCTATTGATATCTTACTTATTTCACACAATCACTATGATCATTTAGATGATAAAACAGTCAGAAGTCTAGTAAACAAAGATAAAATCCATGTTGTTATCCCTTTAGGATTAAAGGCTTTTTTTACTGAAAGAGGATATAAAAATATAATTGAATTGGATTGGAGTGAGTCTGTATCTATCGATAATATAAAATTTACCGCTCTTCCTGCTGTTCATGATTCTGCTCGCAGCACTACTGACGGTGATCAAACTTTATGGGCATCATGGGCGATAAAGAGTTTGAAAAATAAGATTTTTTTTGTTGGAGATAGTGGTTATTCAGACACCATTTTTAAAGATATCAATAAAAAGCATGGCTCATTTGATTATGCAATTTTACCCATAGGAGCATATGAACCTAGAGAGTTAATGTGGATGTCACATATTAACCCCAAAGAGGCTGTTGCTATAGGAAAAGAAGTAGATGCAAAAAGGTTAATAGCATCTCATTGGGGGACGATAAGTAGCTTATCAGATGAGCCACCTTGGGAGCCACCAAAGAAGTTTAGAGAGGCTGGTTTTGATGGAGGTTTTAGTGAAGATGCATTGTGGATTATGAAAATTGGAGAGACTAG
>CAYUSV010000219.1:0-1541 GCA_964447385.1 uncultured Campylobacterales bacterium | reverse complement strand
TCCTTCTTTTAATTTAATTAAAATTGTACTAAAAATATTTTGTTAAAATTGCTACTTTAGTAACATTACTAAAATTTATCAAAGTTTTTCCAAAAGTTTTTATTGTATATTAACATCACTTCTGAATATTAGGAATTTGGTTTGAGTTTTGATTTGGCACATGTTTTACTGTTTCATAGTTTTATTATTTTAGGTGAAGCTATAATTGTTTTAGTTATTGTACACATGTTGTATAAGAGACGCTCACCAACTAGTATGATAGCATGGCTTTTATTTATAATTTTAGTACCTTATATAGCAGTTATCTTATATTTTATTTTTGGTTCTAGAAAACGCCAAAATAGATATAAAAAAGATCACATTAAGTTACAAAAACATAATAATAAATATAATACTCAAGAGTTAAACCCCATAGATGAAGTTATAAAAAGTTATGGTGTTGCAGATATGAGTAAAAATCAATATTTTAGACTCTATACTAACTCTACAAAATCTTATGAAATACTAATTGATTGCATAAAAAATGCCAAAATATCAATATCTATGAGTACTTATGTTTTTAAGTATGATGATGTAACAACTAAAATTATTAATGAACTTATAAAAAGAGCAAATGATGGTGTTAAGATACAGATACTTATAGATTCGCTTGGTTCTTGGAAACTATATTTTTTGCAATACCATTTGAATCAATTAAGAGATTCCGGAGTAAAAGTTGAATTTTTTATGCCTATTTTTAAAATGCCGTTTAGAAATTATATAAATCTTAGAAACCATAGAAAAATATATCTATTTGATAACAGTAGAGTTTTAAGTGGTGGTTTAAATTTATCAAATGAGTATTTAGGCTCAGTACCTAATAAGTCAAGATGGGATGATATACTATTTTTGGTTGAGGGGAAATCAGTTGAACTATTTTTTGATATATTTGCATCTGATTGGTTTTATGCATCTGGTGAAAATCTTAAGTTTAAAAATGAAAAAAAGAGCAAAGAGGGAGATACCTCTATACAAGTTGTACCCTCTGGACCGGATATGAGTAAAGATGTCTTATATGAGACACTTCTTTGTGCTATTTTTAGTGCAAAAAAGCGTATATGGATAGTTACACCTTATTTTGTACCTGATGCTTCACTCTCTCAAGCACTTATCATTGCTAAACATAAAGGTTTAGATATAAAACTTATCACTCCCAAAACTTCAAATCATCTTATCGCAGATTTAACTAGGAGTTCGTATATGCGTGAGCTTGAAGAAGAGGGTATTGAAATCTCTCTTCACAATGGTGAAATGTTACATGCAAAAGCAATAATTTTTGATGATATGAGTGTAATGTTAGGAAGTGTAAATCTTGATAATAGAAGTCTTTTTTTAAATTATGAAATAGCTACATTTGTATACTCTGATAGAATTATAAAAGAGACAGAAGCTTGGATGAAAAAACTATTGTCTCATTCAGAGATAGGGACAAAAAAAGTCTCTAACCTAAGAGTAATCATAGAGAATTTGATGCGAATTATTGCACCACAATTGTAACATTA
>CAYUSV010000218.1:0-1546 GCA_964447385.1 uncultured Campylobacterales bacterium | reverse complement strand
TATTCAACAATGACTTAAAACTTTCAGTAGTTTTTAATTATTTAGTAACAGAAGATTTTTAAATTAAAGGCATCTCTAATAAATTTGATATAATAATTAAATAATAGACTTCTTGTAAAACTATATCTTAGAGGCAAATCCTCTCTTTGGTCTGAGTCTCACAATATGGTTTTACAAGAAATCTAATAAGAAAAGAGTTTAAGTATATGGGAAAGTTGAAATATTTTTTTACACCAAAAGATAGTTTTAGCGAAGATGAGTGGATATTTAGATACAAAGTTGGAGCTTTACTTATTATATCGTTTTGCGTTGGTGTTGGTATTACTCTTTTTGGCTTTTATCGAGTCTCTTCAGGTCATGGAGTAGTTGGTGTTTCTCAGATATGTTTTGGTGTTATTTTGTTATTTGGTTTTTCTGTTTTGCGTAACAAAAAGGAGTATTATCGCTCTTTGGCTATGATTTTTTTTATTTTGGCTTTTATACTTTTAGTTGTTATTTTCTTTTTTGTACCTCAAAACTCTGCCCGTATATTGTGGATGGTGGCACTTTTGGTATTTGTCTTCTTTTTGCTTGATAAGCGTGGAGGAATACTCTTTTTATCTCTATTTTTACTTTTTATGTTTTATCTTATACTTATTGATTATCCATATAGCGTTATCGAATTTATAACATTTTTTTCAACTATTCTTACAACTTCACTTATACTTTTTTCATATGAAAAGATTAAAACAAGAGAGAAAGAGCGACTTCTATCTTATAATGAGACTTTACAAAATGAGATAAACAAACAGACAAAAGAGTTAAATATTTTAAATGAAGGACTTGAATTTAGAGTTCAAGAAGAGTTAGATAAGAGATTAGAGCAAGAGCAGATGTTGCTTCGTCAATGTCGCTTAGCAAGTATGGGTGAGATGATTGATTCTATTGCTCATCAGTGGAGACAGCCACTTATGAATATAAATGCAATTTTGATGAATATAGATAGAGCTGTTGAGATGAAAAAAGATGAAGCTTTTATAGAGAGTAAAATTGATGAAGCAGCATCTTTAACTTCACATATGTCGCAAACTATTGAAGATTTTAGAGATCTATTTAAAATAAAAAAAGAGATAACTATATTTTATATTGCGGATGTTATTTATGATGTTAAGATGATAATGAAAAACAGTTTAAAAGATATAGAGGTAAGCTTTGAAAAAGAGTCAAATATAAGTATCATAAGTTATAAAAGTGAATTTATGCAAGTTATTATTACTCTTTTAAATAATGCTTTAGAGGCTTTACATGAGAGAGATATTAAAGATAAGAGGATTGATATCTTGCTAAAAGAGGATCAAGAGAGTATTATTTTATCTATAGAAGATAGTGCAGGAGGCATAGACAAATCTGTGATTGAGCAAATTTTTGATCCATATTTTACAACTAAAAATAGATCAGGTGGTACGGGGCTTGGTTTGTATATAGCAAAAATCATAATAGAACACAACATGAAAGGTTATATAAATGTTGAAAATAGTAAAAATGGTGCCATTTTTACTATAAAAAT
>CAYUSV010000217.1:0-1549 GCA_964447385.1 uncultured Campylobacterales bacterium | reverse complement strand
AATCGCACTGTTTGATAATCGCTGTTATGATGAATTTGGTCTGGGATGGTTATATTATGGGAATCGTTTTGCTACCGTTTAACTCTATCTCTTGATAATATTCACAAAAAAATGCTACTTTGATACTTTTTGGTATTGGCGGATAATTATCTACTGTTTTTTCAAGCTTTATATCAAAAACTTCTGCTTCACTCTCATCCTTGCCTAAAGATTTTGAGCTAAGATGCATAGGTGCTACATGATCTTCATCTATCATGCAAATAACACATTTTTTAAACTCTTTTAAATTTCTAAGAGTATCCTTTTGGCTTCCATCATTTTTATGACCAATTGAAACAACAACTACTGGTGGATTAGATGAAAGAGGAGTAAAATAAGAAAATGGTGCTATATTTATGACTTTTTCTCCTGTAACTATCCAAGCGATTGGTCTTGGTATGATGAAATTTGACATAAGCTTATATCTATCAAGTGGTGATTTATCTTTAAAATCTATTATCATGTACAACTCCTTTGGTATAAGTAATAAGTCTTCACATGATACCATGTAGAGATATTTTCTCAAAAAACCTCAATAAAAAAGAAGTGTATCAAAAGGGTGAAATAGGTGATGAAACTAAATAGAATAAAAATCATTATATTGGCTATTTTATTGAGTACGACATTTGTATATGCTAATTTTATTAGATGTGCAATGATTAATTTTTCAAATTTTAAAAAGATTGAAAAAAATCTTTATGTAGAAAATACATTTAAAGATAGTGAACACAAACATATACAATCTTTAATCACAGATGCAAAAGTAAGAATAGCCGATAAGTTTGGTAAACTATCTTCAAATCCAACCATCATTATCGCAAAAAATCCAAATACAACACTAAAATATAGTACAAATTTATATGCAAACACACATACATCACCTTGGGGTAATTATGTAGTTATAGGTTCAAAAGGTCATAGTGTAGATGTTATTGCTCATGAATTACTTCATGCAGAAGTATCTAAAAGATTGGGATATTTTACTAAATTATTTCAATTTCCTGTATGGTTAGATGAGGGAATTGGTATGCAAGTTGATTATCGCAAAAGGTATAATATCAGTTCGATCAGTAATAGTGAAATTATCAGAGTCCAAACTCTTAATAGTGTTAGTTCATTTTGGACAAATTCTAAAAAGCAAACTATTAAAAACTATCAAGGAGCAAAATATGTTGTCTATAAAATATTGGCTCAATATCCTGAAAAAGAACTATTTTCTCTACTTTTAAAGGTTAAAAATGGTGAAAATATCAAAGATATTTTTAGTCTAAAAACCAATAAAACAAATTAGATAGCGGTATAACAGATTTTGTAAATTCACTCACAAATTCAAATATTTACAATATACCAACTTGCGGTGTAGCCCATATAAGAGTCAATTCAGATGGTTGGTTTCATATGTGTGCTGAAGTAGGAGAGTTGGTCTTTTATGATTTTCCAAAAAAATCACAAATTTGTCATTTGAATAACTATATTAATGACAAAAAACAACTTTTGAGTTCTAGTATAA
>CAYUSV010000216.1:0-1608 GCA_964447385.1 uncultured Campylobacterales bacterium | reverse complement strand
AGTCTCGAAATAACCTCATGAGCACAAGGCTCATGAATTTTGTCGTGCTATCAAACTGCACATCTCCATCAACCGTCTCGAAATAACCTCATGAGCACAAGGCTCATGAATTTGAAAACAGAATGATAGTAGTTGTTGAAGCTAGAGTCTCGAAATAACCTCATGAGCACAAGGCTCATGAATAAAGCAAAAATATCTAACTCTCCAATTGGAGCAGAACTAGTCTCGAAATAACCTCATGAGCACAAGGCTCATGAATATGACACAAGCTAGTAGTGCTCAAACAGTAGGGATTATAAAAAATCAGAAAAAAAATCCTTCTGAGAAAAAAAAGGAGACTTTTGATGATTTTGTAGGTATTTTATCTGATTCATTTAAGAGTGAGGATGAGAGATATAAGCAGATTGTAAAATGAAGATATTTATAGATACAAATATCTTTTTAGATCTTTTACTTAAGCGAGATGCATCTAAGGTAGCATTGGAAATACTTTGACTTTTAGAGTAGAAAATTTTTCTTTAGTTTAAATGCCCTTATGTTTTCTATGATAAAAAAACCAAGATATCCAAAAAAACAGAGATATACCAACTGCAGCAAATATAGCAGTTTTTGGATTTTCTAAAGAGCTAATAGCCCAAGCCAATATGAATTTTCGGAACTTAGAAAAATTTTAAAATATGGTAATTTAGAGTGGATAATTAAAACTATTTAAAGTTAAATTAATTTTTTTAAGCTAAAATCATAACTTAATATAAAAAAAAGGAAATTAAATAATGAAAAAAAATATTTTAGCATTAGCATTTGTTGGTTCACTTGCAATGGTTATGATTGGTTGTGGTGGAGATGATGATAAAAAAGAGGTTAAGATTGAAGATGTAGAACTTGTTTATAAAACATTAGGAACTTATGACTTAAAAGAGTACCAGACTCCAGTATCAAATCAGATAAATAACTATGAAGAAAAGACATATAAAAACAATAAAGGTAAAAAAAGCTACCCTGCAGAACCAGTTAAAACAGACAATCATATATACAAATATGAAGTTAATGCTACTGCTGTAAAAGAAATTATTAATAGTACTTTAGATTCAACATACATTTATAATAATGACAGAATTACTATTCTTTATGCTGATGATAACACAAGTGAAGATTTTGTTAGATTTGTAGAAAAAGGTGATTATATATATAAAAAAGTTTTTGAAGGTAAAAATAATGGTCTTGATGTAGAGATAAGTATGCTTTGTAAAGTTGATAGCCATATAAATACAATGGATGTCAATGGTGACACATATAACGATATTATAAAAATTAGCTGTATTAATAAAGGTAGTGCAATTGGAAAAGTAAATGGTGATGATTACAGTAATAAAGCTAATGGTACATCGGTAGTTTATATTGCAAAAGATATAGGAGAGATAAGTTCAGCAGACGAAGATTGTGAGACTACAAAACTTAATGATATTGTTACATCATCTAGTTGCGAAAAAGAGATCATAGAAATTACTGGATACACTGAAATTTAACTAACCACAAACTTTATCGGCAAAAATTTTTGCCGATAAAGTTTTTAACTCCCCATCTGCTATAATCACTATAAAATATCAT
>CAYUSV010000215.1:0-1634 GCA_964447385.1 uncultured Campylobacterales bacterium | reverse complement strand
CCATAATGGCTTTTAATGGATATTCATTTTCTTTAGCTCTTTTTTTAACTTGGGATATCTTAGTCTCAGCAACTTCAAATGTATAAACACCACAGATACCTCTACCTTCTCTGTGAATAGTTAACATGATATTGATTGCACTATCTAGTGGATGTGCAAACACTTCCATCAAGATCTCGACCACAAAGTCCATACTGGTAAAATCGTCATTTAATAAAACAACTTTATATCTACGAAGGTAAGATACATCCTCTTTAGACTCTAAATCAAGTGACTGGTCATTTTTGTGTTCCAAAACTTCCCTTTTGTTGGTGTTACTTATTTATTATACATAATTTTTTTCCAAAAATAGCAAACAGAGTAAAATTTTTACAAAAATATCACTCTAACTTGTAGTTTGGTAATATATTTGTTATGGAAAATATATTTATTACAGCCACAAATACAGATATCGGTAAAACTTACGCAACACTTAAACTCTTAGAGATATATGCACAGGAGGGATACAGCGTTGGTGCTTTTAAACCTATTGAAACAGGCGTTAAAGCAAATAGACCAAATGACGCTACACTCTTGTTAAATAGTTGCCAAAAATTAAATAAAAACTTCAAATCCATCACACTAGAGGATATCTGTCCTATACAGCTCTCACTCTCTGCTGCTCCTTTTGTTGCAAACAATGGTAAAAATATTGATTTTGAGAAGATAAAAAGAGCATATAAAAAGATAAAAGAGGTAAGTGATATAATTTTTATAGAGGGAGCTGGAGGGTTGATGGTTCCTGTCCAAAAAGACTTTTATATAATTGATTTTATTGATTTTTTTGATGCACATACACTTTTAGTAACACATGATAGATTAGGATGTATAAATGATACACTTTTGAGTTTAAAAGCACTTCAAGATAGAGATATTTCTCACTCTTGGTGTATTAACCATCGACAAAAAACAGATGATTTTGAAAAAATAACCCTCCCATTTTACAAAGCAAAATTTGAGAGGGTATACTCACTTCAAGACAACAGTGATCTTAAAGTATTAATAACTAACTGTCACAGTCACCGGAAATGTTGAGAGTTTTTGATCGCTATATTTTACGATTTCTCTCCCTTTATAACGAGCGACATTTTTATATCCCATAAATCTTCTTTCACTTCTCTCACTGTATCTAGTTGTACAATTTCTTCGTCTTTCATAACGCGTTGATTGATAAACTCTATCATCAACTCTAGCTGCATTTTGTCCAACTAGTGTCCCTATGATAGCACCACCGATAGTAGCTACTGGATCACCATGGCTAATCTGCTTACCTATAAATCCACCACTCGCTCCACCAAGTAACGCACCGGCATTTAGTCCAGAATTTCTATTAGGTACTCTTTGGTTGTAAGTAACAGGCACTTGTTCATCGTAACACTCTTGATGAGGCACTCTTGTGATAACATTTTCATATGTTGGCTTTGAACTACGCACATTGACATACTCTACATAGCTTATTTGCTGTGCAAAAAGTAAAGGTGTAGCTAAAATCAAACTTACTATTGCTATTTTTTTCATGACTTCTCCTTTGAAGTTTTTCCTTATTATACTACGATATTTGTGAAGTGTTTGTGAAGCAAATATTTGGTATATTT
>CAYUSV010000214.1:0-1652 GCA_964447385.1 uncultured Campylobacterales bacterium | reverse complement strand
AAAAAATAGAATCATTTCCTAATAAAAAGAAGTTAATTTTAAAAAAATACTTAGATTGACTATAGAAAATTTTTAAAAATAGATGTAACTCATATACTAATCTTAGTATCGCTCTTTTGTCTCTTTTCTAAACATAAACCATTTATCCACCTCCATCACAACAATCAAAACCAATGCAACTGTTGCTAATCCAAGCCAAGTATCAAAAGAGACGGGTTGGATTGAGAGTACCTTTTGCATAAATGGAATATGCATGCAAGCTATATGTAAAAGTTGAGTGAAGATTACTGTACCAATCAAAAGAAGGCTGTTTTTGTATTGTATCTTATATAAAAAATTATGTTCACTTCGAGAGTTAAATACATGTGCATTTTCAAAAAGTACCATCAAAAGTAGAGTAATATTTCTAGCACTCTCTACACTCTCTCCACCTTTTAATAGAAAATAGAAGAGTATAAACGAAGTTATACCTATAAAAGTACCGCCGACAAAAATTCTTCTAAGCATGAGGGTATTGAAAATTGGCTCTTTTGGAGATCTTGGTTTTCTCTTTAAAAGATTTGGTTCTGCTTTTTCTAATCCCAACATGACATCTTGCATGCCGTTTGTAACAAGGTTTAGCCATAACAGTTGTACAGGAAGTAGAGGTAACGGCAACCCCATAATAAAAGAGAACATCACTAAAACGAGCTCTGCAAATCCAGTTGAGAGTAGCAGATAGATAACTTTTCTGATATTATCATATGTTCGTCTTCCCTCCTCAATACCATTGACAATTGAAGCAAAGTTGTCATCAGTTAGTATGATATCACTTGATGCTTTTGCTATATCTGTACCATCTTTGCCCATGGCAATTCCTATGTTTGCATGACGAAGAGCTGGAGCGTCGTTTACCCCATCTCCTGTCACAGCGACATAGTGTCCAAGTGATTGAAAAGCGAGTACTATTTTCATCTTTTGTGATGGCGTTACTCTTGAAAAGACTGTTTTATCTGCTATTTGCTTGGCATCTGTACCGCTGTTTTCCCAGTTAAGTAACTCTTTTTCACCCATAACTGCACTATCATCAGATGCGATACCAAGCTCTTTAGCGATACAAAGAGCTGTATTTGGGTGATCTCCTGTAATCATGACGACTTTTATACCTGCATCTTGTGCTGCTTTGATAGCTTTTGGACTCTCTTCTCTAACTGGATCTATAATCGCAACAAAACCAAGATATGTGAAGTTTTCTAAAGTTATCTTTGACTCATCGCTAGACTCTTTATATGCGAGTGCGATTGTTCGATACCCCTTTAATGCCCACTTATCAATATCTTTTAAGATAGCATCTTTTTTATCTTGTGTGATTTGGCAATGTTCTAGTATCGTCTCAGCCGATCCTTTGCTAAATTGAAAAACTTTATCATCTAGCTTTACCAATACAGCGGAAAATCTATTTTGTGGCTCATAGGGAATTTCATCAACTTTTTTATAAGAGTGTAGATAATCTATATATGACTCATTTGCATTTAGTACAAATTGTGCCAATGCTACATCTACTTGATCCCCAAAAAAGTTGATCTTTTTATCTTTATTTTCTTCGATGTGGATCTCATTGCAAAGAATTGAAGCAAGATAGACTTTATCATCTGCATGTGACAGAGCATCCA
>CAYUSV010000213.1:0-1666 GCA_964447385.1 uncultured Campylobacterales bacterium | reverse complement strand
AGTTTAACATATTTTGATAATTGTACACCTTTACCAATTTCTGCTTGGTATGATATTTCTCTATCAATACCTGATAATTCAATATAATCTCTATAAGATGCTTTACATTCTTTTATTTCATTTGCATATTTGATACCAAAAAGTCTTATCATTGTTGGTTCATTTTTTTTTAATTCTATTGCTAATCCTGTTCTTTCTAAAAGGTTAAAAATATAGCCTTCACCTTTTGTGTTCCCAAAATTAGCTATTATAAATAAAAACTAAATATTAATGTGTTACTATAATTTAATTATTTTTATACGAGGAGTATATTATGTCTATAAATGATGGTTTTACTGAAGATGAAATTGCAGCAGGTATACCAAGTTTTTTATATTATTATAATGATCAAATGGAAACTGAAGATAATGATAATCAAGAAATACAAATTTCACAATTGGATACTTATAAAAAAAATTTCAGAATTTCTAAAAAAATTGCTGGTTTTTCAACAAATACTCAAATTAAAAATTACTTATTAAAAGAAATATTTTTAGAATACCTTCCCGCTATGATTAAGCAATATCAAAAAGATGAGAATTTAGGTAATCATTTCATTCCTCTAGCGATGGATGAATGTTCTTTAATTTTAATAATAAAAAGCTTTTATAAAGATCATTCTGTATCGCTAACCGATAATAATATGGAAGAAATTAACAAATTTGTTGAAAGTATATACTCTGATAAAAATAGCATAGTATATGATAGAGTTAGTAAAATCCAAACTTTTCTTCATGATATAATAGATCGCGAGAAAGGCGAGTTTGCACATTTGGAGTTAAGGGTTGGAATGATGAGAAATATATTATCTACATCAAGACTACATTTAAATATAATTGATATAAAAAATTTCAATATTGAAGAAATATTATATATTTTTCATAAAACACAAGAAGAGCAAAAAAAAGAATCCTTGTTTCCTAAAGCATATATTCCAAGACCAAAAAAAAGTTCCAAACATACACAAGTTGGTTTTATATCTAATTGGAGGTATGAAAAAATGAAATCTCTATATAGATATATGAGCCCTTTAGAGTATTCTAAATTTTTAAAATTAGCAAACTTAGATACAAGTCAAAATATAGAAGATTTTCAAAGTCTTGCTACAAATATAATGATCCAAGCTGCTCCAGCCGATTCATTCGGACACCCAGCCGTTTTTCATTCGGACAGTCTAAAGTAAAAAATCTCTAAGAGTGTAATTGTATCACAAGTGTCCGAAAGGTTTTCAATTTTTACTAATTTTTGACCTCAATTTTCTCATAGATTCCCCCTCTAATTCTATCCTGTGAGATGAGTGAACAACTCTATCTAAAATAGCATCAGCAACTGTGTCATTATTTAGATAATCATACCACTGTGATACTGGAAGTTGTGATGTGATTATTGTTGAATTTATCTCTGTTCTATCTTCAATTATTTCAAATAGATTTGTAGCATCATCAGTTGATATTTGTGATACTCCAAAGTCATCAAGAACTAATAATTGAAATCTTGAATATTTTCTAAGTAGATTTGTATATGTACCATCAGCCCTTGAAATCTTTATATCTTCAAGAAGTGTTGGTACTCTTATATAATAAACTTTAAATCCATCCAATATTGCTCTGTTTGCTAAAGCTTGTGC
>CAYUSV010000212.1:0-1694 GCA_964447385.1 uncultured Campylobacterales bacterium | reverse complement strand
CATGGTATAAGTATAGATAAAAAAGGAAAGTCTTCACCATACTCTATGGATGCAAATCTACTGCATATCTCATATGAGGGAGAAATTTTAGAAGACCCAAATTGTGAGCCTGAAGAAGATATGTGGCTATGGAGTGTCTCACCTGAAAATGCACCAGAAAGTGCAGAGTATATAACCATAAGCTACAAAAATGGTGATCCATATGCAATAAATAACAAACAGATGTCCCCAGCAACACTATTAGAGAAATTAAACCAATATGGTAACAAACACGGCATAGGTCGTATAGATATCGTAGAAAATCGTTATGTAGGTATGAAAGCTAGAGGTTGTTATGAGACTCCTGGTGGAACTATCATGTTAAAAGCACATAGAGCGATAGAGTCAATCACACTAGACCGTGAAGAGGCACACCTAAAAGATGAGCTTATGCCACGATATGCAAAACTAATTTACAATGGCTATTGGTATTCACCAGAGAGGGAGATGTTACAAGCTGCCATCGATAAAACACAAGAAAATGTAGAGGGTGAAGTGAGAGTAAAACTCTACAAAGGAAATGTTACTGTAGTTGGAAGAAGCTCAAAGCATAGCTTATATAGTCAAGAGCACTCTACATTTGAAGAGGATGAAGTTTACAATCAAAAAGATGCAGAAGGATTTATTCGTCTAAATGCACTAAGATTTATTATAGAGGGGAAAAAACAGCCTCAAAGATTAAAAAGAATGCATAAAAAAGATTAAAATACAAGAAGTGTTGAGTAGCACTTGACACTTTACATTTTTTCTTGTATACTTACGATAATCTTTTTAAAGGAGTATCCGTGAGTATTAAAATGGCAGAGTTAACCAAACAGAGCAACACTTCAAAATCAACAATCCTCTACTATATAAAAGAGGGGCTTTTACCAAAACCGCAAAAACCAAAACCAAATCTACACCTTTATGATGAGATATGTATACCTATAATTAGTTTTATCAAATATCTACAAGAGCAACTACACTATAGTATTATCGAAATCAAATCAATTATCGATGATAATAGAATTGATTTTACAGATGATAGTGAAACTGTTATAAATTACCTCATTGCAATAGATGGAAAAAATAGAGCAAAAGAGATCAAAGAGATAGAAAAAAGAGCCAAAGAGTTTGGTATAGATGAGTCTCTTTTTGATGAATACAAACAATCAGCAAAACATCTTGCATCTTTAGAGTATAAAATGGGTGCAAAACTCTTAATAGAACAAACTAATAACAGCAAAAATGAACTTCATAAAATAATTTTTGATATCATTTTAACTTATAAACCATATATCTTTAACCAAGCAACACTAAAAGAGCATAAAATAAGAGTCAATGAAAATACAAAGGGGCAAAAATGATCAAAGAGCTGTTAAAACTAAAGGGTGTTTTACCCTATATCATGGTTATATTTTTTAATGCTATTGTAGATTTAGGGGATAAAATTCTTCTTCAGAACACAATTTTTAAGATTTATGATGGATCTACACAGATTATGCTCACTGCATTTGTAAACGCTTTGATACTTTTACCATTTGTAATGTTTTTTACACCCGCTGGATTTTTAAGTGATAGATTTAGAAAAAATTGGATTTTATACCAATCCTCTAAATTGGCACTTATAATCACTATATTAATTTCCATAAGTTACTTTTTTGGCTTATTTAAGA
>CAYUSV010000211.1:0-1704 GCA_964447385.1 uncultured Campylobacterales bacterium | reverse complement strand
AGGAGTTATTTAATAATATCCATAGACTTATCCAATTCAGGTGTTTCAATTTCAACAAAACTTAGAATTGTATGAAAAATATTATCGTGAGAGTATTTAGTATTACGATTTTTATGAAGTTTATTCATGTCAATTTCATCAAAATTATCAGAAGTCCAGAGAATAGCAGGTACATGGCGCTGAGTATCAGGTGCAACAAAATTTGGAAGTCCATGCAGATATAATCCTGTTTCCCCTAAAGATTCTCCATGATCACTTACATAAAACATGGCTGCTTCAAAATTGTTTTGATTATTTTTAAGAAGCTCAATCACTTTGGATAGAAAGAAATCTGTATATAAAATAGCATTATCATAGGCGTTATTAATTTCTTCTATGCTGCAGTCTTCTAATTGGTTTGTTTTACAAACAGGGGTGAATTTTTCAAATTCAGCCGGATATCGCTTGTAATAAGCAGGTCCATGATTACCCATTTGGTGTAAGACAATAAAAATATCCCCTTGAGGATGTTTATCTATATAGTTTTGAAGGTTTTTTAGCATACCAACATCTCTGCATTCGTCGTCACAAACAGGATTGGTTTCAGGGTTCTTATAGCTTTGATATGGAATTCTATCCGCAACACCTTTTGAGTCAGAATTATTATCCAGCCAAAGAACATTAACTCCGGCATGTTGTAATATATCTAGAGCATTCTCTGTAGTATGAATTATTTCTTTGTTATAGTCAGACGAATTACAATTTGAAAACATACACGGGACAGATTTTGCTGTTGAGGTACCACAACTCCAAAAATTGCTAAAACTAACAACGGCTTCTTTTTTTAACAATGGATTCGTTTCTCTAGTATACCCATTCAAAGAGAATCTATCTGCTCTTGCAGTTTCACCAACGACAAAAATAATCAGTTCCCTGTCTTTGTCTTGTGTTGATGTGCTTGCCTGCAAACCAATAGATTGAAAAGGAAGGGTGTTTGACTTAAAAAGACTACTTATATATTTTCCTGTGGAGA
The DNA here is from genome assembly GCA_964447385.1 of uncultured Campylobacterales bacterium. Lineage (GTDB taxonomy): Bacteria > Campylobacterota > Campylobacteria > Campylobacterales > QNZT01 > SZUA-1433. The sequence continues at coordinate 692 of CAYUSV010000211.1, read as the reverse complement.
ATATATAGTAACTTGGGTTTGCATAGTATCTAAGAGGTTTATGTTCTCTGAAAAATGAACTATAAAAATCACTAAAAATTAGAACTAGTGTAAAAATACTAATCAAGATAAGGCTAAATAATTTTGACCTTGAAAAAAGTTCTTGCCAGCCTGACTTAAAAATAATTTTGCTTTTGTAGATAAAAAAAGAAGGGATAATACCTAAAAAAACTACATATAAAACTAGTTTAAGGCAGTATAAATCTAATGATTCAGCTAAGTCTGTACTGATAATATTGTGGATCATATCATCATCAATCACTATGTTATAGCTATCCATAAAGTAGCTAGCAAAAGACGATAAAAGTAATATCATTATTATGATGGGTTTTATCGTATATCGAAAACAAACTAAAGATAAGACAAGGATGATAACCCCTGTAAACCCAAGTGTTAGGGAAGCAAGAAAACCAATATTTTTCAGGTTGACAGCATATATTTTTTCAATATTTGAAAAGAAAGCAATATTAGCAAAGAGTATTAAAAATACTGAGACAAATATAATAAGTTGGGTGCTAGTAATGCTTTTATTAAAACAAAAAATATTTTTCAAATTATATCAACAGGTAGGGTTGGTTGGGGGATATGAAGAACAGGGGGGCGAGGGTAATATGGATATAGTAATCTATCAGCATACAAAAAACTACTTTTTT
>CAYUSV010000210.1:0-1709 GCA_964447385.1 uncultured Campylobacterales bacterium | reverse complement strand
ATGTAGATATTGTTTAAAAAAGCTCTTGTTTTTAAGACTTCATTCCATCTTTGGTTTGAGCCAAAAGTCGAAACTGAGGGAAGAAGCACAATATCAACATTTGCACGGTTAAATTCTAGCCAAATAGGATCAAAATGCATCTCAAAGCCACAAACTGCCCCAAAAGTAAAACCCTTATGTGAAAAAATCATAGGTTTAATAGAACTATTTGCAAGATTATCAAAATACTCCGCTTCATTCCAGTGGTCAAAATCTATCAAAAACTCTTGATTTATAAACTCACTCCCTCCGTCTGAGAACTTTCCCAAACATTTGTATATCTTGTCATCATCTACTATTACGATTGGTGAGATTATTATTAGTTTGTAAGTAATTGCAAACTTTTCAAGGGCTTCGATTTTATGTTTTGATTGCTCTTTTATCATATATTTTGGCATCTTTACAAGCTCTTTGAAAAAGCTATTTAACACATACTCTCCAAGGACGGCGATATCTGCATCTTCATTGTAACATTTGTTAAAATACTCATCTAATTTTGAGTTGCTTAAAGGTAGTGTTGAGAGTTGAAGTGCAGCAATATTCATCAGTTTTTCTCTTCTTTTTGATACTCTTGAAACTCTAATTTTGCATTTTCTAAAAGTTTACTTGCCTCTTGAAGTTCTAAAATACCCTCTTTATAAAGTGAAACACTATCACTTAAAGTAATTTCAGGATTCATCAACTTCTCTAAAATTGTTTTTGATTTTTCAATCTTTTTTTCAAAATTTAACTCTTTCATCTATATCCATCCTCTAAAGCTTCTTTTACTATATGAGAAAATTTATCTATCTCAACTAAAAATGCATCGTGCCCATAACTGCTATCTATCTCTATATAATTTGACTGCTCATTTTTTCCAATTTTACACATTGTTTTATGGATTGTCTCCATCTCACAAGGCAGAAAAAGAAGATCACTAGAAAATGAAATCAGCGTCAACTTTGACTTAATTAGAGCCAAAGAGTCCTCTAATGAGTCAAAGTTTCTACTTGCATCAAATATATTTATCGCTTTTGTTATATATAAAAAACTAAGCGGATCAAACCAATTAACAAAATTTAGACCATTATAGTCTAAATACCTTTCAACCTCAAACCTACCAAATAGCTCATACAAACCATCTGTGCTAACATAATCTCTTGCAAACTTTTTATCCATTGTATCAGGACTTAGATAACTTATATATCCGCACATTCTCCCTGTTGATAACCCTGATAATCCAGACTCTTTAATCTCTTTTGGGTCATACAAGCCATTTTTAAAATCCTTATCATTTACAACAGCCTCTCGTGCTACTTTATTAAAAGCGATAGCCCAGGAAGATGTAGCATGTGTTGCTGCTAAGATAATATGAGAAGATGCAAAGTTTGGGTGTTCTATCGCAAAACAGAGAGCCTGCATACCGCCCATTGACCCTCCAACAACTGCTAGAGCTTTGTAGATGCCTAAACGATCAAAGAGAATTCTTTGAGCTCTTACCATATCTGTAACTGTAATTACGGGAAATTTTAGACGATAAGATTTAGAGGAGGGGTGCATTGGGCTAAGAGGTCCGGTTGAGCCAAAACAGCTACCTATAACATTAACACAAATTACAAAATATTTATCTGTATCAATTGCTTTTTTGGAGCCTATCATCTCATCCCACCAGCCAGCTTTTCTATCTCCCT
>CAYUSV010000209.1:0-1761 GCA_964447385.1 uncultured Campylobacterales bacterium | reverse complement strand
GCAATTCATTTTTCTATTCCAGATGGTTGGCATCCAGAATTTGCAAAACATGGTGTTAATGCATATACAATTCCAGGATGTGATGAACATCTTTCAACTGAAGAACAAGATAAATTAGACAATAAAAACATGATGGATGTATTAGAAAATGAGATAATTCCAACATACTATGATGACCATAAAAAATGGGTCGGTATCATCAAAAAAGCTATGCATGATATACTCCCGTATTTTGACTCAAATAGAATGGCACATGAGTATTATGTCAAGATGTATGATGCTCAATATAAAAGCTTAAAAGAGTTAGTTGACTCTAAAGAAGAGGAAGCTTTAGTGTAAAAATGAAATTTAAGTTGAACTAAACTTATAATTAAAACCAAGAGTGGTGACATTTATATTGTCACCATGTGGTATCAGAGCGTATCTGTCATAACCAATGTATATAAGAAGTTTTTTGTTAAGTTCTATGTTGATGCCTAAACCCAAACTAAAACTCATCTGTCGTCTTCTATCCTCTCTCTCTTCATACTCATTATATGAATCATCAAGATCATCTTCATCTGATAAGATAGATTCGATTACATCTATCCAAGCTATACCAATGCCTGCTTTAAAATATGGCTTTATAGGCAATGTATTTTGAAACTTTGTAAATATTAAATTGTGTTTGTAGTTAAAGCCCAAGCTATTGACCAATAAATTTGTGTTGATATGAGCAAATCTAAGCTCAAAAGCATTTGTATCAAAATTAACACCAAGATTAAGTGTATGGAGTTTAACTTTATCCTTATTTGGATCATAATGTAGAGTGCCTTGTGCATATTCATATCCTACATATGCATATGTATTATTTTTTGAAGTCTCTGCTGATAGAGAGATATTATAACAGATAAGAACTAAAAGAGATTTTACTATAAAGTTTACCATCATAAAAAGATCCTGAGTTTAATCCAATATTATAGTGCAAAAAGATAAAATGTGGATATAAATGAAAAGTGTAGGTATATATATGAGCGTAGAAAAAGAGTTATTACAAAGGAGTGGCTCAAAGTGTGAACTTTGTGGTTCAAAAGATAGTTTAAGTGTATTTGAGGTGGCGCCATCTGATGGGAGTGCACAGCAGTCTGTGTTGTTGTGCGGTATTTGTCGCACTCAGATAGAAGATCCATCAAAGATGGATGAGAGCCATTGGCACTGTCTAAACGATAGCATGTGGAGTCAAGAGAGTGCTGTTGTTGTGATGGCGTATCGTATGTTAAAACGGTTAAAAAACCAAGATTTGTTAGATATGCTCTATCTTGAAGATGATATAAAAGCTTGGGCTGATGCTGGGGATAATAAAGATGAAGAGCAGATACCAATTCTTGATAGTAACGGTGCAGTTTTAAAAGCTGGGGATAGTGTGACGATTATAAAAGATTTAGAGGTCAAAGGTGCTGGATTTACAGCAAAACGAGGAACGCCAGTGAGAAATATAGCATTGACAAACAATAGTGAACAGATTGAAGGTCGTGTAAATGGGACGCGTATAGTGTTACTCACTAAATTTTTGAAAAAAATGTAATTTTAAAACAAAGGATAATTATGAAAAAAATATTGATATTATTAACTGTAACGGCTTCGCTTATGTTTGCTACTGATGTAGCTAATATAACCAAAGAGAGTACAAAAAAAGTTATGAAAAACAAACAAAACCCACCATTTTTAATTTTGGGAAAGATGCCTCATTTGGCTGGAATGGTTAAAGGGCATTGGGATAAT
>CAYUSV010000208.1:0-1797 GCA_964447385.1 uncultured Campylobacterales bacterium | reverse complement strand
CGAGACCGAGTTTCAAAGTCCCTGTCTGTGCCAAAAAAAGAATTTCAGACTCCATCGTAGCATAGTATTTTTCTAAAGACTCTTTTTGGATATTTACATCAAGAGAGAGTCTGTTATGTACCTCTTTTCGCGCATCTTGTATATCTGTCTTATAGTGAGAGTAGGCAAAATATCCAACAAACACAAAGATCAACAGATAGAGCAAAAGTGCTAATTTAGAGGCAATGTGTTTAATTTTTAACATTTGATTTTCCTCTATACAAAGCACTGTTTGGCATAAGCTCTTCGTTTACCTCATCCCTAGCCATCTCCCAATAAAATGAAAAAGTCTCAAAACCATCATGATTTATTCGCTCTTTGCCTTTGTCTATAAGTACATTTTCAAGCATAGTGTTAAGCTCTGCAGCCATCTCTTGAAGCAATTCTTTATCTTTCATAAATTGTGCTTGTTTGATAATCTCCATCAATCGTCTGTTATACTTGCTTATTTTTACTCTCTGGCGATAACTTTTTAGATGAAAAAAAACTGTACTTAAAAAAGCAAAAATTGTCAGTAAAAATCCAAACTTATCCAGATATTTTTTGATCATAGAAGGCTCTTTACGGTTAAAATAGTTTTGTGCACCCTCATGGATAGGTAGCATCGTCCCACTCTCTCTATCTGGCTGTTTAGAAAATCCAGCAAGCTTTATGTATGATTGTAACTCCTGCTTTTGTTCAAACAAAATTGAAGTGATATCTCTAACAACCTCCTCTGGAAGATCTTTTGAAGCGATAAGAATACGATAAACCACAATCGTCTCCAAATCCTCACTAGGAATAGGAGGATATCCTCTATAAGTACCTTTTGCGATCTCACCAGAGACCAAAGCGCTCTGTTGTAAATTTATCGCTTTTGCCTGTTCGATTGGAACTAATCTTACATTTGAATTTTTTATGAGTTTTTTGATCTTAGGATTTCCAGGAGGTCGTACACGAAAAATAGCATCAATACTGTTGTGTTTTAGTGCAAAATCAGCAGCATCTGATGACATGCTTTTTGTATATATATCATTTTCACCAAGCCCATAATGTTTTGCCAACTCCCAAAAAGAGCGATACTGTCCACTACTTTTGTGAGAAAGTGCTATAAGCTTTCCTTTTAGATCAGAGATACTATAAATTTCAGAATCATTTGCAACTATCAATTGAAAAGCATCAGGATATAGCAAAGAGACAAGCCTAGCATTGCTACTGGCTTTAGTGTCAGCTTGGATCATCGCTAAGTCAACTAAATTTTGAGAGAGTAGTTTTTCACTCTGAGTAGAACCAAGTGTAGAGATAACTTCTATATTTATATTTGGATAGTGATGATGGGTCACACTTGCTATAGCTTTGGCAACTTTATAGCTATTGCCACTACCACTAGCGGCAATTTTGATATGATAAGTTCTGTTTGCATCACTATAAAAACTCCATATCACATAAAAAAACAGAAAGAATAATATGCTTATCAAAAGACTCCAAATATGGCGCACGCTCTATCCTTGGACGAAAGTCACACATGTTACACAAAAAATAGTGATAATTAAATTAATAATTTTATATGTTTATTAATCTTATATTTTGTTTAAGCCAACAGAAAATTAGGACAAATCCTAAAAAGTATCAGCTACAAGTAGCTGGATTTATGCTTTTAAGATTTGCCAAAATAAACTCCTCTAATTTAATAAGTAGCAAAAACAAGTCATTTATACTGCATTAAAATACAGTCTCCAAAAAGAAGTTAAAGGTTAAAGCTAGACACCTTTTCTCTTT
>CAYUSV010000207.1:0-1818 GCA_964447385.1 uncultured Campylobacterales bacterium | reverse complement strand
CACCGTTTGGATCTGTGCGAAGTGTCTGTTCAACAATACTCATATCCTCAACAAATTCGCTCCAATTTATTACATCTAAAAACCTCAGACTACCGATACTGTTACTAATGGAGATTTGCTCAGCAGCTTGCTGACGGTTTCCTAAATCCACTAGCTGCTCAACTGTCATACCTGTTTCAATAACTCTTTGTTCTATCCATTGAAGTGGTAGTGTCAAAGCATGGCTATCTTCTTGTAGATGGCGTACAAATTCTGAAACAAATGGAGCCGTTATCGGTGGATTTGAGCGTATTAAGTCTGAAATTATCAAAATCAGATTTTTCGAATCCTTTTTATCAACTTCTATCATCTGGTTCGTCCAAAAAATGGCCTTCTCTCGATCACTTCTGCCTTTTGCAATGCGGACTGCAATACGGCGAATGTTTTCAATTAGTGCAATACGAAGCATAATTGGGATAGCCCACAATTCACCTAGTTTAAGTACGGTGACACTTTGATAAGCTGTTATAAAACGACTTAAATTATCTAAATCCACCATCCCATTGCCATATAAGATTCCCTCTAGAGCGATATCATACACACGCAAAAGAGTAGCTGATGAATCATCTAACAAATGGGGTAATTCCCGACTATATCCCTTTGGCAAGTGACTTTTTATTGTATAAATCTGTTCTTCAATAAGATAGAAATTATCAAGCAACCACTCACTAGCAGGCGTAATTGGATGGTTCGCTACTACTGCCTCTGTTAGCTGATTGTATGTTTTAATTAGAAAATGTTTGTTCTCTTTTAGGCGTATTAAAAGTTGCTCTTTTGGATGTTTTGTAGTTAACTTGTGAGATGTAGCTAGATGTCTGCCATGCTGCTCTAGTTGATCAGCACTAAACAGTTCTGATCTTAGTAGTGGCTCTTCATCTGGATATTTTAGTGGTATATCTTTTTTGAGAAGACGCATTATTAATTGGTGTAAATTTTTAAAAATAGTTATATTGTTTCTCACATCATCCCTTTCATTAATAAGTTAAAATAAGCCCAGCGCATTAGATATCTATCTCTAGCCCACCATATCCATCTTGATTCATAAGGATTTAGTAACCAAGCTGAAAGTGATTCTTTTTCGTTAAATTCTATCGGCATGACTTTACCAAACTCTGTTATAACAGGTGCTGCCGTATATCCATCATAAGATGCAAGTAACTCTTTATCCTCTAGTACAGCGACTACATTGTCTTGAAGTATTACCCCTTGATGTTGTGCTGATCCTCCGCTTTTTCCTAGAGGTATACCTAAAACATCACCTATACCAAAAACATTTCTATATTTTGGGTGCTGAAGTGTATGTTTGTCTGCTGCTAGCCAACCTTTTAATGCCCCATTTTGGATGCAAAGTGGTGAATCCCGAAGCACTTTTGGAGCTTGCATAGGTGGAACGATATGGATAAAATCGTAAGGTATCTGCACTTTTTCATTTTGTACAGCAAATGTTGCTATCTTCTTTTGTGAATCTATAGCTGTAAGGTGATGTTCAAATGCTATGTCGATATTTTTGTGGAGATTAAGATAACCTTGTAGTGCTTTGGCAAACGGTTTTGAGGGAAAAAGGGTTGAATCCGCTTTGGCAAATGTAAAGTGCACATTCTTTTGTACACTCTCTTTTTTTAGAAAATCATTTCCCAAAAAAAGTATATCAAGTGTAGTCCCAATACCCTTAATCGGTGTATTTGGCTCTGTACAAAGTACATTAACCGAACCTTTTGAAGCTTTCTTTTGAAGTTCTTTTAGTATCATATTGGTAAAATCACCCCCATATGCTTTTCC
>CAYUSV010000206.1:0-1826 GCA_964447385.1 uncultured Campylobacterales bacterium | reverse complement strand
TACCCCTCTATGGCTTACTGTTATGGTGAAGTTTGATCTGGGATGGTTATATATGCAAAACGATATTTCAAGATTAACAATTTTATATGTTGAAGATGATGAGATTATTCGTCAAAATATCATAGAGTATTTAGGTCATATCTGTGCAAAAGTTCTTGGTGCTAAAGATGGTTTAGAGGCACTAGAGGTTTATAAAAATCAAAAACCAGATATCATCATAAGTGATATCCAGATGCCAAAAATAGATGGGTTAGAGATGGCAAAAAGGATTCGTCAAAATGATAAAAAACTCCTATCATCATCGCTACCACCCATACTCAAAACAGCTATCTTCTAAAAGCAGTTGAGCTACAACTAGTAAAATATATAGTAAAACCAATAACAAGTAAAAAACTTCAAGATGCACTAAATCTTGCATGCGAATATCTGAGCATAGAGCATAACAATATCAAAGAATTCTCACAAAACACCCTCTATGACACACTAAATAAAACACTTTTGATAGATGAAAAGCCTATAAAATTGACAAAAAACGAGCTTCTTTTACTCGATATATTAGTAAAAAATCATCAAAGAGTTATAAGTAGCAGTCCAGAACTAATTTCACATTTTAACGATAAGAGAAAGGCATATATGCAAGGCAGATTTTTGCACTCCTAGCCAAAGCTAAGAGAAAAAAATCTAACGCAGTCAGATGTGCCTTTATCTTATCGCCCTTCGGGTGAAATTAGTTCGGGACTGCTACTTAACTTATAAAGAGATAGAAAATTTTATCTGGCAAGATGAATATATGAGCATAGACGCCCTTCGCTCACTGATAAGATCTCTCCGTAAAAAATTACAAAGAGACTTTATAGAAAATATCTCTGGAGTTGGATATAAGATCAAAATAGGCATTTAGAAATTATTTTTCAACATAAGTAATAGGATACAACTATTACTTATACTCATAAACACCATACCCCCAATAATCACTCCCAGGGTTCCTTGGTCCACTCCAACCAGACGATAAAAGCTCTTTTGCTATAAAGCGGTTCATAAATCCATGTCCAACAAGAAGTACAGTATCATGTTTCTTAGCAAACATTTTCAGCTTTTTTGCTCCAAATATCGCTCTTTTTCTTGCACTAGATATAGACTCAGAGTTATTTGAATAGCCAAGATACCATAGTGTTCTAAACAGTATAAACCATGTAAATAGTCTTAGTTTCGGTCTCTTCCAGTTTAGAAATGGTGGAGTTGGCTCCCTAAATATAGAGTCGCACTCATGGTAAATATCCTCTCTTTTTAGTGCTTTTACAGACTCTATCGATCTTTGAAGATCACTATGAACTATTGCATTAGACATAGAAGTTATCTTTATGACCTCATCACTGATGATGTTATCTTCACCGAGCCCTACACTGTCATATAAACTGATCAAATCCCCTAGATCAGCAGATCTGTATCTCTCTTTTGATTTTAACATAGAGTGAAGATCTATTTTTGGTTTCCCATGTCGTAGAAGAATAATTTTCATAGGCTATCTTCTATCCAACGATAAGCATCTTCAGAATTGGTAAAATATCCCTCTTTTGAACTTACGATAGTAGGAGAGCGATACTGTTTTGGTTGAACAAAAGCAAACTTTGAGATACAACATTTAACTTTTTCATCCGAGAGTATATCTCGTAACAATTTAAGAGATGCGATGGATTCAAATTGATGTCTATTTGTATCCAATAACAGTGAGCATTTTTCACTTTTGACTAAAGATTGCAAAAACTCTTTGCCCCAAAAACTCAACTCTTCAAATGTAATATTTTCCGGCATATGTACTATGTAAG
>CAYUSV010000205.1:0-1827 GCA_964447385.1 uncultured Campylobacterales bacterium | reverse complement strand
ATTTTTAACATTTCTGCAATAGTATTCACAATATAAAGTCCCAATCCTAGACCTTTTCCCTCATCATGAAAAGGTTTGAAATATTTTTCTATATCTTTTGTAAATTCTTCCCCTTCGCTTATTATTGATATACCATCTTGTGAAATTATTATCTCTACTTTGTTGTCAGATGAATATTTTATGGCATTGTCAATCAGGTTTTTTATTGCTAAAGGAAATAACGCAAAGTCTGTTGAAATAACCAATGAAGACTCTTCTTTGATAATCACACATTTTTCTAAAGCTTCTTCACTCATCATCATAAGTTCCAATGCTTGTTCTACAAGGTCTTTGGCATTATAGTTTGCAATTTTTAGCTCATAGTTTGAACTTAACATCTGTTCTATTTTAGAAAACTCTTTGACTATAAGCTCTAGTCGCTCAAAGAGTTCAACATATCCTGCTTTTAAATTTTTATCTTTTATAAATGAATTGAGTATTTTTCCTTTTCCTATGGGTGTATTTAGTTCATGCATGATACTTCGTAAAAAAAGTTGTCTTGAATTTATAAGTGATTCTAGTTTACGAAGAGCATCATCAAAAGCATTAGCGACTTGTCCTATCTCATCATGTTTATCACTTTTAACTACAACAGATAAATCACCTTCTACTACTTTTTGTATTTGAGATTGTAGGTTTTTAAGGGGTTTTAAACTTTTAGTAAGCCAAAAATACAATCCCAATAAAAATAGCAATGCAATAATGAAGCCAAGATATAACTGCCAATATAGCGTCTGTTTCTGCATATCTAAAAGCAATAATGAAAACCTAGGATGCTCTAAAGAGAAGTAGAGCCTCTTATCTATGCTAAATATCTTAACTGTTAGCCCTGAAACTTTTCGTTGCTTTATGACTTTTGCATTCGTACGAACAGTTAAAATTTCTGTTTTATCACTAATTTTCTTAAAATTATTCTTTTTTAAATAACTTTTAATTGTATCTGACGAAAAATCTACCAATAAGTTCTTTTTTATATTTTCTTCAAAATGGTTTTGTAAAAAAAGAGATGTATGCATATATCTATTTGCTATGGTCTCTATATATTGAGATTTTTTTATATAAAAAGAGGTCAAAAATAGTGCCGTTACAAAAAGAGCAGACACTAAAAATACTGTACGAATTTTATAATATATACCCATTAAAGTAACCTATATCCTACACCACGAATGGTTTTTAAAGTTACTTTGTCTTCTAGTTTTTTTCTGAGACGATTTATGATGACCGCCAAAGAAGCATCAGAACCATACTCAAATACTTCAGAATCATAAAGTATCTGCTCTTTTGAAACTGTTGAACCTTTATGTTGTATCAAAAGTTTAAGTACCACATATTCTGCAGGTGTAAGTTTTAAAATAACACCATCAAGAAAAATATCTTCTTTCTCTTCATCTAAGCTAAGGCGAAAGATTGGTTCATCAGGAGTATTTAATTTATTATAGCGTCTTAAAAGGGAGATGATTCGTGCATACATCTCTTCAGGGTCATAAGGCTTAGGGAGATAGTCATCCGCACCAAGTTGTAAACCTATGACTTTATCACTAAGGTCTGCACGTGCTGAAGAGATTATGATAGGAATATCATATTTGCTGACTATTTCTTTACAAACTTCTAAACCATCAATGCCAGGTAAGTTTAAATCTAATATCAATAAATCATAGTCCTTTACTCCCGCACTAAGTCCTAAATATGGGTCTTCATAGTTTGTAACTTCCAAATCATAATCTATTAAATAGTCACTCAAAAGTGTTGCATACTGAACATCATCTTCTATCATTAATATTTTTATCA
>CAYUSV010000204.1:0-1844 GCA_964447385.1 uncultured Campylobacterales bacterium | reverse complement strand
ATATGCCTTTCTCTTATCGTTAAAATGTGAAATTAGTTCTGGACTGCTACTTATATTGTCATATAGAACACAAGTTATTCCAAATTTTATCTCTATTTGGGGAATGATTGCCACAATAATACTTTTTATAGTAACGATAGTTAAATTGGTTGGAGTTAATTTATTAATATTAAATATATTATTAATACCTATGATTTTAAATGAACTATTTTTAGTAGTTTGGTTAATAGTGAAAGGATTTAATCTTGAAATAATTGGAGAAAAAGAAAAATAGTGAAATCAGGCGATATTTAAAATCATGTAGCCTGATCATAAAAGTGTGGCAAGAAAACCACAGCCTTTTTTTAATCAGACTATCTATAAATAGCAGTCCTGTTGTTCATTCTCTTTCGTATTTTTGATACAAAAAAGTGTAGTTAAATTTAGAAAATATCTCTTATGCTTATCCAAATATCAAACTCAGGCTATAAAATAACTACTGATCTCGTATCTCTTTAAACCAAAGAAATGTGTAAATAAGTGAAGGGAGAAAACAGTCATCGTGATCCCATTTTTCATTTTCTGCTTGTTCTGTATCAAGTGTAATAAGTTTTACTTGTGTACTACCATTGTTTATCATTTGATTATATATTTTTTGTGCAAGTAGGTATGGACTTTGATTATCTCCTTCGCAATGGACAATACGTAAAGGTGTTTTAGGTTTCCAGTTATCTACACTATTCTTTTTTAATGCTTTCTTTAACCAATTATTTTCATTATTTTGATAATCATTAATAAAATCTTCTCTCATCAATCCATTCTCGCCCAATATCTTAGATGGCAATATTGATTCTATTTGCTCAAAACTATGTTCTTTATCAAAAAGTTTTTCTATCTGTTGTGCATAAGGACTATTAATAACAGAAGTAATATCTTTATCATATACTTTTGTATATGCCAATGTTGCAAATGATAGATATAGTGAAGTATATTCTAACTCTACAATATTTTTGCCTGATGTACCAAACATTATCTCTGCTGTATAACTTAAATCATAATCACCAGCTAAAGGTGCAGTAGCAGTGACCGAAATAGCTTTTTTTTCTAACTCTTGAAGAGTTGCCATCGCTGTATAACCACCTTCACTATATCCTGTAACAAAGAGTTTGTCATTTAATTTTATATTATTTCTTTTAGCAAACTCTTTTACTGCATCTACCAGATCTATGGAAGCATTAACCAATGATTTTTTCATCACATAAGGGTGATAGTGTTCTTTTGAATCACCATATCCTATGTAGTCCGCTTGAAGCGTTGCAAATCCACCAAGTGAAGAGAAAATTATAGCTGGTTCTAAAAGTTCTTTGTGTTTTTCTGTGTATGGAGTAGGAGCATTTTCATTTAATGAATTTGTACCATGTCCATAACTTACTATGGAAATTCCATCTTCTTTTATCTTATTATCTACTTCTGTAGGTACAACAAAAAGCCCCGAAACATTTACATTTTTATCTTTCTCATCTTTTGTAACATAGCTAATCTTATATGCTTTATAGCCATATATTTTTGAATTGCCAAAATCTTCCCAACCATCACTTATAAGCTTGTCCTTTACCTCTTGAGAACTCATTTCTAAAAGTAATTTTCCAGTTACTTTATTTTTAGACGAAGAACTACCACAGCCAACTAAAATTCCACATACTAAAACGAGGCATATATTTTTCCACATTTTAAATCCTTTTATAGTTTGATATTGCTAGTATCCCTAAAAAATATGTGAAAAAAATGAGATTTATTCTGAATCAATTATTTTATACAAGTTTTATTTTTCATAAGCTAACTATACCCCAATAAAATATGAAAAA
>CAYUSV010000203.1:0-1900 GCA_964447385.1 uncultured Campylobacterales bacterium | reverse complement strand
TAAGTTACATTTTTATTAAGTTTAGAAATATAGTAACAAAAAAATATCCTATCTCTTCTCCACACTTCTTACACACTCTATCGTATACAATTACAATTATAAAAAATCAAAAAGGTGTAAGTTATGATGTTAAAAACTCCGTTTTTGGTGGCTCTTTTACTCTCATCAAGTTTTGCTTTAGAACTTGAAACAATAGTACAAGATGCACTAAAAGAGAACTATGAAATAAAACTAAGAGAAAAAGTCATTCTCTTTGATGAACAAGATATAGCTCTCGCCACCACTTGGAAAGACCCAACATTCTCAGCCGGTCTAAATGATATTTGGTTTGATGATCCACTAAAAAGAGACAAAGAAGCCATGCAAGCTCAATTTATAGCTCTCTCTCAAGTTGTGCCAACAAATGGAAAACTTGCTAAAAAAGAGGCAATTTTTAAAGAGCAAAAAGAGATAAGCAGACTAAAATTAGAAGATAAAAAGCTAAAACTAGCCTCAAATATAAGAGAGATTGGTTACTCTTTTGTTATTACACAAAAAAAGATAGCACTTTTAAAAGATTATCAAAAAAATACAAAAGAGTTAGAAGATGTCGCTTATATGTTGTATGAGAGTGGAGGGATAAAACAAACTGTTCCTCTAAATGCAAAACTTTTAAACTCAAAACTCAAAATTCAGATGCAAAACTTAGAGTATAAACTACAATCTTTGAAGTTAAAACTAGAAGAATTGACATACAAAGAGATAGAGGCAGTTGAAACATCGCTTGAGAAGAGAGATGATTTGAGTGTAGATATAGAAACTCATCCAGCTATCTTAGCACTAAAGAGTGAAGTGAAAAAACAAAACAGTGTAGCAAAACTTAAAAGGGCAGAAAAAATTCCAGATATAAAGTTTAATGTTGGGTATTTTCAAAGAGATGATAGAAATGACTATCTATCAGCTTCCATAAATTTACCACTTCCAATAAGAGGGATACAAGAAAAACAAGAGAGTAAAGCAAAATACAAAGCTTTGATGGGTAAGGATAAACTAGAGTCTTTGAAAATTACATTTAAATCAAAAGTAGATCTATTTTATGAGCAGATGCAAACAGCATACAACAACTATGAAATACTACAAAATGATATGAAGGGGCAAAAAGAGTATATTGGTCAAAATCTTGCTCTTCACGCACAGCTTGGACACTTAAACAGTATAGATCTTATCCAAAACATCAACGAGACAATTTCGTTAGAGATGTTAGCTTTGGATGAACTCAACAACTACTTTAGCTCATATGCTAAAAGTTTATATTTTAAAGGAGAGTTATAATGAGATATTTTATAATGGTGGCGGTATTAGCGCTTAGTCTTGATGCAAAGATCATTGAGGTTGATCAGCTTTTTAACAAGAAGATAGTGAGTGTAAAAGAGAAAAATATCTCTTTTAAGAGGAGTTTTTATGCTGATACTACTATGGATGAGAGCCGCGTTGTAGATATAGTTACTAGATATGATGGATTTATAGATAAACTTTATGCAGATGAGACACTCAAATTTGTAGAGAAAAATAGTCCACTTTTTAAAATATACTCAGATGATGTAATCTCTGCTCAAATGGAGTTACTACTAGCTAAAAAACTACAAAATAAAAATAGTCCACTCTATCGAAGTGCGTATAATAAATTGGTAGCTTTTGGGCTTGGGAAAAAAACTCTAAGATATATCAAAAATAGCTCAAAAAAGATTGCGAACTTTACTATATATTCACCAGTGAGCGGATATATCATGAAGAAAAATATCAATGATGGCGGTTTTGTAAAAAGAGGAAAACTACTACTTCAAATCGCTGATTTGAGTGAGCTTTGGGTTATTGTGAAAGTTTATCAGAAAGATTTAGCTTTTATAGATAAAGGGATGGA
>CAYUSV010000202.1:0-1918 GCA_964447385.1 uncultured Campylobacterales bacterium | reverse complement strand
AATCTTTAACTGATGGTAAATATAGCTAGTTTTATATAAAAAATTGGTGACTAAAATTTTTTTTGATGAGTGTCGATGTAAAAATCAATAGGAATATATAAATATTTAAAGTAGGAGTTTCTTATGGCTTGGGTGCATAATTCAGGACTGCTACTTATTGGATTTTCTGCATACTCTTAAAAAATGTATTTTTTACTTGATTATGATTATTTATTTTTTTTATAGCCAATCCCCATAACTACGAGCATACCAGTAAGTTTTGAAAAAACATTATACCTAATATGGTCAAAAGTAAAGAAAAAATCATGGTAAAATAACAGTTGAATTTTAAAGGAGTCTTGTATGTCAAAATACCTATTGGCTATAGATGCAGGGACAAGCAGTGCTAGAGCTGTTTTGTTTGATACTAAAGGAAAACAGATAGCAGTAGCTAGCGAAGAGTGGATACATATAGCAGAAGATGGGGTACTTAACTCTATGGGGTTTGATTATGAAAAAAATTGGGAGCTTATTTGTAGATGTATAAAAGAGGCAACTAAAGAAATAGAGGTTGATAATATTTTAGCTGTTAGTGCTACTAGTATGCGAGAAGGAATAGTGCTTTATGATAAAGATGGTAGAGAGCTTTGGGCAGTTGCAAATGTAGATGCTAGAGCAGATACTGAAGTAAGAGAGCTTAAAGAGAAGTTTCCATCAATTGAGGAGGAGTTTTACGCACTTAGTGGACAAACTTTTGCTCTTGGTGCGTTACCTAGGCTTTTGTGGGTGAAGAAAAATAGACCCGAGATTTATGAAAAGTGTGCCAAAATTTCTATGATTAGTGATTGGGTTTTGGCAAAACTTAGTGGAACTATTGCAAGTGATCCTTCCAATGCAGGGACAGCTGGAATTTACTCTTTAAAAAAGCGCGATTGGTTACCTGATATGGCACAAAGAGTTGGGTTAAAATCAGATATTTTTCCAAAATCTGTTGAGAGTGGTACGGTTATCGGTACAGTTAGAGATAAAGAGAGTGTTTTATCTCTTAAGACAAAAGTTGTGATGGGTGGCGGTGATGTACAGATGGGTGCTGTTGGACTTGGTGTTGTAGATGAGGGTGAAGTAGCGATAATTGGCGGCACTTTTTGGCAACAGGTTGTTAATATAAAAGAGCCTAAACCACCAAAAGATATGAGTATACGAATCAATCCACATGTTATAGAAGATATGAGTCAAGCTGAGGGGATTACATTTTTTAGTGGGCTTGTTATACAGTGGTTTAGAGATGCACTTTGTGAAAGTGAGAAGATTTTTGCGCAAAAAAGAGAAGTAGATACTTATGTCATTCTTGAAGAGATGGCACAAGATGTACCGGTTGGCTCTTATGGGATACTTCCTATATTTTCAGATGTAATGAAGTATGGAAGATGGTACCACGCAAGCCCCTCATTTTTAAATTTAGGGCTTGATGTAGAGCGCTACAATAAAGCTTCTATGTTTCGTTCACTTTTAGAAAACGCTTGTATAGTAAGTGCAGAAAATTTGGATAATATCGCACAATTTGCCAAAATCGAGATAGACACAATAGTGTTTGCAGGAGGAGCTAGCAAGGGAAAATTGTGGGCACAGATACTAGCTGATGTGACAGGTAAAAAGGTAAAAGTTCCAGAAGTAAAAGAGGCGACAGCACTTGGCTGTGCAATCGCAGCAGGTGTAGGGGCTGGAGTTTATGAGAGTATAAAAAAAGCTTCCAAAGAGTTAGTCTCATGGGATAGAGCTTGTCTGCCTAGTATGGAAAATTATGAAGCTTATAAAGAGATCAGAGAAAAATGGAAAATTGCATATGAGACACAACTTTCACTGGTAGATGAGGGTGTAACTGAGTCTATGTGGAAAGCACCGGGGCTATAACTGTGTTTACATTTAAAGTGGTTGATAA
>CAYUSV010000201.1:0-1922 GCA_964447385.1 uncultured Campylobacterales bacterium | reverse complement strand
TGAGATTTCTCATTATTTCCTCATTTTTTTCTGCTAAAGTTATAAAAACACTTAGGAGTCAAATATGAGATGCAAAATACTAAAAACCCTGCCTTTTATCGCAACATTAGCAATACTTACAGGCTGTACAGCCGCAAAAGCACCCAAACTACCAACCCACATAGAAAAAGGTGACTACACTTACCTCAAAGAGTATATGAGATGGTATATCCAAAAAGAGATGGAAGATAGAGATATAGTTGGACTCTCCATAGCATTGGTAGATGATCAAAAGATTGTCTGGCAGGAGGGGTTTGGGTATGGAGATAAAAAGCAGAAAATAAAAGCAACTCCTAAAACAAAATATAGAGCAGGCTCGATTACGAAAGTTTTTAATGCCTTAGCCGTTATGAAACTACAAGAAATGGGCAAAATGGATATAGATAAACCATTAGTTACTTATTTGCCAAATTTTAGTATCAAAAGTCGTTTTGGAGATACAGATGGTATTACCCCTCGTACTATCATGACACACCATTCTGGACTTCCAGGTGATTGGATTGATGGAATGTTTGCAAAAAAACCTTTACACTACACTAAGCTTGTTAATAAAATACAAAATGAGTATGTGGCATACCCTCCAAATACGATACTTAGTTATTCAAATTTAGCTGTTACTCTTCTTGGAGATGCGATTGAAAAAGTGAGTGGTGAGCCGTATGCCAAATTTTTACAAAAAAGTTTGCTTGAGCCGCTTAGGATGAATGATTCTGATTTTGAGATGGCTCTTGGTGGGGTAAATGCTTCTAAAAGCTATAGTAAAGGCAAAGAAACTTTTGAGTACCCGATAGGACAAGTACCAGCTGGAGCTTTAAATACAACTGTAAGTGACTTGAGTCAGTTAATTATGATGATAAATAGTGAGGGAAATGAAAAGATACTCAAAAGAGAAACATTGATGGAAATGTTTAGGGTTCAAAATGAAAATATTGCATTAGATATTGGAATAAAGATGGGCTTAGGGTGGTTTATCAACACTCAAACCCTGGGTGATATTGAGCCAGTTTATGGTCATGATGGTGGTACAATTGCACATCGTTCATCTTTTGGGGTTGCCCCAAAATCAAAACTAGGTGTTGTTGTCTTAGTAAACAGTGACTCTGGCGATGTTGCTAAAATAGCTAACACACTACTTCAAAAAGCTTGGGAAGCAAAAACTGGTAAAAAACTCTCCTTTACAAAAAATAAGCTAGAAAACTCTTCTGATTTTACAGGAACTTGGGCAACTATGTTTGGAAAAGCAGATATTGTTAAAAAAGCAGATGGACATTTTATAGCAAAAACGGCAAATGGAAGTTTTAATCTAAAAAAAGAAGAGGACAATAGATACTATCTTAAATATCGCCTGTTTGGTTTAATACCTATTGGAGATGAAGCATCTAAAAATATGGGGCTTTATACTCATAATATCGACAACAACCATCTAGTTATCGCACATATAAATGGACAGAATATGATTGTAGGTGCAAAAGCCCCGCCAACTGTTATTTTCAAAGCTTGGGAAAAACACCTTGGAACTTATAAAATTATAAATCAACAAGAGCCAAAAATGTTTCAAATACAAAAACTAGAGTTAAAAATAGAGGATGATTATCTTGTTAAAGTTATAACTATGAACTCTGGAGAAAAAATGGTTCAAATTTTACAAACTATAAATGACACTGAAGCAATTAAAAGAGGAGAAGGTCGAGGAAGTAGAGAGAGTGTGCGGTTGGAAAAAGATGGGATTTTAACATATGCAGGGTTAAGGTTTGAGCCTATATCCAACCCCTGAAATATTTTCTATAAAATTCCCTTGTAGTTTTTTACGAAGAGTTCTTGTGAGTGAACGAAGTGCATCAATGCTCATGCCTTCATCATTCCAAATAAAGTTTTCTATCTCC
>CAYUSV010000200.1:0-1996 GCA_964447385.1 uncultured Campylobacterales bacterium | reverse complement strand
AAGACTAAACAAATACATATCACACAACTCAAAATACTCTCGTCGTGAAGCAGATGAGCTTATAAAACAAGGCAAAGTCAAGATGAAAGGTAAAGTCATTACCGATCTCTCTACACAAGTTTGTACAGGCGACAAAGTCTATATTAACGATCGTTTTATGCATCCAAAAAATGAGTTTACAGTTATAGTTTACAATAAAGAAAAAGGTGAATTAGTTACTAAAAAAGATGATCGTGGTAGAAAGACTATCTATGACAATCTCTCAAAAAGATATCACCATTTTATACCTATTGGGCGGTTGGATTTTGCTAGTGAGGGGTTACTTTTGCTTACAGATGCCCCAGATGTGGCTACTGCGTTGATGACAAGTAACTTAGAGAGGATCTATTATCTAAAAATTAGAGGTAGAGTTACTGAAGCTATGAAAATAGGGATGAAAGAGGGGTTACAAGCAGAATTTGCAACCAAAGGTGCACATGAGAGAAGTGAAATAGTTTCGATGGATTTTAAGCCGTTTTTATGGTACAAAATCCAAAAAGATGATGTTAACTTTTCTAAACTCAAAGTCTCCATAACGGAGGGGAAAAACAGAGAACTTAGGCGATTTTTTGGGTATTATGATTCTGAAGTTATGGATTTAAAAAGAGTAGAGTTTGGAGGAGTGAGTTTAGATATAGCTCCAAAAAAGATGCGATTTTTAAGCAAAACAGAGTATCACAGTCTACATACTTTTTTACAAGGGTATAAAAAACCACAAAAAGATGAATGATCTTAGCAAAATTTTTAGACCACAAAAGATAGAAGATCTCTTGGGACAGTCTCATCTTTGTTCTGAGAATTCAGCTTTTTTCAAACTCCTAAAAAACAAAAACATTCCCCACTCATTTTTTTATGGACCTCCTGGAACTGGAAAAACAACAATGGCAAAAATCATAGCCAAAGAGATGGATGCACCATTTTATATCTTAGATGCTACTAGTTTAAAAGTTGAGCAATTTCGAAAAATTTTTGCAACACACAGAGGAACATTTACAAAACCAGTTATATTTATAGATGAAGTTCATAGACTTAGTCGCACACAGCAAGAAGTACTTTTGATACCGATGGAAAATAATGAAGCCATCATCATCGGAGCCTCTACTGAAAATCCCTATTTTTCATTGACTGCAGGTATCCGTTCTCGCTCCATGTTGTTTGAGTTTAAATCCCTTACATATGATGATCTTGCAAAACTACTCCAAAGAGTTCAAAAAGAGATTGATTTTACGATAGATGATGATGCTTTGACATATCTTATAGGTTCCTCTGGTGGAGATAGTAGAGCACTTTTAAATCTACTTGAATTTGTTATAAAAGTAGACAGTCACATCACACTCAAAAACTTAAAGTCTCTTCGACCTACCATGTTAAAAGATGGAGTTAGTAGCGATGATACGCACTACAACTTAGCAAGTGCAATGATAAAAAGTATCAGAGGAAGCGATATAGACGCTTCTTTGTACTATTTAGCAAGACTTATCGATGGTGGCGAGAGTCCAGAGTTTATAGCTAGACGGCTTGTGATATTATCGAGTGAGGATATAGGCAACGCAAACCCAAATGCCCTAAATTTAGCTACAAGTACCATGTTAGCTGTCTCAAAGATAGGTTATCCTGAGAGTCGTATCATACTCTCACAATGTGTTATATATCTTGCAAGTTGTCCAAAATCAAACAGCGCTTACAAAGCTATAAACTCTGTACAAAAATATGTGGAAAATGAGACAAAACTAGAAGTACCAGATCACCTAAAAAGTCCAAACCCAAAAGGGTATCTATATCCACATGATTATGATGGATGGGTAGAACAGAGTTATCTTACAAAAGAGCTTAATTTTTATGACTCTAGTGAGATTGGATTTGAAAAAACTTTGAGTGAGTGGGTTAAGAAAATCAAGAACTCTTAAAAAAAATATTATTGTGTCGATACTTATATTATGAATAAGTCAAGAACTAT
>CAYUSV010000199.1:0-2068 GCA_964447385.1 uncultured Campylobacterales bacterium | reverse complement strand
TAAGTGCTTTTTTCTTAGCAGCAATTTTCTGTTTTTTTCTCTTTTCAGTACCTGTCTCAAAGAACTTTCTCGCTCTTTTTTCAGTAACGACTAAGTTTCTGTCAGTCTGTTTTTTAAACTTTCTATATGCTTCTTCGAATGATTCGTTAGATTTTACATTTATACCTGGCATGTGGATATCACCACCTCTCGTGTAAATTTTAAGTGGCGATTATACCACAAATTGTATAAAATATCAAGTGATTGTTACCAATAACGAATAGGACCTGTATCTATATGCATAAAACCACTTCTTGGATAGTATCCAACTCCACCACGACGAAGGAATGTTGCTAATTTTTTAAGGTTTTTAAGCTCGGTTCCAGGCAGATTTATATCGATAGCTTGTGCTTTTAGATGAAAACTATTTTTAGCTATGCCTTCACTATTTTTTCTTAATTTTCTGTTTGTTTTTGGTGACCTGTATCCTGAAAAGACTTTGATATGTTTGTCTGTATCACGGATAAGCTGTATAGAGTAGAGCAGGTCTAAAAGCTTTAGATCCATCTCTCTAACTTCACCGGTTCTATGATCTCTCAGAAGATGGTTGATCTTTTTAAGTTCATCTTTTACAAAATGATCTTTTGCCCAGTAGGTTGCGTTTAGGTATTCGCCTGTGTGAGCGTTATAAAGTTTGATAGATCTATCTACTGGAAGTCTCAAAGAGAAAAGCTCATAGGGGCTTACACAGAGTCCTGCCCCCAAAATGATACTCTTTTTTAAAAAACTTCGTCTACTATTCATCTTTTGTATCCAATTAATTATAAATTTTAAACTAAATCGGATATAAATGAAATCTCTTTAATAATTGTCGCAAAACTCTTTTATTCTTTTAATTCCATCTTTGATATTTTCCTCATCAGTCGCAAATGAAAATCTAAAATATCCTTCACTTCCAAATCCAACACCAGGTACCAAAGCTACACCTTTTTCTTCCAAGAGCTGTTTACAAAACTCCATAGAATCATTGGTCACTTTTTTGATATTGACAAAAAGATAAAAAGCACCGTCGGGTTTTTCTACGGAGAGTTTATCGCTCTGGTTAAAAAGCTTGACTGCCAAATCTCTTCTTTTTTGAAACTCTTGACGCATCATCTCTATATCTGCGTCTGCTTTACCATCAAGTGCGATGATAGCCGCGTGTTGAGTGATAGAGTTTATGTTAGATGTGCTTTGGGATTGTAGTTTTTTCATAGCAGCTATAAGCTCATCATTTGGTGATGCAAGATATCCAAAACGCCAACCTGTCATTGCTACAGATTTGCTAAGACCATTGACGGTGATAGTACGAGTAAACATGTCTTGGCTGATACTTGCAACTGCCGTAAACTCTATGCCATCATATACCAGTTTTTCATACATCTCATCTGAAGCGACAAAGATATCTGTACCTTTTAACACATCTGCAATAGCTTCTAGTTCAGCTTTGGTATATACAGATCCTGTTGGATTTGATGGAGTTGTGAGAATTAGCATCTTGGTTTTTGGTGTGATGGCTGCTTTTAGCTCTTTAGCTGTGATTTTAAAATTATCTTTATCAGAGGTTTCAATAAAGACAGATTTACCTCCGCTATAAGTGACAAGTTCAGGGTAAGTAACCCAATAAGGAGCAGGAATTATGACCTCGTCACCATCTTCTATGAGTGCTTGAAGAAGGTTAAAAAGTGAATGCTTAGCACCATTGCTGACGATAATTTGTGAAGATTTGTACTCTAAATTGTTGTCTCTTTTAAGTTTATCTCTAACAGCATCTAAAAGCTCTGGAAATCCAGGTACTGCTGTATAGCCTGTGTAGTTTGCATCCAATGCTTTTTTTGCCTCATCTTTGATAACCTCTGGCGTACCAAAATCAGGCTCACCAGCTGAAAAACTGATGACATCTTTACCCGAAGCCTTAAGCTCCGCTGCAAGTGTTGAGATAGCAATTGTAAGTGAAGTTGATAAACTTTGTACTCTTTTTGTTAACATAGATAACCCTTATGAAAATAATTTTAAAATTATAGCAAAAATTAATGTTATTAATCTAAAA
>CAYUSV010000198.1:0-2070 GCA_964447385.1 uncultured Campylobacterales bacterium | reverse complement strand
ACGGCAAGAGAGACACCTGTCAAAAACATCTCCATCAAATCTTTTCCCAAAAGCCATCCCACCACTGCAACAAGGATTGAAATCCCAACTGAAAAAATGCCGAGCTTTTTTCCTAAAGCAGCCAGTTTTTTTTGAAGGGGTGTTGGCTCTTCTTTCACACTTTGTGTCATCAAAGCAATTTTTCCAAACTCTGTTTGCATCCCCGTTTGTACGACAATACCTGTGGCTCTGCCGTTTACGACTACCGTACCCATCCAAAGCATGTCCGCTTGCTGGGCAAGTGCTGTGTCGGCTTTGATGATTTGCGGGTTTTTGAGAGCTGATGCGGATTCTCCTGTGAGTGTAGATTCATCAATTTTTAGATTTGCCCCTTCAATGAAGCGTAAATCTGCAGGTATTTTATCACCGATTTCAAGTAAGACTATGTCGCCTGGAACCAATGCTTTGGCATTGATGATCTCTTCTTTTCCCTCTCGTAAAACTTTACATGTTGGATGTAACATCCGCTTCAGTGCTTCGATGGCATTTTCCGCTTTGTACTCTTGCACAAAACCAAGCACCCCGTTTAAAACGATAATGACAAAAATTGTAATCGCATCAGTTACTTCACCCACAGCAAGCGAAATACCCGCAGCCACAAAAAGAATAATAATCAAAAGGTCGGTGAATTGTCGTAAAAATATGCTATACCATGGAGTCCTGGCAATTGTTTTTAGTTCATTTGTACCATATTTTTGTGCTCTTGTTTGTGCTTCTTTTTCTGATAATCCGTTTTGCTCATTACTTTTAAAATACTCTATTGTTTCTTCAGTTGTTTTTGTGTGCCAAGGGATATCTGTAGGAGGTGTTTTATGCTCAGGAGATTTATCAATATCATCAAAAGCTTCTTTTCCCCAAAAACGAATCAACAGCGAAAAAATAAGTGGAACTGTAATAGTAGAAAAAGCAGATGCAGCAACCAAAGCTGTAAAAAGTTTCAAATCTATAATAGCAGCAGAAAAAAGCAGTTGTGCTACGATAATCTCCGTGGTCAATCTTGCATTCAAACCAACACCTATAATTACCGCTTCTTTTATATTTATTTTTTTCATTGGCACCATCAGCAATACACCCAAAAGTTTTCCAAGTGTACCTGCCAGATAAAGCAAGATGGCTAAAAGCGGCTCTTTTAAAAAACCTTCCATGTCAGCATTAAAGCCCACCCAAAAGAAAAACAGTACACCAAAAAAACCATAACTTAAAGTTTGTGTGGTCTTTGTAAGAAGCTCACCTTTCTCCTCATTGCTCTCATATAGCGGTCGCATAATAACGCCGGCAAAGATGGCTCCTACCACCATCCCCATCTCCACATACTCACCAAAACCGCCAAACCCAAAAAGAATAATCAGAGAAAAAATCATTAATGTACTAAGGTTTTTTGGTTTATAATCTCGCAATATCAACGGCATATAACGATAAAAAATCCACGAAAGAATCATAAAAGCACTCATCCCTGCAATCAATGCAACAATACCGCCATGACTCTCTCCTGTTTTTGTTCCTATCCATACAGAGACAATTCCCACCAGCAACACCTCTATCACATCATCAAGCACACCGGCTCCGACGATAAGAGTACCCACTTTGGTTTTGAGCATCTTAAACTCATCAAGTATAGGCACAATCACCGCTTCAGCCGTAGGCATACGAGTCATCCCGATAACTAGAGCAATAGCCCACTCATAGCCATAAAGAAGCATAGCAATTACTCCAAAAATAAATGGAAAAATTGTATTTAACACCGTCAGCCATACGATATCAGTACTTGATTTTTTCATCTCTTTAAGGTCAATCTGCAAACCGATATAAAAAAGTAAAAAAAGTACACCAAGATTGGATAAAAATTCAAAAATAGTCTCAAATTGCGGGATATGGATTATGGCATCAATTGGAGTATAACTAAGTCCCATACCGATAAAAAGTGCAGCGAGAATACTAGGAAGTCGGAATTTTGAAAAAAAATATCCCAATGCAAAAGTGAGTGAAAAGATGAGTGACAAAGAGACAAGCAAACGCCCAAGGTCAAACTCG
>CAYUSV010000197.1:0-2070 GCA_964447385.1 uncultured Campylobacterales bacterium | reverse complement strand
CAGAGTTTAAAAAAGATTTTATGCACGATATATTTCAATCAAGTATCGGATATGCAGGATGCAAAATGGCAAGAAGAGTTTTTGGAATTGCTGGAGTTGAAGAGATACGAGATATTGAAAATAAAAAAGATAGGAAAGAAGCAAATTTAAAAGCACTGCAAATTAGTCTAAAATTGATAAAAAATTATGAAAATATTCAAAATATTGATGAACTTATCTATATGATAAAAGGAGTAAAATGAATGGAAAATATAAAGCATTTTGGCTAGATAAAGATGATAATTTGGTCGTAATTGATCAAAGAGTTTTGCCATTTGTAGAGACAACTGTTACGATTAGAAATACAAAAGAGTGTGTAGATGCTATCAAAAACATGACTGTTAGAGGTGCAGGTGTTATAGGAAATACAGCTGCATTTGGTATATTTTTAGCTGCTGTTGAGTGTGATGGGGATTTTGATAAACTTAAAGTCAAGGCAGAATTGATCAAAAATTCACGCCCAACTGCGGTAAATCTTATGTGGGCAGTCGATAGAATGATGAGAATTGCCAAGATATCCGAAAAGGAAGAGTTAACCGAAAAATTAAAAGCTGAAGCTATCAAAATATGTGACGAGGATTGTGAACATACTAAAAAAATAGCAAATTATGGAGCAGATATATTTGAAGAGATTTTAAAGAAGAGAAATAAAACTACTATCAATGTCCTTACGCACTGCAATGCAGGGTGGCTTGCGATCGCAGATGAGGGTACGGCTCTTGCTCCCATTTATGAAGCAAAAAAAAGAGGTATAGATGTACATGTCTTTGTTGATGAGACAAGACCTAGAAATCAAGGAGCAAACTTAACTGCGTGGGAACTGGAAAAAGCTGGAGTAAATCATACTATCATAGCCGACAACACAGGCGGACATCTGATGCAACACGCTCTTGTAGATATCTGTATAACAGGAGCAGATAGAGTGAGTCGAAGCGGAGATGTAGCAAATAAAATAGGAACTTATCTAAAAGCATTGGCAGCATTTGATAACAATATACCTTTTTATGTCGCCCTACCCTCTAGTACATTTGATTTTGAGATCATTGACGGTCTTAAAGAGATTCCAATCGAGATAAGAGACGAAGAGGAGTTAAAAACCATTCGAGGTATAGATGAAAACGGTCAATACAGAAAGCTTCAAATCCTACCTTTAAAATCAAAAGCGTTAAATTACGGTTTTGATGTCACTCCAGCATCTCTTATAACCGGTCTCATCAGCGAACGAGGTATCTGTAAAGCAAATATAGATGATATAGAAAAAATGTACGAAGATAAGATATGATCGACGGTGTTATAAAGTATAAGTTTAATTTTACAAAATCCAAAGCTTTAGAAAAATCTCTATGGAGAAAAATAGAAAAGACAAGAGAAAGACTCTACGCGCTTAAACTCATCGGAGAAAAAGATGGGATAGGCTATGGCAACATCAGCAGACGACAAAGCCAAAACAGTTTTGTCATCACAGGCACACAAACTGGAAATTTAAAAACTTTAAAGAGTAAACACTACTCACTAATAGAGGCATATGATGATAGAAAATTTTATCTAAAATCAAGCGGTGCTATCAAACCAAGTAGCGAAGCCTTAACTCATGGAAGCATATACAACCTAAACCCAACTATCGGTGCTGTGATCCATATACACTCTCAAAATCTATGGGATTTTATGCTAAAGAATAGTTATAAAAAAACTAAAGATGTACCTTATGGCTCAACCCAAATGATAGATGAAGTTAAAAGAATATATCAAGACATCAATCCACTTGATGACCCTAAATTTGTAATGAGTGGACACCAAGATGGGATTATCGCGTTTGGAAAAGATTTAAAACAGGCTCAACTGGCTATTTATGAATTGGTGGGTGAGTTTATTTAGGAGTGTCCTTATCATTTTTTTAGAACCTTTGAGGTCAATTTAACTACTAACTTTTCTATGCTATAATTTTCGTAAATAGAAGTGTTGTTTTTAATACACCAGCAGATAAAAATAAGTTTTTAGAATTAAATTGAGAAAGTTAATAGTTGCACTCTG
>CAYUSV010000196.1:0-2077 GCA_964447385.1 uncultured Campylobacterales bacterium | reverse complement strand
AAAAGGGTTTGAAACTAGTGAGTTTGCGATATCTATCGATAGATATTTTGCTATTTTTGATCTTTTAAATAGTGATTTTAAATTTCAACTTTTTATAGACCCTTGTGAAGATGAGTATAGTTTATCTATAAAAATAAATGATAAATACCTTCATAAATACAAAGAGAGTGACCAAAAGCTTCAGATTTTAATGGTACTTGTAAAATTTAGTGAAGAGATACAAGAGATAAAAACGCTCATAAATAGGCAAAATATCATACTTTCAAAACAGAGACTTGAAGAGTTTATATTGGTTAAAAAAGATTTTATTTTAGATCTTGGTATAGATATCATACTTCCAAAAGAGCTTAAAAATCTTCTAAAACCAAAACTGCAAATCAAAGTAAAATCTAGCTCCAAAAGTTTTCAATCTTTTCTTACTCTTGATAAGTTGCTTGAGTATGATTATGAGATTGCTATAGGTGATACCACTATATCAGCAGATGAATTTAAAAAACTCTCAAAGCAGGGAGAAGAGTTGATTAAGTTTCGAGATAATTTTGTTATTTTAAATGCAAAAGAGGTTCAAAATATCTTTAAAAGTATTGAGCAAAACAAAACACTAAATCGCTATGAACTTTTACATATGAATTTCAATAATGAGATAGAGTTAGATGACAACTTATCGGTATATCTGCAGGAACTTTTTAAGTTTAAAGAGTTTAGCCAACCAAAAATAGAAGCAAATCTAAGAGCATACCAATCTCGTGGCTTTAACTGGGCGATTAACAATTTGCTGAATGGTTTTGGAGTTATCTTTGCAGATGACATGGGTCTTGGAAAAACATTACAAACTATTACTGTGTTAAAATATCTAAAAGAAAACAGTTATTTAAACAATCCGGCACTTGTTGTTGTACCAACTACTCTTCTTAACAATTGGGCATTAGAGATTGAAAAATTTGCACCTTCTTTGACATTTACTCAATATTATGGAGCAAAAAGAGAGTTTCAAAAGGCAGATATGGTTTTTACGACTTATCACACGCTTGGAAGAGATTTAGAAAAACTTAAAAAGTATAAATTTGATGCTATCGTTATAGATGAAGCACAAAAGATTAAAAACCCACAAACGCAAATCACAAAAGCAATAAAAAATATCAAAGCAAAATATAAAATAGCACTGAGTGGAACACCTGTAGAGAACAACTTAAGCGAACTATGGAGTATTTTTGATTTTGCTTTACCAAAATATCTAAAGAGTCTCAAAATATTTCAAAAAGAGTATGCAAAAGAGATAGAGATCTCTAAAAATAGAGAAAAAGCAGAGCAGTTAAAAAATATCACAGCACCTTTTATGTTAAGAAGGCTTAAAACTGATAAATCTATCATCAAAGATCTGCCAGAGAAAATTATCACAGATTCTTATATAACTATGGAAAAAGCACAAGCAATTCTTTACAAAAGTATGGTAGATAATACTTTAAGAACTATAGAAGAGAGTGAACCAAGTGAGCGATCTGGATTGATATTTAAACTCATAACTGCACTAAAACAAATCTGCAATCATCCAAGGAACTTTGATAAAAAGTCTGATTTTGATGCAGAGCTTTCAGGCAAAACAAAATACCTACTAGAACTTCTTGATATCATACTCCAAAGAGATGAAAAAACACTCATCTTTACCCAGTACACACAAATGGGAGATATCTTAGAAAAACTTATCCAAGAAAAACTCTACACAACCCCACTCTATCTAAAAGGGAGTCAAAACAAAAACAAAAGAGATGAAATCGTAGAATCTTTTCAAAATGATCCAAACTACAAAATCTTCATACTCTCACTAAAAGCAGGAGGTACAGGACTAAATCTCACACAGGCTAACAATGTCATACATTTTGATTTATGGTTTAATCCAGCAGTAGAAAACCAAGCAACAGATAGAGCCTTTAGGATAGGACAAAGCAAAAATGTAAATGTTTTTAGATTTATCACTAAAAATTCTTTTGAAGAGAAAATAGATAAGATGATAAAATCAAAAATGGCACTTCAAGATCTCAGTGTGAGTCAAGGAGAGAGTTGGATTGGGAAGATGGGC
>CAYUSV010000195.1:0-2114 GCA_964447385.1 uncultured Campylobacterales bacterium | reverse complement strand
ACAAATTTAAACTACTTCTTTTAGAAAATGAGCAACAAACTCAGATGATGATACAACAATCCAAACTAGCCTCCATGGGAGAGATGCTAGGAAATATCGCCCATCAATGGAGACAACCCTTAACTCGTCTCTCCTATATTTTTATGAATATCGATGACTTAGATGAAAAAGAAGCTCGAAGCAACAAGATAAAAGAAGGTGTAAAACAGTTAGAGTTTATGTCTGAAACGATTGACGATTTTAAAGATTTTTATACCCCAGATAAGCAAAAAGAGTCTTTTAGTATCGCCAAAGAGACACAAGGTGTACTTGATCTGATGAGATTTGAAGATATTAAAATGATTATTGAGATTAAAAAAGATGTAAAAATATACAACTACAAAAGAGAGTACAAACAGGTACTTTTAAATCTTCTTTTAAATGCCAAAGAAACACTTGATGAGAGAAATATACAAAAGCCAACCATAACAATCTTTATCGATAAAAATACTATACAAATTATTGACAATGCAGGAGGCATAAAAGAGAGTAAACTAGAAAAAATCTTTGAGCCATACTATAGTACAAAAGAGAAAAGTTTAGGTATAGGACTATATATGTCAAAAGTTATTATTGAGAAAAATATGAAAGGTACTTTAAGTGTTAAAAATAGAGATATAGGGGCAGTTTTTACCATTTTATTGCCATTATCTATAATAAATACCTAAATTAACGAAGTAATAATTTTCAAAAGAGACTCTTGAATATGTTTACTATTTTGCGAATCGGTATAATTTGGATAATTTGCTATATAACCTCTATCTACAATACCATTTGCAGTTTTTTTGATAAAATTATTATACGCTGTCTCTAATCTATTATGATCAATTTTATAGTTTAAAATGTCATCTAACTTTAAATTTTTACTATATTTAAAAACTCCTGGAAATTTTTGATACCAACTTTTT
The DNA here is from genome assembly GCA_964447385.1 of uncultured Campylobacterales bacterium. Lineage (GTDB taxonomy): Bacteria > Campylobacterota > Campylobacteria > Campylobacterales > QNZT01 > SZUA-1433. The sequence continues at coordinate 1,167 of CAYUSV010000195.1, read as the reverse complement.
CCAAATATCACAACATTTTTACCACCACTTATCGACTCCCATCCAGCAGTACCAGTCACTGTTGCTACAAATTGACAACTATTGATCAAATCGTGACTATCTACCTCTTTTGCTATATAGCGTACTTTTTTTAAAAGAGCCAATCTCTTGAAAAAGAACTCTCCTCTATGGGCTTCTAGCTGTTTTGGATTCTCTTTGACATATATCACCCAATCATCATCAATCAAATTGGAAATTTTCTCAATCGCAAGTAACTGATCGGTATAGATGCCTCCCAAAGTGGAGGTGGTTAACTCAGGTTGGAGTTGTAGAGGAAAATAGACTGATTTTTTTGTAGCTTCAAAACTGTGTTTGGCTAATTTATTATAGGAGGATTTAAATTTTAGACAATCATAATAACTCTGTATCAAACCTAAAAAAGTCATTCTTCCTACACTTCTAAAAACAAACTGTCTAACTCTTTTTAGAAACATATAGTGACAACTTTTGTATTTTAATTTGATATTTTTCATATAAAAGAGGGGCTTATGAAACTCTTTTTTGATCTGCTGTGTTGGATAGTCGAACTCTACCTTAGAGGTATCAAAATCGCCAAAATCATCTAAAGATGTAATATATTGAAAACGATTTGGAATTAGTGACTGATACATCAACACCATTTTGATCTGCATATGTTTTGCAATTACCGTCAAAAGATAATCACTCCCAAAATGTGGTAAATTATAAAATATCAACAGTTGTATTTTATTATCATGTAACATCTTTGAAAAATAATCATAATAGTAGTTATATATATTGATACTCTCTTGATGTGTAATCGTATACATAGATGGGGTTCTTGCAAACATATCCAAAAATGTAGCAAAGGATTCTTTAAAAACATCATCATATATATCACTATTTAATCCGCTATATAGCTCTTTTTCTATTCTTGTACGACGAAGCTTTCCAATGTTTATCTCGTTATTTCTATTTTTACCTATCCAAATTTTCACATCAATCAATTCACTTTTTTGCAAATTATTAATTGCCTCACTCTGGCTTTTCCAATGCATCCCATAAATAAGTGTATTCATAAATATAAACCTTATTGTGAAATATTTTATAGATATTTTACCTAAAATTTCTTTTTTAAGAGGTCTCCTTAATAATATTTGTGTCATAATC
>CAYUSV010000194.1:0-2178 GCA_964447385.1 uncultured Campylobacterales bacterium | reverse complement strand
TAAAATTGGGTTGGGCAAGTTTGCCAAAAGATGGTACTTGGCTTCAATTATATGGTGTTTCTGCTCTTACGGGTATTGGGTTTACTATGAGTTTGTTTGTGGATTCTTTGGCTTATGATGACACTAAACTTTTTCATTATGCAGATAAGTTAGCTATTTTAATTGGTTCATTTCTCTCAGGAATTGTTGGTTATTTGATTTTGAAAAAGGCAAAGAGCTTGAATGAAATAAAGGAAAATAATGAGACAAGTTAAAGAGATTTTAGTTGCTATCGATAAATCGGCTATGGCAAAAGAGGTGTTAAAGCGTGCAATTTTAATTGCAAAGGAAAAAGATGCACAGTTGATAGTAATTTTTGTTATTGAGACCTCTCTTATTGAACTGCCATCTTTAAATTTCGTAGATGAAAATGAACTTAAAAAAGATATAACTTTGCAGATTGATGAGTTAAATTATGATACAAAAGTTGCATATTATCTCTTTGTTGAGTATGGAAAAGCAGATCAAGTAATTAGAGATAAAGCAAAAAAAATCAAATCTGATTTATTAATTGTAGGCTCGCATGGAAAAGATGATATTAGCAATAAGCATTTTGGGTCAGTGACACTAAATCTTATACAAGATACACATATTCCTGTGTTAATTGTCAAAAATGGAGTTAAAAATAGTTATCAAAATCTGCTTTTACCTACAAATTTGACAGAGTATTCAAAGGAGAGTATTCTGTTTTCAAATGAACTTTTTAACAAAGCTTCAAGAAAATACCTTTATGCTTTTGAAAATATTAGCAAGCTTCAAGCTATGACTTATCGTCTTGATGATATTGAGTGGAAAAAAGCACAAAAGAGTTTAAGAGCAGATGCAGATATAAAATTAAAAAAGTTTGTAAAAGATGCTGGAGCAGGAGAGATGGAATTAATTGATTTTAGAGCAGCTATAAATGAAGACTTGTTGGCATATATTAAAGATAATGGAGCTGATTTACTTGTTCTTGGGTCTAAAGGGGTTGGTAAACTTAACTCTTTTGTTTTTGGATCAAAGGCATCGTTTTTAGTTCAAAATTCACCTATTGATGTGTTGGCATATGTTCGTGCTTAACTTATTTTGTAGATAAAATATCTAATTTTTATTTTCCATAAATTAGTAATTGTTTTAGTAAATCTTCATCTTCTAAAACACCGCTAGAGTTTTTAAATATTTCTATTTCCACCATTAATGCGAATATAGTCGTTGGTATAAAGGACTTGACATTATCCTCCAAATAGTATATACTAAAAATATATATTTTATCAAGGAGCTATCATGGCAACTGCAAAATTATTTAAAAATGGACAAAGTCAGGCGGTAAGACTTCCTAAAGAGTTTCGGTTTGAAGGTGATGAAGTTTTGATAAAAATGAAATGGTGTCAAACACTTTTTTAAAACCCACTTTACCTTTTTAATATTTTAGATATTGCAGGAGTTGATAAATGTGTAAAATTTGTAATATCAGATTTACTGTAACCGTAATTAAAAGCATTTGATATGCTAATTTTGTTATCTATATATTTGTCAAAAAAAGACTCTATCTTTTTAGTTAGTACTTTGATTTTGTTATTTTGTTTTATGATCTTAGGTGTTGCATAGGTTTGTTCTATTTGACTTTCACTATCTGTATAATCAGATATAAATTGTTGATAATCTTTTATTTCTATAGATAAAATGTCAGAATCTTTCAAAAGATTACTATGTTTTTGAAAATATTTTAATTGAAACAGTGACTGATACTTATAGTGATCTATCTGTTTTACAATATTTGCACGAATTGGGTTTTGTTCTATATATCTTGCAACAATCCAAAAATGTTCTTGATCGTTAAATAGTAAAGATGAAAAGAATCTACCTTGCCATAGGTGACCACTTCTATGATATTTTTTGTTAAAATAGACAGCATAGTTTCCATTTAGATACTTTATAGCTTCTGATAAATTTTCTTCTTTTGTCTCTATGAGTAGATGATAGTGATTATTCATGAGACAAAAAGTATGAAGTATGATATTGTATTTGGTACATGTAAGATTTAAAATATTCAAAAAAGTATCAAAATCATCTTCTTCACAAAAAACAACTCTTCTCTCTACTCCTCTATTTATAACATGATAAAAACCAGCTTCTATAATTCTTGATAATCTTGGCACA
>CAYUSV010000193.1:0-2261 GCA_964447385.1 uncultured Campylobacterales bacterium | reverse complement strand
TTTTTCTCCTTTGAGAGTTCTTTGCTAACCTAAAGACTATCATAATAATCTTTAGGTTTTTAGGTAGCTGTTTTCTAAAAAAGTAAAAAATAGATTACCATTACTTAACAAATATTTAACACTTCATTATTAAAATACGGCTAAAAATCATTGAAGAGGATTAGATAAAATGAAAAAAAAGGTACTACTTTTATCACTTTGTGTTGCGAGTTATCTCCATAGTGAAAACTTAGACAAAATAACAGTAGAAGAGAAAATAAATACTCAAATTGTAAAAGATGTGAGTGCGCGCAAGATAAAATCAGCCGACCTTGCGGAGGCACTCTATAAAAATGTACCCTCAATTAATATCATCAGAAGAAGTGGTATTGCAAATGATATTTTGCTTCGAGGGCAAAAAAGAGATGATATTAATGTCATTGTTGATGGCACAAAAGTATATGGAGGTTGTGTAAACCGTATGGACCCTCCAACATCACATGTACTTACAAATAATATTGAGTTTGTAGAGGTAACGGAAGGACCATTTGATGTAGAAAATTTTGGAACTTTAAGTGGTCTTGTAGATATAAAAACAAAAAAACCAACTAAAAAATTAAGTGGTGAAATCGGGATAAATGCGGGTAGTTTTGGTTATCAAAAATTTTATACAACTATAAGTGGTGGAACTGATAGGGTAAAAGCGCTGTTTAGTATATCTACAGAAAAAGGGGGTCAATATGAAGATGGTGATGGTAACACATTAGCCCAGCAGATCACAGTCCCAATGTCAAAATACCAACCAAAATATCAAAACATGGATGCTTTTAAAAAATCAACCTTCATGGGAAAAATTTTTGTTGATATAATGAACAACCAAGAGCTTAGATTAAGTTATACACTAAATAGAAGTGACGATATATTATACCCATCATCAAAAATGGATGCACTTTATGATGATTCAGATATCTATTCACTAGAGTATATTATCAACAATTTAAGTAACTACTCAAAAATTATAAATTTTCAACTTTATCAATCCAAGGTAGAACACCCCATGTCAACAAAATATAGAAATATGGGAGCATCAACATATAAAACCCACTCTCTTAGCGCAAAGATGCAAGGAGTGAAGCTTAAAAATAGTTTTGATATAAAAGATATTGATATCACTGTTGGACTTGATGCAAGTAAGCGAAATTGGGATGGACATTTTGAGACAAACGGTATCCCATCAACCATGCCAAATGGAATGCTTGTGCCAAAATCACTAAATGATGTGGTGACAATAAATCATGCTATTTTTGTAAAAGCTAAACAGAGCTATAAAATAGCTGATTTTGAGTATGGATTAAGATATGATGATACCGTGGTAGAATCAGGCTCTAGTGTAGAGCCAAATAATGAGTACAAAGGAGTAAGTGCATCTCTTTTTACTGCGATAAATGCAAGTGATAACTTAACATACTTTGCAGGTTTAGGAAAATCAAGTCGTGTACCAGATGCGAGAGAGTTGTATCTGCTTATGATGGGAAAACATCTAGGCACACCAAATCTCAAACAGACTGATAACTATGAAATAGACCTTGGATTTGAGAAAATTTTTGACAGTTTTAGTTTTAAAACAAAAGCTTATTATAGTATGTTAAAAAACTATATAGCTTACAATGCTACAAATCAAAAAGATGAAAAAGCTTTTCACTCTTTTGAAAATATAGATGCGACCATTTATGGAGTTGAATTTAGCGGTACTGTTTTGATGAACGATGAACTCTATCTTGATTATGGATTTTCCTATAAAAGAGGTAAAAAAGGCACCTCTCTTAGTGGACAAAACGCAACTAACCTACCTAACATGCGACCACTAAAGACAAATATCGCATTAAATTATGAAAATGAGCATATAGTAGACGCAAAACTAGAGTTTATAGGTGCAAGTAAATGGAGTGATGTTGATTATGAAAATGGTGAACAAGAGTTAGCAGGATATGGTGTTATAAATTTAAAACTAAGTCACGATTTTAGAAGATTTACATTCACAGCAGGAGTTGATAACATACTTGATAAAAATTATGCCATTACAAATACATATAAAGATTTGATACTTTTAACAACCGGAGGTGATACGATGCTGCTAAATGAACCAGGGAGGTATTTTTATCTAAATGGGTCTTATAGATTTTAAGTGGCAAACAGAGAGATTTGAACTCTCAATAGAATTACCACTCAATCCCTTAAAATATATCAATAATAACATCTCTAATGAAATATATATTTCATAT
>CAYUSV010000192.1:0-2273 GCA_964447385.1 uncultured Campylobacterales bacterium | reverse complement strand
TCTTGTAGATAGTGTTTTAAATCCATTATATCTATCTCCCTAAAATGAAATATCGAAGCAGCCAAAGCAGCATCTGCTCCACCTTTGGTAAATGCATCTCTCATATGCTCCATCGTCCCTGCTCCACCACTTGCGATAACTGGTATAGAGATAGCAGAACTTACAGCTAGGTTTAATTCATTGTCAAAACCTGCTTTTGTTCCATCGCAGTCCATTGAAGTTAGAAGTATCTCACCTGCTCCTCTTTCATAAACCTCTTTTGCCCATTTTATTGCATCTATGCCTGTATCTTTTCTGCCACCATTTAGATAGATATTCCAAGAACCGTTAGTTTTTTTTGCATCTATTGCTACAACTATGCATTGTGAGCCAAAGCGTTTTGCACTCTCGTTTATAAAGTCAGGATTTTTGATAGCTGCAGAGTTTATACTTACCTTGTCGCACCCTACTTTTAAAAGATTGTAAATATCATCAAGTTTTCGAATACCACCGCCAACAGTCAAAGGTATAAAAACCTCTTTTGCAACCTCTTCTACAATATGGACTATCGTGTCTCTTTTTTCATGACTTGCTGTAATATCTAAAAATGTTATCTCATCAGCACCCTCATCGTTGTATCTTTTTGCAACTTCAACAGGATCACCTGCATCACGAAGTCCTACAAAGTTTACACCTTTTACAACTCTTCCATTATCAACATCTAAACAGGGAATTATTCTTTTTGCGAAGTGTTCCATACTAACCTTTTTTACTTATTATGTTAGCAGATATAGTATGAAGATTTAGCATGATTGTTTCACGTGAAACAATCATGCTAAACTCTATTTTGCTATTAACCCTTCAACACAGACAAAACATTTATCTACTGGGTCAAAACACTCTAATTCACCATTTTCAAGATGATAATACCATCCAAAGATATTAATTTCACCCTCTGCAACTTTTCGCTTAACCGCTGGATATGTAAGTAAGTTTTTAAGTTGTTCAGTGATATTGAATTTTTCCGTAGCTGTGTACAAAGCTTCTTTATCATCCTCTCCAACTAATTCTAAAGCTTTTTGTTTTGCACTCTCTCCAAATTTAAGCCATTTATTGATGTTCATCATCTCTTCATTATCTGGTATATCGTCATGCAAACCTTTACAAGCTCCGCAAGAGGTATGACCACAAATAATAATATTGGAGACACCCAAAACAGAGACCGCATACTCAATCACAGCAGGAGTAGATGAAGCTTCTGAATTTGGATTGAAAGGTGGAACAAAGTTTCCAATATTTCTAGCTATAAATAAATCTCCTGGTTTTGTAAATGTTATGAGACTTGGAACTATCCTTGAATCACTACATGTGATAAAAAGAGTTTTTGGACTTTGACCTTTTTCCACCAAATCTATAAAAAGTTGAGAATATTTTTTACCATATTTCTCTTTAAATTGTTTATGACTTTTTACTAACCCTTCTACATTCATGTTAATCCTTCGTATTTAAGTGGTTAAATTATAAGATATATCTTATTAAAAACAGACATTCATAGTTGAACAGTGGATACTTCCTCCTTCTTCAATCAAGCGAATTGAATTGATAGGAATAATTTCACGAGTAGGAAAAAGCTCTTTAAATAGAGCTATCATCTTTTTATCTTGTGCATCTTCATAAGTTGGAAGTAAAACAGCAAAATTTATAATCAAAAAATTTGCATAAGTAGCTGGAAGTCGCTTGCTATTTTTATACTGGGCTTTGGGCAAGGGCAGGGGGATAAGTCGATAAGGTTTACCATCTCCTCTTAAAAAGGTTTTTAATTGCATTTTCATTTTCAATAACTCATCAAAATGCTCATCCTTTTTATCTTCACAACTCACATAAGCTATGGTATCTCTATCTATAAAACGAGCCAAGGTATCGATGTGTGCATCTGTATCATCTCCAACTAACTCTCCATGATTTAGCCATAAAATTCTCTTTGCCCCTAAAACTATTTTTAACTTATCTTCAATTTGGTTTTTATTTAAATTTCGATTTCGATTTGGGTTTAAAAGGCACTTTGTAGTTGTTAAAATCGTACAACACCCATCACTCTCAATCGACCCACCCTCTAAAACAAAATCTTCACTTTGAAGTTTTGAAGCTCCAAACCAGCGTTTTTTATAAAGCTTTTTACCAATCTCATTATCAAACAAAAAAGGAAACTTACCTCCCCAAGCATTAAACTCAAAATCAATTAATTTTCGCACACCATTTTCATAAACAGAGATAACACCAAAATCCCTAATCCA
>CAYUSV010000191.1:0-2286 GCA_964447385.1 uncultured Campylobacterales bacterium | reverse complement strand
TTTTACTAGCTCCTGCTTTTGAGAAGGACTTTTTGCTTTTGTTGTATGTTTGAGGGTTTTTATAGCCTGATTGTCTATTTTTTTGATAATTTTGGTTGTTAAATAGTTTGTTACCTATATAACTACCAAGCATCGCTCCTGCCATACTTGCCAAGATAGTTCCACCAAGTCCCATACCGCCAGAGTCACTAGATACTTCATCTGGATTTTGTGTCAACTCCGATGTACCGGCATCAATTTTTGCTGCTTCGCTTTTTACAAGTGCGTCCATCTCCTCTTGGGTTAGCATCTTTTCGCTTCCATCTAGTTTTTTTAATATTATTCTAGTTGTATCACTTGGAAACTCATCAACGATTTTGTATTTATCAGGGGCTGTCTCTTGTATGACTACAAAAGCACCCTGTTTTTGGCTTATTTCACTTCCAACAGATCCTGTTTGGTTTTGTATATTTTGTTCAGCTCTAGGATCATCACACCCAGTGAGTCCAACCATCAATATAGCACCAACACCTCCTACGATAGAATAATCAGCAATCTTTTTTATATGTCTCATGATACCTCTTTGATTTTTGTAATTAAATTTTTTGCTAATTTTAGCGGATTTTTTCCAGTTGTCAAAATGACAGCCATTCGTCTTCCGACATGAGAGATAGGTTTAGCAAAAATTCTCACCATTGAGTTCTTGGAAAAACACTCATCATCCACCTCAAATGTCGGTGTAACACTTTGGCATTTTGACTTAAATGCAGCACTCGCGCCTTCACCATAAAAGATAAAATCAAGAGGCAATCCCAAAACAGCCCTAACATGTAGAGCAAATTCACTCTGACTCTGCGTAACCATAGTAACCATGCCTGTATCATGAGGTCTGGGACTGACTTCTGAAAAGTAAACTTCATCATCTTTTATAAAAAATTCCACCCCAAACAGACCACGACCACCAAGACCATCGGTAACCTTTTTAGCAATCTCTTGTGATTTTTTTTTGACAAGTTCGTTCATCTGCATCGGTTGCCATGAGAAGATATAATCACCATCTTTTTGGGTATGCCCGATAGGTTCGCAAAAAATTGTCTCTTTTTCATTTCTAACTGTTAAAAGTGTGATCTCATAATCAAACTCTATAAACTCTTCAACTATCAACTCACTAGCGTCACCTCTTGTCTGTTTTGCCTTTTCCCAAGAAGATTTAAGATCCTCAACGCTCTTAGCAATGCTCTGTCCATGACCTGAACTACTCATAACAGGCTTTATAACGCATGGAAAACCGATAGCCTTTGTACTTTGGACTAGCTCGTCGTAAGTTTTGACAAACCTATATCTACTTGCTTTTAATCCTAGCTCTTGTACTGCAAAAATTCGGATATTTTTACGATTCATAGTTTTGTTGACAGCCTCTGCGTTTGGAATGACACAAAAGCCCTCTTTTTCAGCCTCAAAAAGTGCATCGATACTAATAGCTTCAATTTCAGGAAGGATAAAAGTAGGATTTTCTCGACGAATCACCTCTAAAACCTCTTTTTTGTTTTTCATGTCTATAACATGTGAGCTGTTTGCAACTAAATGAGCCGGAGCATTTTCATAAGAGTCAACAGCGATTACTTCAATACCCAAACGATTAGCTTCGATAGTGATTTCCCGTCCAAGTTCACCACTGCCAAGAAGCATAATTTTTGTGGAGTTGCTTTTTTGAGGGGTTGTAAAGATCATAAAGTCTCCTTGTGGTCTATTTTTACTTTATATTATCGCAAAGTATTTAAGTTATATATCAAATCGACGATATTTGTTTTAATATCAAAATATTAGGAGAAGGTATGTTAGAAAAATTTTCAGATGATTATGAAGTGTGTGAGTGTATGAATATAACTCTAAAAGAGATCGTTGATGCTATAAAAAAGCATGATTTAAAGAGTGTAGAGGCGATTGGCGATATGACAGACGCTGGTACTGCATGTGGAGCTTGCAAGAGCAAAGAAGATAGCAATGGAGATAAAGAGCTACATCTAGATGAGATTTTAGTATCTGTGATGAATTAAAATAGTACAATGATAAGATAAATTTTAATTTATCTTATCAGGAGCTATTAAGTGCTAACAATAAAAGCAAAACTTCCAACAAAAAATCTACCAATAGGGCGGATACTCTCAAAACTATTTCAATCTTTTATCTATACAAATTTAGACAACAAAGAGCATGAGGGCTACAAACATACAAATGGCAAAGTCTTTAAGGCTATGAATTTTAAGATAGTTTATGTAGGTGATGAGATAATCATAAAATATGTAG
>CAYUSV010000190.1:0-2319 GCA_964447385.1 uncultured Campylobacterales bacterium | reverse complement strand
TTACTTTATGTAACTTATGCTTTAAATTTTAATAAAATAAAAGCAATGTGAATAAGATGTGAATAAAAATATTAGATTTCGTATATAGTTTTCTACTTAAGATTTACTTAAGTTTTTTAAAGCCCACTATTTAGGCTATATAACAACTATTGGCAACATTATAATTGTTCTTTTAAGTTAACTATGTATAGTTTTCACATGTGTTAATATTTAGGTTTAAATAGTTTTATAAACTCCAAATTTTAAAAGATCTTTTTTTAATTTTCTCTTTTTGTAAGCCTTTAAATGCTCTATCAAATACTGTTTTTTTAATACCCACATAACTATAACGATCCATCAAATCTATTTTTCCAATATCCTCTTTTTGTAGTCCAATTGCCACACAAAATACGCCCAATATATCACCTGCACGCAATTTATCTTTTTTGCCACCATTGATACAGAGTGTACGCATTGGCGCTTTTAATACGATAGTTTCATCAACATCCAAATCTATGCAATTTCGTATATCGGCGTCCTCTTTGTACTCTTTGATTTTCAAAAGCTTGTGTTCGTCTATCAAAGAGAGTGCTAAGCCTTTGTTGCCTGCTCTTGCTGTTCGTCCTATACGATGTACATAATGCGCATTATCACGAGGAAGATCATAATTTATTACGATATCAACTTCTTTGATATCAAGTCCTCTAGCCGCAACATCTGTAGCTACCAAAATTACACAACTTCTATTTGCAAATTGAAGCAGTGTCTCTGTTCTATCTATCTGCTCTAAATCTCCGTGAAGTTCAAGAGTGCTCATTCGTTCATCTTGTAACATATCTGTAACCTCTTGCACCATCATTTTGGTATTGCAAAATATCATACAGCTATCAGGGGTGTAAAATTTAAGTAACGACAAAAGATCTTCAAATTTTTTAGATTTTGAAGTTTTGTAAAATATTTCAGTTACATGATTATGACTATCTTTTTTATCAATTGTTACAAATTTAGGCTCATTTGTAATCTCTTTGATTAGGACCTTGATGTTATCTTCATAAGTAGCAGAAAAGAGTAGTGTTTGGTGGTTTTTCTTAACATGTGAGAGTATACGAGTAATGGTATCGTTAAATCCCATATCAAGCATTCTGTCAGCTTCATCTAAAACAACACTGTCAATTTTTGAAAGGTTAATAGTTCTTTTGCCTATATGATCTTCAATTCGACCGGGAGTTGCGATAATGATATGTGCACCGTGTTCTAACGACTTAATTTGATGACGCATAGGCTCACCACCAGTTAGAGTCAAAATTTTTATATTGTGTTGAAATCTGGCAATTTTTCTAAGCTCCACTGCCACCTGCTTGGCAAGTTCTCTCACAGGACACAAAATAAGAGCTTGTGGAGCAAAATCTCTAACATCTATTTTTTGCAAAAGAGGTATACCAAAAGCTAGAGTTTTACCACTGCCGGTTTTTGCTTGTGCAATGATGTCCAAACCTTTTAAACTATATGGCAAGCTCTGTTCTTGAATTTCTGTCATATTAACAAAGCCTAAATCTTTAAGATTTTCAAGCATAGCTGGAGTAAGGTTTAGTTTTTCAAAATTATTCATAATGTTATGTTCTCAATAAATTCTATATTTTCAGTAACAATCAATGCATCAATGCAAAAATCCATATCAAGCCGTTTTTTACTCATGTATATCTGAGCTGTTTTTTGTATTTTAGAGAGTTTAGTGGGAGTTATCTGGTATATTGGGTCATAATCACCGCTTTTAACTTCAACAAAATGAATTACACCATCTTTTTTTGCGACAATATCAATCTCTCCAAATCTTGAGTAAAAATTTCGATCAATTACCAAAAAATCACGCTCTTGAAGATAGTCAACCCCAAGCTTTTCGGCAAAATTCCCTTTTTCTCTACTCAATATTTAATCATCTTACTCTTCTATTCTTATCATAGAAATTTTATCGCTAAGAGCATCTAAAGTCTCTATCTCTTTGATGGCACTTTTGATCTGTCTCTCTTTACATCTGTGAGTAGAGCATAAAAGCATAGCTTTATCTGTATCCTCGGTTGATCTTTGTAAAATTGTATCGATGGAAATTTCATAAGAGGCTAATATTTTTGCAATTCTTGCCAATACACCAGGTTTATTTATAACTTTCATCCTAAGATAATATTCGCTTTGTATATCATCAATTGGCATAAGTTTTAATATTTGGCTCTCATGAGGCTTTTTAAACCCAAGCATCGGAGAGCTCTGTCCAGCTCGTACAATCTCAACAATATCAGAAACAACAGCACTAGCAGTAGCATCGCCACCAGCTCCAGGACCATA
>CAYUSV010000189.1:0-2392 GCA_964447385.1 uncultured Campylobacterales bacterium | reverse complement strand
AATCCATATAAAAAACTTCTTTTGATATGAGAAATTATTTTAGGATAATCTTTTGTAATTTCAGGTGTTATTATCATATGAAAATGCTCAGTAAAATCACAATAGCTTCTATCTTGTAATCATATTTTGATTTGCTAAGTTGAAAACTTTTTCGTAATAAGTCTATATTGTCTATCAAGATGGGTGCTCTGTTGTGTGTGACAATTGTAAAAAAATAACTGTAATTATCTTCAAATATTCGTTTATATTTTGCCATTTATGATTTTAGCATATTGTTTTTGTTATTTATATGAAGGTGTGGTGAGGCATCAGTCTCTCACTTTTATTTGTGAGTTGACTCCTCATGTTCCTTAATCCACCAACAAAATCCCAATTCCACCAAGCAACCTAACCGCTTCATGTCGGCTAAATTTTGCCCCTTTTAGTTTGTTGGTTTGGATATCGATGTCAAAATTTCTAGCATTATCAAAGTTTGCATCTGATAAATCACTATTTCTAAAAAGTGCTTTTTCAAGATTTGTAGAGTAAAAATCTACTTTTTTAAGATTTGCTTCACGAAAATCAACCTCTTTTGCTTCACACTCTCTAAGATGCATCTCCTCTAACCCAAGTCCCCAAAAAGAGGAGTCATTTAAAACACATTTATGAAACTTCATCGAACGAAGTGTTAGTGAATTCCAAGAAGCTTTTGTCCAATCAACTCCGATAATCTTACAATCCTCAAACACCACATCTGAAAACTGACTATCAAGAACACTCATAAGAGACAAATCACAATGTCTAAAACTACATCCCACAAAGCGACACTGCTTAAACACAATTTTGTTAAAGTTACAATTTTCAAAACTACAATCATCAAAATCTTTGCCAACTATCTCTTTTAAAGATAAGTCAAGGTTTTTAAACTCTTCTGCAAATAAATCTGTCTCATTACTTGTCATAATCTAATGCAACTTTAGCAAACTTGGTTGGATAAAAAAAGATAATTTCAAACATTAACGATATAGTTGCATTATCTTTTATATCAGTTTCTACTATGGAGAGTGTAAAACCCTCACCATCTTTTATATTTTTAGGTTTGACTTTTATGATGACTGGTTTTAAAGTTTTTAACATATTAAGAGTGGATTTTTGTTTTTTAGGATTCAACCCCTCAAACATATCTCCATTTACTTTTACAGCCTCCAAAAGTAGTGAAAATGTATCTTTATATATAGATTTATTCCAAGAGATATTTCCACCATTAAAACTAAAAGTTGTTGATTTTTCTAAAAGTAAGTTTGTGCCATTTTTCCTAATATCTTCAATCATCTGAAGAAAAATATCTTTTCCACCTATATTTTCAGCATTTGATAAAATCTCTTTGTGAAGTTGTTTTCTATTTTTTTCAGATAAGTCTATAAAGTTCATTCTCTTCCTTTGTGAGAGTATATCTAATCTATTTAAGATACAACAATCTCAACTAGAGTTGATTCCCAAACATCGTGTTTTGAGTTAAAAACTGTTGAAATGCCTTGGTACGCATCTTTTTGCCCTCCAATTCTAACCGTATTATACTCCTATTTATTTTTACCCACACTTAACTCATACATAGCCAGGTCTTTTCGTTGCATTTTAGAACAATTTGTGCTAAAATTATCAAAATAGATGAAAGGATGAGATATGTCAAATAAAGAGATTATATCTGAAGCACTCAATCTTCCTTTGGCAGATAGACTTTTTATCGTCAATAAACTTGTTGAAAGTTTTAATCCAATGAATACAGAAGTGGAAAAAAAATGGCTAGATGAGATTAACCAAAGAGAGACGCTACTAGAAGCAGGAGAGTTAAAAACATTGTCATATAGAGAATTCTTTGGTGAAAATTGAGTTTTTAGAATTAGCTAAGCTAGAATTTGATGAAGCAACTGTTTATTATGAAGGTGAGTCTAAGGGATTGGGTTTTAGATTTAAAAAAGAGATTCGCTCCTCTATAGATATGATTTTGCAGTTTCCTAATCTATATCCTGTTGTAAATGAGGATATAAGGAAGTGTGTAACACATACTTTTCCATATACAATTTTTTATGCTTTTAGAAAAGATACTATTTATATTTATGCGATAGCTAATCATTTTAAAGAGCCATCAGTATATGCTAAAAGATTTAAACTTTAGAGTTTCAAAGTGTTAACTTTTTGATTTTAAAAGTATGAGTAAATTTTGCATTTGTATTTTTAATATAAAGGTGTGATGTGGACATCACAGCCTCTTACCCCATAAAATCTTTTATACATAAAAAGGTTAAAAATTAAAGCCTCGTATCATACAACTATAGCAATTTAGCTATTATTTTATCTTAAGGTTATTATATCCTTTTGCATTAAATTTTCAATGTATTGCTAACAACAATCT
>CAYUSV010000188.1:0-2421 GCA_964447385.1 uncultured Campylobacterales bacterium | reverse complement strand
CAACCTATTTCCAATCCAATAAATACTCTTTCCCCCTTTTTTTTCAAAAGAGAGTTTGTTATAATGAACTTATGAAAATATATATAAAAAAAATTCTTATTATAGGTTATGGTGATATAGGTAGGAGTGTTGCTTTCACTCTATCAAGTTTGGGATATCAAGTAACAAGTTTAAAACGAACTGTGATTGATGATAAAAATATAATTTTTGCAGATATTACAAAGTTTGAAGAGGTAAAATTGATAGATAATAGGTTTGATGAGGTTGTAATTATCATCTCTGCTTCTGGTAGAAATGAGAAGGCTTATTGCGATGTTTTTGATGTAGCTCTTAAAAATATATTAGAGCATTTTAAAGATAAAGCTTCATTTACTTTCATATCATCTACTGTAGTTTATGCTCAAAATTTGGGAGAGTTAGTAGATGAAGAGACTCCTATAAATCCTCAAAACTTTAGAGCTAAAATCATCCATCAAGCAGAACAGATGATATTAAGCTCAAACCTACAAAGCATTGTGATACGATTTTCAGGCATCTATGGAAGAGGTAGTGATTATCTTATAAATAAAATAAAAACTTCAGATGCTATACAGTATCAACCACCATACTATACTAATCGAATTCATAGAGAAGATTGCATCGCTTCTATAATATTTATTTTGCAAAAAAAGTTTAACAAAGAGTTAAAACATAGAGTTTATAATGCTACTAACACACACTCTGCACCACTTTTTGAGCTCTTGAGCCGTGTTGCAAAACAAAATAATTTGCCGATGCCAAAAAAAGAGATTTTAAAAGGTAATGTTAGTCAAAATAAGCGGATTTGCAATACTAGATTGATTCAGCTTGGATTTAAGTTTAAATATGATTTAGAATAGTCAAAAGTAAAAACATAAAGTTAAGGGATGGTGGATATAGTTTATAAAATATTATGTTAAAATATTTAAATTTTATAAAAAAGGCTACATATGTTAATGAAAGGCAAAAAAGGTTTAATAGTAGGAGTTGCAAATAGCAAATCAATCGCATACGGGATTGCAAAGTCATGCCGTGAGCAAGGGGCTGATTTAGCTTTTACATATTTAAATGAAGCACTTGAAAAAAGAGTTAGACCGATCGCTGATGAGCTTGGAAGTAGTGCTATTTATGAGTTAGATATTACAAAGCCTGAACATTTAGAGGCTTTAACTGCTTCACTTTTAAAAGATTTTGGAAAGATTGATTTTATTGTTCATTCGGTTGCATTTGCTCCTCGTCGGGCATTAGATGGTGGTTTTATAGATACTGATAGGGATGATTTTGCACTCACTATGGATACTTCTGTATATTCTCTGCTTTCGTTGACAAGAGCTTGTTTGCCTGTTTTAAATGATGGTGGTTCAGTTTTAACTCTTAGTTATATTGGTGGTCCAAGATATATACCTCATTACAATGTTATGGGAGTTGCCAAAGCTGCACTTGAAGCTAGTGTTAGATACTTGGCTGTTGATTTAGGTGGCAGGGGTATTAGGGTAAATGCTATCTCAGCAGGACCTATTAAAACTTTGGCATCTAGTGGAATTGGAGATTTTAAAAATATTTTAAATTGGAATGAGACAAACTCACCAATGAAGAAAAATGTCACAACAAGCGAAGTTGGAAATAGTGGAATGTACCTGCTTAGTGATTTATCCACAGGTGTTAGCGGTGAGGTTCATTATGTAGATGCAGGTTACAATATCATGGGAATGGGTGCGGTTGAAAAAAATGAAGATGGTAAAACTGTGCTAAGCTGGGACAATAGAAAATAGGTGAAGCTCTTTTTTTCTAAACTGCTTTATGTAGTGTTTATGCTTTTTGTCATTTCGATAATTTCGTTTTTAGCAATTCACTTTGCGCCAAATTCATTTTTTGCAAGTGGTGAGCTAAACCCAAATATCACAAAAGAGTCAATTGAGCATCTAAAGCAGATTTATGGACTTGATAAACCTCTGTATGTTCAGTATTACTCTTGGGTAGTTGCTCTTTTGCATCTTGATTTTGGTATCTCATTTGCTAGTGGAAAAGAGGTCAAAGATGAGATACTCTCTCGAATTGGCATCACTCTTATTATAAATATCGTTAGTATGGTTTTAGTTTTTGTTATATCACTTTATCTTGGTATAAAAGCAGCTTTTAGACAAGATCAGCTTTTTGATAAAGCACTTAAACAGTTTTCACTTTTTTCATATGCAATGCCGTCGTTTTATCTCGCAATCTTACTCATCATTATATTTTCAGTAAATCTTGGGTGGTTTCCAATTGCAGGATTACAATCTATCGAAGAGAAAGAGGGTGTATGGGCATTTCTTGATAAGGCTTGGCATCTTATACTTCCTATATTTGTGATTGTTTTTGGTGGTATTGGAAGTTTGGTTATGTATGTTAGAAGTCTTACTATTG
>CAYUSV010000187.1:0-2433 GCA_964447385.1 uncultured Campylobacterales bacterium | reverse complement strand
AAACAGATGCAAAATATGCATAAACAACACTCACAAATGATGAACGAATATAAAGATATGCACCAAAATATAAAAGATATGAAGGAAAACATAAACCACAACATGGACAATATGCCAAATCAAATGCCTATGAAAAAAGGCATGTAGAGATGATTTTTCGTATAGCTACTATAGTATTTCTCTTTTTTAACTCTATCTCTTACGCATATAGCGACTATGACATAGATGGAGTAGAAGATAGCATAGATGAGTGTCCAAATACTCCTTTTGATATCCTTGTAGATAAAAATGGATGCCAAGAGGGCAAAACCTATAGAGGTGATATCACACTTTTAGCAGGATCTATCAGTAGCATAGATAAGGATAGAGACAACATAACAAATCTTATCTTTTCTGCAAATTATAGTTATCATGATCTTGACATCTCTATCTCTAGCTTAAACGATATATCAAACAATATATCAGAGAGTTCAAATCCATTTTACATAAGTAGCGGATACAAAATCAAACTCTCTAACAAACTCCAAACAAGAGCCTATGCAGGAGTAAAAACAGCAAAAGAACAAAATGATTATTATGTTGGTACTCATTTTGATTATAGCATCGATGAAACTAAGGATATCTTTTTTCTCTACAGCTATACACTATCAGGTGATACAAAAACACAAAATTATGACAACTATAACACACTCTCTTTGGGAAGCGGTAAGATAATCCTCACAAATTGGTACAGCTCACTCTCATATGATTTTAGTCAAAAAAGCATCAAAAGTGGCAAAGACTACAAAGCTCTTAGCTGGTCAAATACAGTTGCTATAACGACACGATATTTTATACTTACAAACTATAGTTATGGACTAAGTGACGGTGCATCTGCACACACAATTAACATACAATTTGGAGTCAAGTTTGAGTAAAATACTACTCTTAGAAGATGACCCAAATCTCTCAAAAACTCTTATAAGATATCTAAACTCACAAGGATACGAGGTTGACTGGGCAAAAAACGGTGAAGAGGCAATAGAGCTTAGTTTTCAAAACCAATATAATCTTTATCTCTTTGATATCAATGTCCCTCTCTTAAATGGTATAGATCTTTTAGCCTCACTAAGAGATGCTGAGGACTTTACTCCAACTATCATCATCAGCGCACAAATTGATATCGAGAGTGTAACAAAAGGTTTCATCGCAGGGGCAGATGACTATGTCAAAAAGCCATTTGACCCCGAAGAGTTACTTGTGAGGATAAAAGCAAAAACTTCACAACTTGTAGAAAAATTAACATTTAGAGAGTATGAGATTTTGCTAAATTCAAAAGAGATTTTATATAAAAATGAACCTTTTTCTATAGGTGAAGTACAAAAAAACCTCTTGATAAAATTGATACTAAATCATCCAAACCCAACACCAAAAGATGAATTGATGGAGTGTTTAGAAAAACCAACAGATTTAGCACTAAGAGTAAACATAACAAAACTCAAAAAAAACAGTGCACTAGAGATAAAGGCGGTGCGAGGAGTTGGTTATAAAATTATCTGAAAAAGAGTCACTTTTAAAAAGCTTTTTGCTCTTCTTTTTTATGATAGAACTCTTTTTGGCTTTTATATTTTACCAATATGCAAAGATAGAAAAAGAACATATAAAGGCAAATCTATATCTTCAAATGAAAAACTATAGTCTCTTTTTTGATGATAATCGTTTTGACATAGATATAGTACCGTTTTCTAAAAACAAAAGCCTATATGAGCTATCTGAAGATAATAACTCTCTTTATATCTTGGTTCCTTTTGTAGACTCAAAAGAGGATATATTAAAAATTATTTATCCCAAAAAAGAGTATATACTACTCTTAAAAACCATGCACAAAAAAATACTACTGCAACTTCTGCTACTCTCACTAGTAGCTGTGCTAATCTCCATCCTTGCAGCACTTTATGCCCTAAAACCTCTACGAAACTCTCTAAAACTTTTGGAGGAGTTTATCAAAGATATCATACATGATTTAAACACACCTATAACTTCTATCTTGATTAACCTCAAAATGATACAAGAGAAAAACGATGAGATAGATAGTATCACAAGAAGTGCAAAAAACATCTCCATGTTACATCAAAACCTAAACAGCTACCTAAAAAACCAAAATGGAGTCAAAGAGAAGTTTTCACTAGAAAAAGCGATACAAGAACAAGTAGATTTTTTCGCCCCACTATATGACTATCTAACATGGGAAGTTAAAATAGATGATATCACCCTAACAACAGATAAAAACGCTTTTTCACGAATCCTCTACAACCTCTTTAGCAATGCCTGCAAATACAACAAAACAGATGGAAAGATAACAATCAAAAACAGCTCTTCAAAACTCTACATAACAAACAACAGCTACGGCATCAAAAACCCATCACAACTGTTTGAGAGATTTTATAAAGAGAG
>CAYUSV010000186.1:0-2458 GCA_964447385.1 uncultured Campylobacterales bacterium | reverse complement strand
TAAAAAAGATATAGATAAATAAGAGAGGCTCTTCTCCTCTCTTATTACTTAATAGCTCATTGAACCTGCGTTAAGTACTCCAATAGCAATAGATAAAAGCGCCATCAAAACTCCTACAGATAAAGTACCCTCAGTTATATGTTTTTCCAATGAATACTTACCTTTGGTTCGTGTTGTAGCATAAGCAAAAGCTAATTGAACCAACATAGCAATAGCTGCCCAAACTATAAAATCAAGATAATCAACAGAGTGTACCAACGCACTATATAGCGGTATACAGAGTCCAAGAATTGCGCCACCAAATCCTATGGATGCTGCTGTGTTGTTCTCTTGAAATATAAGTTTATAATCATCATAAGGTGTAACTTTTGCATACAGATAAAGAAACAAAACAACAATCAAAACTGCCGTGATGAAAAAAAGTAAAAAAGCGAAAAATGAACTAATCATAGTGGTATATCCTTTAAGATTTTTATTTTATAACAAAACAAAATAATACCATTTCTTTTAGAAATCTTGCTTAAACAACGATTTAAGTCTTTTCTTAATTTAATCAGATATAATGGCTGTTCCTAAAAATTTGGCTTAGGCTTGATTTTAAAAATCTGTAAGGAGAAAAAATGCCAAAAATGAAAACTGTTAGTAGCGCTAAAAAGCGTTTTAAAGTTAAAAAAAATGGTTCTATCAAGAGAGGCTCTGCATTTCGTAGTCATATCTTGACTAAGAAAGATCAAAAGAGAAAACTTGGTCTTAGGGCGCCAAAAACCATTGACAAAGCTGATGTAAAATCAGTCAAAGCGATGCTTGGAAAATAAAAAGTAGTTTTTGATCCAAAAAAGATCATTTAATTCCTCCTATATTTTATAGGACAAGTTCACAAAAGTGACACCAAAAAGGTAAAGGAAAAACCATGAGAGTAAGAACCGGAGTAGTCAGAAGAAGAAGACATAAAAAACTTCTAAAACAAGCAAGAGGATTCTTTAGCGGTAGAAGAAAACATTTTAGAAAAGCAAAAGAGCAATTAGAGAGATCTTTAGTTTATGCTTATAGAGATAGAAAAAATAGAAAAAGAGATTTTAGAAGACTTTGGATCACCAGAATCAATGCTGCTTGTAGATTGAACGATATTAGTTACTCAAGATTTATTCACGGTCTTGGTAAAGCAGGTATTGAGCTAGATAGAAAAATCTTAGCTGACATGGCAATGAATGATGCAGATGCGTTTAAAAAAATAGCAGACGCTGCAAAAGCAACACTTTAATATTTTTGAGGACTAAAACTCCTCAAAAACTAATACCTTATCTCAAACCCATCATATAATAGATCATCTTCTTCAAGTATAGTATGTGAAATATCTTTAACTTCACTCAAATCCGAACCATTTTTAAGTAAAAGTATAAATTCATCAAGCTGATCTTCATATAAATCTACGACAACTTCTACACTACCATCTTTTAGGTTTTTGATATAACCTTTTAATTGCCCTAATGATGCAAATTGTTGTATAGCTTTTCTATAAAAAACACCTTGCACTTTTCCTGTGATGGTAAATCGGTAAGCATGCATATAAAGTCCTTATATTGGTTACTGACTTTAGCAAAATTTTTGTAAAAGTATTATTCATATATGACAATATTCATAAATAAAGGAAAATCGCATGTTTACTTTGGAAAATCTAGTTATTGTTTTATTTATTGCTGTTGTTTTTTATAACATTCATACAATCATCGGTACTATTATGCTAATGTTACATCAATATCAAAAGCCTGTTGTGAGTATCATCAAAAAAGAGCAAATTGATGAACAAATAAGAGAGTCGATGAAACCTTTTGAGGAATTGCTCTGTTCTCTGGGATGGTTATATCTATATCAATGGATGCAAAAGGTAGAAGTATAGATAATATTGTAATAGAGAGATTCTGGCGAAGCTTAAAATATGAAGATGTTTATCCATCATCATATCAAAACATTAAGGAGGCAAGAGAAGGAATTGAAGAGTATATTAATATTTACAATCAAGAGAGATTGCATTCAGCACTTGATTATTTAACACCTGATGAAGTCTATTATAAAGGTGCTAACAATAAATGTTATGATGCTAAAAAAGTGTTACTAAAAGTAGCTTGATTGAGTGGAATAAAAAGGAACTTGGATTCGGTATTGACAAATGGGGACATTATCTTTAGATGCAATCTCTGCTAGACTTGATTCCTCTCTTAGTGTCTCAAGTACAACTTTAAACTTCAATTCTGCACTAATACTTTCGCCTCTTTTTGCCATCTTAAATCTCCTAGTTTTCTTATTTTACTATATAGGAATTTAAATCTGTTTTTTTGTGTCCTGTTTTGGGGATCAGCATAACAGAAATAGAAAAAATAGAATCTAAAATAAATACTTTAGAGCAAAAAATAGAATCATTTCCTAATAAAAAGAAGTTAATTTTAAAAAAATACTTAGA
>CAYUSV010000185.1:0-2474 GCA_964447385.1 uncultured Campylobacterales bacterium | reverse complement strand
ACTCTATTTTATTAACTCTATAATAGTCAATAAAAACATCAATAGTTTCAGCAAGTTCAAGATATAACTTTTTATGCTTTTTTAACTCAAAACTCTGACAAACTAGAGCTAGATTTCCAAAAATATCAAAAAGTGTTTTCTGATATTTTTTATGTGGTTGTTGTAAATTTTTTAGTAGGCTTATCAGTAAAATTAGACGAGCGGAGAGTGGCTCTTTCTCTTCCTTATCAAGTGCTTCAAACTCTTCATCAATACTTTCTAATTGATTTGATAGGTTTGTTAACATGATATTTTTAAAATATGAGTATCTTTTTACAATTTTATTGAAATTATCTTGATAAGAGGATCCTATTTTAGTCATCAAAGGGATATCTTTGAGTAAAAAAACTATATCACCTCCTCCATACTCCTTAATCAAATCAAAGGTTATTGTCATATCTATTTTTGTATTTATATTTTTCGCTAAAAATATAAAAATATAATCCAACTGAAACTCTGAGAGTTTTTTATAATGTAGTTTAAAATAATTGCTAAAAAATTGTATTATGATTTTATCGCTTTTTTTATCTTCTGTATGACTTTTTAAACTCATAAATAACAAAGCAGATTCAACCATCAATACTAAATCAAGCCTATATTTTACAAATAGCCCTAATGCTTTGTCATAATTTTCCTGCTTTTCCATAAGCAGTACGATATTATTGTAAATAAGTTTTTTCTTCTGCTCTTCATCTTTAGTGTTATGGAGTATGGTTTCTATCGAAATAGCGCTTTTTAAAGAGAGTAAATTTTTCATATCACTCTCTTTTTTGTTTTTAGAAAATTGTGATAAAATCTCTTTTTTTATAACTCTGATATTTTTTGTATTTTGAAGATTTTTATCATCTCCACAAATTAAAAAACGATAAAATGGCTTTACTGTGTCGCTACAAACTATCTCCTCATTTAAAATAATAGATTTTATAGCTTGAAGGTTCTCTTTTTCTACCTTTATGCGAGGATTACATCTATTTAAAAACTCCAATGCTCTATTTATATTGCCTCTTAAAAACTCCACAAACCCCAATATATAATTTTGCCTAGCAGGAGAAAGTAGTTTTAAATATTTTTGATTAACTTCATAATTACCGTCATAAATACTAGCAAGGAGATAAAAAAACATCGCCTCTTTTTTTATCTTATTATCTTTGGAGAGAATTAAATCTTCTCCAAACTCTACAGCATCTTCAAAATGCTCTAGATAACAAAGATATTTGAGCTTAATAAGTCTATAAGGTTCGCTATCACTAATGCTCAAGAAAGATTCAATATCCCTAAGAGCTCTAGCTACATCACCCATACCAAAATTGTTGCTTGCTAATAGTTCATAAGAGTTTAATTTTATTTTATGTAACTCTTCATCACTCATTCCCTCTATCTTAAACTGTTTTATCTTAGAAATAACCTTTTGATAATTTCCATTTTGGAACATAGAAAGAAGTTGGTTTTTTTGAAATGTTTTTCTTTTTTTCTTTGCCATAATCTCTCAATACTTTGATCGTAAACTTCGGTATACTTTATATCTATAATATATATAAAAGATGATAAGAAATTATAATTAGTTGATAAAATCAAACTTACAGTATAATCATTCTAGATCAAACTTCACTATAACAGTAGAAGATTTTAATGAAATTGAAATTTGTATTTCAATAGAATAGTTAAACGGCACAATATATAAAGTACTAAAAGAGAAATATTTGATCCACAGGGTCAGATATTTCCCAAGACAGTCGATTAATCGGAGGTATATAAAGATGAGCAAAGAGCATACAAGTATCAAAGATCATTATAAATTCACACAAGAAGATACCGATATATTGTTAAAATTAAAACCTCAAATGCAAGAGCTAGCAGATGAGTTTATAGATGGTTTTTATGATCATATCTGGGGATTTGGCAAGACCGCAACATTTTTAAAAAATAAAAAAATTATAAAATATCACCGAGCTAAAATCAAAGAGTGGTTTATAAATCTTTTTTGTGGAAAATATGACTTAGCATATTTCACCTACCTTTATAAAATAGGTGAAATTCATGTCAGAATTGGTCTGCCAACTCACTACGTAAATTCTGCTTTTAGTTTTGTTAGGGTGTTTATATTAAAAAATATAGAAGATACTTTTGTTGAGAAAAAACAGCATATTAAAGAGATTAGAGCAGTTGAGAAGATAATTGATATGAATCTTGATGTACTTACAAGCTCTTATAGAGAAGAGGAGCTGAGTAAATTTTTATCCATGTCAAAATTTGAAAAAAGTATACTTTCAAATCTAAAAAAATTCAACTCATATGTAAACTTTTTCCTTGCAGGCGCTTTGGTACTTGTTGCATTTTTTGCAATTGGGCTGTTTGTTTATGATATTTATCTACTATTTTTCTCAGATATTGGTATAGAAAAAGGAATTTTGACAGTACTTGGTAGCTTATTGGTC
>CAYUSV010000184.1:0-2508 GCA_964447385.1 uncultured Campylobacterales bacterium | reverse complement strand
AAGGCTTGGACGATTTTTTCCAAATCAAAGAGGATATAATGAAAATGACGTTAACAAATAATGATACTTTAGTAATTGATATAAAAGACTCTTTCTCTATGCCTTCAGCTATGATAGGTTATCTTTTAAAACTTATTCGACAAGATAAAATTCAAGTAATTTTAAATGTTTATGACCGCCGACTTCTTGAGCTATTAGATGATTTGAATTTGAATTTGATTTTTAATGTTAATGAAAAAGAGATGTTGAATGTATAAATGTATTAATAATTTTTATGTTAGCATCTCGTAACTATTTTTTGTGAGGTTTGGTGTGTATTTTTTTACAAATATAATTAATAGATTTTTAAAAACTGCACATTTAAAAGATTCATTTTTTCTGCTATTTGTATTTCTTGGTGTTTCTATCTTATTTGCTTTGTTTATGATTTTTTATGAAGATTACTCTGTTATAGATACATACTACTATATTATCACGACCGCTACGACTGTTGGGTATGGTGATATTTCACCACAGAGTAACTTAGGTAAAGTGCTTGTAACATTTTATATGGTGTTTAGTATAGCTGTTTTGGGTATCTTTTTGGGGAAGGTTGCTGATTTTATAATTGGGCTTAATGTAAAAAAATTAAAAGGTTTAATTGCTATGAAAAAAGATGTTGATCTGTTGATTGTGGGGTATGCAGGGAGTGACAAGATGAGTGAACTTGTTAATGAGCTAAGAGATGATGAGAGATTTAAAAAAGCTGTTATAGTCAATGTCAACAACATGATAGATGAAAAACAGGAGTGGATGGATGAGTATGATGTGACATTCATAAAAGGTTTAGCTTCAGATAAAAACATTTTGCTAAAAGCAAATATCAACACAGTTAAAAAGGTGTTAATACTCGCTAATAATCCAAATAAAATTGAATCAGATGATTTCTCTACCTCTGCGTGTGCGGTCATAAAGCAGATAAATCCAAAAATAGAAGTTATCATAGAAAAAGTAAGACGAGATAACACACTTTTTGACACTGTAAAAGCTGATACTGTTGTAGATGTAACAACGCCAAATATCTTAGCACAAGAGATACTAGATACCGGTGCTATAGAGTTAAACAATGCTATATTTTCAAACGATACAGAGGGTACACAGTACAATTTTCACTATCAAGGAGAGAGTAAAACTTGGAGAGAGATAGCTATAATTGCGCTTGATTTAGAGGCAATTGCTGAGGGTTATAAAAACCCAGAGCAAAAACAGTTTAATCTCATGCCATCTTTGGGTGATGAGGTAACAAATGGTGCTTTGATAAAGTATCGAGCTAAAAAGATGATATCATTTAACTCACAGTAATCCTCCCTCTATTGCACCATAACCACCTGTTAAAACTTCAGGATTTTGAATGCCAAAGATTTTATATATAGTCGCTCCAACACAAAGTGGCTCAAACTGATAACTGTTTGCTTTTGGTTTTAAAAAGAGTCTATTTGGTTTGTTTGGGTTAAAAAGCTCTGTCTCTCCTACCACTCCAACTGAATTAAAATA
Source organism: uncultured Campylobacterales bacterium (assembly GCA_964447385.1). GTDB lineage: Bacteria > Campylobacterota > Campylobacteria > Campylobacterales > QNZT01 > SZUA-1433. Next base: position 975 of record CAYUSV010000184.1, on the reverse strand, counting down.
GTTTTTACCACCCAATATATAGAGGTTTTGATTGTTGCCATGATCCCAACCAAACCCTGAGTTTAGGTTGACATTTCGTCCAAAATCGCCAAATACTACTATCGAGATTTCATTTTCTCTGCTTTGGGCTTTTATATGTGCCATAGCAGAGCTTAGAGCTTCAAAAAGTCTCCGGTTTCTTGATACATAGTCTATCGCTTCACTATGATCATCCCAACCACCCAAGCCACCACTACCTAAAGAGATAACTTTTGTATCTGGATTTGATGATAGTATATTTATGGCAGTTTTAAGTTTATCTCCAAAGTTGTTATCTTGTGGATATGTGACACCATTTGGTAGAGTTTTTGTACTCATTTGATCGACAAAATCTGATAAACTTCCTCGTTTTGTAAATGCCTCTTTCATTTGACCCTCTTTATTGATTGATTGTGCCAAATCATCCATTTTTTGGTTAAGTGAAGCTTTTGTTGTCAAATAATAATCAGGTACTTCTCTCTCTTTGCGAGTGTAGTAAAACCAACGATTTGTTGAGTCTCTTTTGTATGGATTATTTAAATTGGCATCAAATGCCACTGGATTTAGATAGGTTGATAACAGAAGATCATCTTTTGCATAAAAAGGTGTCTCTCCCTCCATTGTGATAAATGGTAAGACGGTGTTACTATCTATTACGCCGTTTTGTTCCAATATTTTGGCAAGTAGTGAAAACATGCCAGGACTCTCATCTTTGAAAGAAGCTCTAGCATTTTGTGATACACATACACCGTGTGCTTTGTTGTTTTTCTCATCTCTTTGCTTTGAGTAGCATGTTCGAAAGAGATTTAAATCGCCACTATTTATCATATCTTCCATCAAGTCTCCACCAGCCTCTTGCCAAAACTTATTTACCGTTGGTGTGATAGTTCCAAAATGGCTGTTATAGTCGTTTTGAGATGCATTTTTAATCTCATCAAAATTACTAAGATTTCCAGC
>CAYUSV010000183.1:0-2531 GCA_964447385.1 uncultured Campylobacterales bacterium | reverse complement strand
TAATTGTATTTTTTCTTTTTTATTATCTTTTCCAACAAAAAAATTTAAATACTAATAAACTTTTGACTGTAACTAAAAAAGAGGTTCCAAAGAAAGATTTCTTGCATGAGGAGAGTGAAAGTTTAAGATATTTAAATCATTTGAGAAAAAGAGCAGGAATGACACAGTTTTTTATAAATGATACATTAGGAGATGCGGCTTTAAATCATGCAAAATATTTAATAGTAAATGATGAAATAGGTCACTATGAGATAGCTGGTAAATTAAATTTTAGCGGTGAGGGTCCTGGCAAAAGAGTATTAGCAGCAGGATACAACACTGGTATGGTAATTGAAAATATCTCAAGTAACAGTGTTGGTTATAAAGATTCTATTGATGGGTTGTTTTCAGCAATTTATCACCGTTTCGGTTTTTTAGATTTTCAAGTCAATGAGATAGGTATAGCTGTTTTTCAAAGTGAAAAAGAGAAGTATAAGAGTGCCTATGTTTACAATATGGGAATTTATGAAATAAATAATTTATGTCAACAAGAGGAGTTTGATGGTTATGGAAAATATATTTATAAAGTTTGCCGTGATGAAAATATCAAGATAAAAGAGTCTCTTTTTAATGATGCTCTAAATTCAAGTAGACTTTATAACAAAAGAGTCGTTATTTATCCATATGATACCCAAGAAGAGGTACCTCCTGCTTTTTTTGATGAAATCCCAGACCCTCTTCCTGAACATAGAGTAAGCGGTTTTCCTATCAGTATACAATTTAATGATTACTACTTCGAAAGAGTCAAAGTTACAAGTTTTAAATTGTTTGATAAAAATGATAAGTTAGTCAAAGATACTATTTTTTACAATCATATAAATGATCCAAATTCAAAGTTTAAAAAGTTTGAATTTGCACTTTTTCCTTTAAAGAGATTAGAATGGGATAGCAAATATACGGTCATAGTAGAGTATATCGCAGATAGCAAAAAGGAGACAAAAGAGTGGTATTTTAAAACAAAATCTTTTAAAGAACCTCTCGTGAAAGTAACACCAAAAAACTATATATTTGAAATTGAGCCAAAAAGAGAGTATATATTTTATTTTGAACCTCTTTCAAAAACAGATATTTTGGGAGATTTACAGTATCCTGCAAGCTTAGATATAGATTTTTTAGATAAAAACAGTATAAAAATTATGTTAAATGATAACAAGAAAAAAATCTATAAATTGCAGTTTGGATTGCATAGATTGGAACTTAATGTAAAAAAGGAGATTTTTTAAAGATACAAAGATGTATCGTAAATCAAATACGAAGTTCTTTGTATCTCGGAAAGATAGAAAAGTAGTTTATTTTACACTCTTATTAAAGTTCTCTCTCCTCTATAACATTTAATCCAAAACCACTAATCCCCACAAACTCCCTATGTTTTGTTGTTACCAGTAGTCTAATATCATTAAAACCCAAATAACTTAAGATTTGTGCTCCTATACCATACTCTTTCATGTATGGATTTTCATTAACTGCTTTTTCTAAAAAGATCAGAACTCCACCCTCTTTTTTTAAAATATCAACACTTTTAAATAGACTCTGATGGCGATTTTTACTAAGTAGTTCTAAATCCGTTGAAATATTGTGAAATCGTACATTTTCTAAAATTTCACCATTTTTGAACACAAAAGCAACATGATGGTTATCATTGTGGTCTAAGAAATCTATTCTTTTTACCTCTGCTTCTAAAAAAGTTGTTTTTGACTCAGCGGTAACTCTTATAAGTGACTCAGTTTGCATACGGTACTCAACAATATCAGAAATAAAGACAATTTGCAGACCATGTTCTTTGGCAAAGATTTCAAGATCATCTCGTCTTGCCATTGTGCCATCTTCTTTCATGATTTCACAAATCACAGCAGATGGTGCAATCCCTGCAAGTTTACAGATATCAACAGAGCCTTCAGTGTGCCCTGTACGAACAAGAGTTCCCCCATCTTTTGCAATGAGTGGAAATATATGACCAGGACGAACAAGATCACCCGCTTGTGAGTTATAATCAGCCAAAAGGTGAATAGTCATATCTCTCTCTGCTGTTGATATACCTGTCTCACACTCTTTAGCATCAACCGAAACTGTAAATGCTGTCTCATAAGAGGAGTCATTTTTAGTAACCATTGGATTTAAATCAAGTCTTGTCGCTATCTCTTTTGAGAGTGCAACACAGATAAGACCTTTTGCATATGAGGCACAAAAATTTACCATATCTGGTGTAGAAAATGTAGATGCATAGACCAAGTCCCCCTCATTTTCCCTATCTTCATCATCGATCATAATGACCATATTTCCTTTTTTTATCTCCAAAATCGCATCTTTTACTCGTTGTATTGGCATATTTTCTCCATTTTTTACCAATTATAACAAAACTACTTGACAAGTACAAAAAAAACTACTATAATCACATCTCAAATTTAGATAACCGGTGTTGGGGTGTCGCCAAGCGGTAAGGCACTGGTTTTTGGTACCAGTATTCAGGGGTTCGAATCCCTTCACCCCATCCA
>CAYUSV010000182.1:0-2580 GCA_964447385.1 uncultured Campylobacterales bacterium | reverse complement strand
AAATGTAAAATCATCTCAAGGTAATATAAAGTGTATAATTCAACAAAAGAGCTATTTAAAATGGTTACTGGAAAATATTGAGGTTCCAAAATGCTTCTATATTTCAGAGATTGGATATTCTTGAAACAGACGACAAATTTAATAAAATATTTGATGCCATAGAGTCAAAAGAACTGGTCACAAATTGTGATCGGCTAAATATGTTAAAACATTCAACAGTAAAAGAGGTTATGGATGATTGAAAAAGTAAATAATATCTCAAGCCAAGACTTTAAAAGTTTTGTAGCAGATATAAAAGAAAAAGTATTATCTTCACAACAAAAGGCTATCCAGTCAGTAAACATGGAGTTAGTCGTTCTTTATTGGGAAGTAGGTAGTGTCATATTGCAACATCAATCAAAACAAGGCTGGGGTGCGAAGATCATAGATTCTTTATCTGTAGACCTTAGAGGGACTTTTCCAAATATGAAAGGTTTTTCAGTGAGAAATTTAAAATATATGAGACAATTTGCATCAAGTTATTCTGATATTGTATTTGTGCAAGAGGTGCTTGCACAAATAAGTTGGTATCAAAACATCGTACTTATCCAGAAGGTAAAAGATGAGAATATTCGTAAATGGTATATTTCTAAAAGTATTGAAAATAGTTGGTCTAAGACAGTTTTGATACATCAAATAGAATTAGATTTGTATGGTCGCAGCAGCAATAAAAAGATTAGCAATTTTGAAAAAACCTTAGTAAGCCCTCACTCAGAACTTGCACAAGAAACATTGAAAGATCCTTATATATTTGATTTTTTAATGCTAAGTGAAAAAGCTAAAGAGAGAGATATCGAAGAGCAACTTGTTAAACACATCACAAAGTTTTTATTGGAACTTGGTGCAGGTTTTGCTTTTGTAGGCAAGCAATATAAGCTAGAAGTGGGAAATAAAGATTATTATATGGATTTACTTTTTTACCATCTAAATTTAAAATGTTATTTTGTTATCGAACTTAAAAGTGTAGCATTTAAGCCAGAATTTGCAGGTAAATTAAATTTTTACTTAAGTGCTGTAGATGATTTGATAAAATCTGACACAGACAATCCAACAATCGGACTTATACTATGTAAAACAAAAGACAGCATAGAAGCAGAGTATAGTTTAAGAGATATAGATAAACCAATAGGTATATCAGAATATCAAATAACAAGAAATATCCCAAAAGAGTTAAAGTCTAAACTACCAACGATAGAAGAGATAGAGGAGCAGTTAGAAAATGAGTAAAAATAATATAACAAAAGAGATAGAACAAAATTTATTAAACTTGATAACGGATAATAATTCAAAATTCAAAATTAAACATTTAAAATTATCAAGAATGAATGGAAGAGCAGCATGAAGCAAGAAAATATTATTTTAGATAAAGCTTTTAGTTTTTCTGTTCGTATTGTCAAATTATATAAATACCTAAAAGACGAAAAAAAAGAGTATATTTTATCTAAGCAACTTCTCAGATGTGGAACATCTATAGGGGCAAATATAAATGAAGCTCAAGCTGGACAATCTACAAATGACTTTATAGCAAAAATGAGTACCGCTAGTAAAGAAGCCAGGGAAAGAAATAGATGAAAAATAATTCAAAATTCAAAATTAAACATTTAAAATTATATCGTACTTTATATTTGATACCTGACCCTTTATCTCTATCTCCTGCAAAATGGATAGAAACTACAAATGCGATAGGTATCATAAGTAAAGCTGGTCGATATGGTGGTACTTATGTACAGTAAAATAATTTTGAATAAAATAAAAGTATTAGATACTGATATTTCCATAGCAAAAAATGATTATATCTCATTAACTGATATGGTAAAAAATATTGAAAATGGTCTAGTTCTAATAGAAAAGTGGCTTAGAAATAAAAATACAATTGAATTTCTTGGTATTTGGGAGGAGATGTATAATGTTGATTTTAATTCCCCCGAATTCGAGGGAATTAAAAATGAAGCAGGATTCAATAGATTTTCATTGTCAGTTAAAATGTGGATACAAAAAACAAATGCAAAAGGTATAGTAGCAAAAGCTGGTCGATATGGTGGTACATATGCTCATAAAGATATAGCTTTTGAATTTGCTAGTTGGATAAGTCCAAAGTTTAAATTATTTCTTATCAAAGAGTTTCAAAGATTAAAAGAGTTAGAGCAAAAGCAACTAGGTTGGGATATCAAAAGAAATCTTACTAAAATAAATTATAGAATTCACACAGATGCCATCAAAGAAAATCTTATCCCCAAACGATTAACACCCTCACAAATAAGTTTTGTATATGCAAGTGAAGCTGATATTTTAAATGTTTCATTGTTTGGACAAACAGCTAAACAATGGAGAGATTCAAATCCCAAACTCACAGGAAATATCAGAGACTATGCAGATGTAAATCAACTTGTATGTTTAGCAAACTTAGAATCACTAAATGCTCATTTTATAAGTGAAAATATATCGCAAGAAAAAAGAGTAGAAAAGTTAAATAAGGTAGCAATCAGTCAAATGAAAATACTACTAAATGATAAAAATATTAAGAAATTGAAACAAAAATGA
>CAYUSV010000181.1:0-2597 GCA_964447385.1 uncultured Campylobacterales bacterium | reverse complement strand
ATCATCTTTCTTCTTAACTCTTGCTATATCACCTCTTTTTGTCTAAAGTGTAGTACACTTATACCTACAATGATTCACTTTATGTTAGCAAGTATCGCTTTGATACTTTGGATACCGCAGCAAATTAGAGATAAAATCATAAAAGATATAGACAAAGATACCAATAAAATAACTTTGGCTTGTGGATATCTAACAATAACACCATTTTTAGGTATATTGTCATTTGCTGGATTTGCTTATTTCCTTTTTTGGGTGGTTATACCAGACTTTGGTCTGATAGTTGGTGAGTATTTGAGAGTGTTTTTGATAGAATTATCAATGTTTAGTGGGTAGCTTCAGAGGGTGAATAAAATCAGTTAGGATATAACTTAAGTTATTTTTAAATAGATATGTTTTATAATATCCAAAAAGATATATAAAAGGATATATAATGGCAACAGTAAAAAAACTTATTTCATTTGATTGTGCTATAGCAAAAGAGTTGGAAATAGTTTCTAAGACATTGAATATTTCACAAAAAGAGCTTATAGAGAGGGCATTAGATTTTTATTTTGATTATACTGATTCTATAACTGCACAAAAGATATCTGATGATGTAAAAGATGGTAAAGAGAAAGTTTATGATGCTGATGGGGTTTTTGAAGAGCTTGGATTGGAGTAGTGTATAAACTAAAACTTACAGATACTGCTGTAAAAGATTTAAAAGAATTCAATCATGCAGAAGGGCAACTTATCGCAAAAAAACTTAGGTATTTGAGTGAAAACTTTGAACTTTTGAAGCAAAGTAAAAAAATTACACAACTTAAAGGTACAGACTATAAACATTTTAGATTTGTTATAGCAAGAAGGATAAGAGCAATCTTCGAGATTAAAGATAATGAGCTTATTTTATTGGTTTTAAAGATTGGAAGAAGAAAAGATATTTATGATTAGGATATAGAGTTTATTTTACAAATTTTCAATAAGTGGTCACCTATGGCAAGGTAGACACGGTACTTCAAGTTTAAGGTTTAATTGATTTTATTGGAAGTGGAAACTTTAGTTCCACCTAAAAAACCAAGATGGGACTAAAGTCTCCATTTCCTAAATAGTACTATCGCTTTAATGCTTACTTAATAACTTGGATTGCCGTGGCAAAAATCCCCAAGAAAAAGAAAAACACTAAATTTTTGATATAATCACAATGGATTAAAAAAATACGGAGGTAAAGATGCAAACATTGACTGTTAAAATAGAAGATAACATAATGCAAGAATTTTTTGATTTCGTTAATAAATACAAAAATGACATACATGTAATACACGATAAAAACCTAGAACTTGACCCATATTTTTATGAACGACAAAAAAAACTACATCAAATTAGATCTGATGTGAAAAATGGAACCATGAGAATGTTGTCAGAAGATGAAGCAGAAGAAGAAATTGAGCTTTTTTTCAAAGAACTAGAAAACAATACATGACAATCAAGAGAACGGAAAAATATCAAACCGAGTTATTATCTGTTTTAAAAAATATAGCAAACGACAAAATTACTGCTAGTAAAAAATTCAAAATTGATTTAAATAACAACAAAATATCTGTATTTAGTATATTTAACAGAAATGAGCCCTAATAAAAATATACTCTACAATAATAAGGTGGCAACTGACCACATTTAAACTTGGAAAATTAACTATAGATATTAATATCTATTTTAGATATACTGTTTATTGATTAAATAGTTATGTTGACAGTTCGTAGTGTTGTCATTGTAACTTTTTTAAAAAAACTAAAGGATAAAAATTATATATGAAACAATTATCAAAGAAGTAAATAATAGTCACCGTAAACATCGTAAACAAGAAGGAATCGTTTCGGAACATACAAAATCAGCTCAAGATACAACAAAAGAATGGCAAAAAGTAGTATATAACGACAACTCCATCGAAGCAGAAGTAAAAGTTTCTGATGATAATAATGAAAAAATTGATATTGTAGATTTTAAGAACCAAGCTGCATATGAGTTAAAAGTTTCAGGGAATAATCCCCACCATGAGTTTTACAAAGATTTGGTAAAAGTACTCATTTATAATTTACATCATAAAGATGCTAAATTAACAAAATTGGTTTTTATTTCAGAAGAAAATGGTATTAAAAGCCTTGATAAAAGGTTAGATAAAAAATTTATTGCTATGATTAAAAAGGAACATAATCTATCTATCGAACTAATTTCATTAGATGAAGATAATTGATAAAATCATGAAAAACAAAATCGCCATAGTCTTTGACTTTGACATAACCCTATCTCCATACTATCAACAAAGAGAAATCATAAATCATTGGGGAGAGGATGAAGCTAAATTTTGGGAGCTATGCACACTCAAAGTTACCGAAGATGATTATGACTTAGAACATGGATATATCAAGGTAATATTGGAGTACATTGATGAAAATGAAACCTATCAAATATCATTGGGAAGATGGTTTTATGCAGAGTGAGATAGCTAAGTTTTTAGAGTTATCAGATGCAGGGGTTAGTAAGATATTGAAAAAGTTAAAAGTGAAGCTCAAAAGATTGGTGTAACAAGACAATCTATCATCAAAGTATGGATTGCA
>CAYUSV010000180.1:0-2610 GCA_964447385.1 uncultured Campylobacterales bacterium | reverse complement strand
AGAATCTACCGCATCAAATGGATAACAGGTGATTAATTGCAATCTATCTTGAGTGTTATCTAGCTTTATAGTTTTTTTAGCTGAATCTACTATCTTTATATCTTTGACTTCATAATTTGCTTTTACTGCTTTATAGTTTATAACTTCAAAAATATCACCAATATCAACATCTTTCAAAAATTTAAAATGAGTATCTCTATGTCCTGCTATTACACTATCGCCATCATTTGCTGGGAGTGGTGTATTTGCATAATGCCCCGGTCCAAATGATAGTGCTTCACCTGATGTACTGCTAAGTATATAAATATCCTCACCATGTTTTAAAGAGCTGATTTTAGCCACAGGATAGGTATCTGCCCAACTCCAAGGTTTAGCATTTGTAATATTTCCATCTTTAAGAAGTTGCTCCCAAGAGTTATATATCAAAACTTGGGATAACTCTGCTTTTAGATGTATATAAGCACTATTTCCAAAAAAGATTAAGGTTATAAAAGCTGTAAAAACAGCCCCTATATTAAGAAACTTTTTCTTCATCTTTTCCTCTATAATATAAAACAATAGATAAAAATAGAAACATTAAACCAGCATATGTAAACAGTTTAGAGTTTGTTGCTGTTTTGGGATACGGCATATCAAACATCGTATTACCTTTTGGAATTAGATTTGGTATTTGTTGTGATTTTAAATCTTTTTCACTTGGTCTTGATATCTTCTGCTCAACTGCTACAAAGCTTGTGTATTTACTAGCAAGGGAGTGTTTTAATGCTAGAGGTGTAACTTGCTTTTTTATCTCCTCTTCTAAAACACCCAGTGCAGATTGGTCCATCAAATGAGTAATTTTCTTGTTTGCCCAGAGTTTTGATATGCCTGTTGATTGTGGTAAATTCCCATAATGAAGGGTTCGTTTCCACTCTTTGTCTAGCAGTTTACCAGTTATTATTAACTCCTTTTTTGCATCTGAGTTAGTTTTTGCATATATCATCAATGGCTCTCCTAGATACAAATCAGGTATTGGATTTGGAAAATACTCCACATCTTCGCCATCTGCAAACTCGATAGTTATATCTCTTAACATTGGGTTTTTTAGTTGGCTAAATAGCTGTGAAATCTGTTTTTCAATATTTTTCATATTGTTTATGTGAGTCATAGAACCTCGTCCATACTCTGCACTTTTTCTCATAAAGTAAAGATTTGGAGCACTACCGATTGCAATAGTAAATAGTCTTGAGTTGCCAAGATTTGTTTTAATGTTTTTTAATAACCCAGCTTCATTGTCAATACTTCCATCAGTCAAAAATATAATCTGTTTTAAAAAGCCGTCTCCTGCATCATTTTTAAGAGATAAATCAAGGGCAGGTTTTATCTCTGTTCCTCCATCTGCGGTCATATTGTCTATAAACTTTTTTGCATCTTGAATACTCCTGCTTGTGACATTTTGAGAGTTTTTATACAAAGTTGCTAATTTATCATCAAACTCAATGATATTAAATTTATCTTGATTTGATAAATAAGTCAAAGCCTTAGTCAAACTAGCTTTTGCCTGCCGCATTGCCTCTCCCTGCATAGAACCAGAAGAGTCGATAACAAACACAATCTCACGAGGTAATGTTTTGTTTTGAAGCTCTTGTTGAGGAGGTATTACCATCAAGCTTAGATAATTTCCTTCTTCTTCATTTTCAGAAAAAAGTGCAGCATTAGGCAGAGCCTCGGCTTTACTTTTCCAACTTAGTCTAAAGTCTTTATTCATTGGTGTTTTACCATCTTTTAGAGTTATTTTATAGTGGCTTTTCTCTTCATTCCAGTCTATTTTGTGTGAAGAACTATCAATAGATGCAATTTTATAACTATTGTCTATTGTGACTGTTATATTTATATCATGGCTATTTTGTGCTGTTTTTTGAAATGGCGGATTTAATGAAGTTTTATTTGCCCAGCCTGATGTTGAGATTTTCTGCACACTACTTAACTCACCCTCCTCTTTTGAGAAGCTCTTTGGAGTATATCTAGGAGTTAGAGTATTTGGCAGATGCAAAGAGAACTCATCGTGAAGATAGGTGATGGGTTGGATATAACTTATCTCAACACTTATCTTGCTCTGTGGTGCGATATTTGCCACTTTTGTAGTAAAAAGATCAGGTCTCTCTGTCTCTATGAGAGCTGCTTTTTTCCCTTCCTCTTTTGCCTTTTTATATATCTCTTTTGCTTCATTTTTCTCTTTTATAACACCTTTTGTAATCCCATCATCAGTTTTTATAAGCAAACCATCAATAGAAGCATTATCAGGAAGTGGCAAAAGATAAACACCCTCAACCCACTCATCTGATAAATTTTCATACTCTTGTATAATTGTCACTTTTGCACTAAGTCCAAAAACATCTATCTTGGCTGTTGAATTTAACAATACAGCCTCAACTTGTTTTTTCTCTTTTGTGAAAAATTTAAATTCTGATGAACCCACCTCCTCACTTGCCCACATTATGCTACTTCCTAAAAGTAAAGCAATTATTAAAAACTTTCTCATATTCTACTCCTTTTTTTAACATAGTATAAATTAAATTAGAATATTTGTCAAGTTATGTATAGTAAATTAAGATAAAAGATTTTTGATAG
>CAYUSV010000179.1:0-2653 GCA_964447385.1 uncultured Campylobacterales bacterium | reverse complement strand
GTTTGAGTAGGAAAATTGTAACTCTTGAGCATCTTTTAAACTTATATAAACCAAAGAATCACCACCTGATGAGACCGTTCCTTTTGTGATGCCTACTACTTTAAAATCATTTCTTCCTAATTTTATACTTTCACCTAGTCCAAAGCCTGTTTTGTCTGTTACCACTATCTCATAATGACTTCGCTTTAGAGTCCTGCCTGCTATGATTCTCTCAGGATTGATAGCATTGAAGCTTCCGTGAGGATCAAATCCAACAGCTACAACCCGAATAGGTTTTGGAGATGCTGGAAGTTGGATATTTTGAAATGTCAATGCTTCGGCTTTATCAACTCCTGCAATGGTTCTCAGTGTATCTTTTAGGTCTTCATGTACTCTTGAAGCTTCTGCAAATGGTCCAAGTGTATCTTCTTGCACAACCCATAAATCAACATTTAAATCATTTAACAATACCTCTGCATCCACAATCATCCCACGATAAACACCTATCATGATAAGAACGATACCAAGTAACATACCAACACCCATAGAAGTGACGATAAACTTACCTAAACCATGAGCTATATCTTTTTGTGCTAAATTAATCATTAGTTGATTCTCATCCCCTCTTTAAGGGCTTTATTGCTAGTTTCTTCTATCAAAATCTTTGCATTTTTATCAAGACCCCTAACACCTAACTCTTTTTCACCTTTTGCGATAATCTCTACATTTTGAAAGTGTGCTTTACCATTTTTATCTATCCAAACACCAGCTTTCTCTCCTTGATAAATAATAGCAGTAGCTGGAATTTTCACAATATCCGTAAAGTGTTTTGTAGCGATTAAAACTTCTGCTTGTTCATTCATAAAAAATGGAATTGGTAGTTTGTCAAAAGCTATATTTACTTCTCTCTCACCAGTAACGGCGTCACTTTGGGCTACGATTCTCTTAACATAACCACTAAACTTTTTGTCACTTTGTGAGCGAAGTATGATGTTGGTTTTTTGTCCTACTTTAACATCTCCACTTATCTTTTCATCGACATATGCTTTGATCCAAACAGTTTTTGGATCAACAATTTTCAGGATACTTTGCGAGGGAGTCATACTTTGTGCTACTTCAGCATCTTTTGAGATGACATAACCATCTGTTGGAGCATAAATTTTATAACGAGAGAGTTTAACATCAAGTGATTGGACACCTTTTTTTGCACGAGTTACTTCTATCTTTGCAGAGTTGATGTGTGCTTTGGCAGAGTCTAGTTGTGCACTTATTGCATCTAAATCAGCTTTGGCTTTGTCATATTCAGACTGTGAAACAAAAGATTGTTTTTTTAGTTTTGCATAACGCTTATAAGTGACAAAAGCAAGATTTTTCTGTGCCTGTAAACTTTTAAGCTCTTTTTGAGCAGCTACTAACTCAGAGTCTGCTTTTTGAACAGAGATTTTAGCAGTTTCTAAAAGTTCAGGTATATCGACGGTATCCATAGTAACAAGTAAATCGCCTTTTTTTACCCACAATCCTTCATCGCTTAAAATTGATAAAATCTTTCCACCCATTTGAGCATTGATAGCATAAACATTTTTTGCACCAACATTACCGATACCAAAAACTTCAACATCTAAAGAGCCGACTTTTGGAGAGATAGTTTTATAGGTAGATTTTGGGATATAGACTTTGTTATAAAATATAAATCCTGCAACTCCTATAACAGCTAAAATTATTAGATATTTTACTATTTTACTCATGATATGTTTCCTTTTAAATATTCAATTCGATTTATCGCTATACTTTTAGCATAGTAGGCTTCAAGAACACCAAGACGGGCATTTAACACAAGTGAAATTGCATCTAAAACTTCTATGTAAGTTGAAAGACCAGCTTTGTATCGTGCCTCTAAAACTTTTTTTGTCTCTTTTGCAGAATTTTCTTGTGCTTGTTTCGCTTCTATGGTTTTATCGTACCTTTTGATATCAATCAAAAGAGTATTTACCTCCTCTTTGAGTGCTAGCAATTTTGAAGCTTTTTGCTCTTTAGCTAACTGTATGCCAATCTTTGCTTTTTGAGCTTCTGCGGAGATTTTTCCACCACTATAAAGAGGTATATTTAGGGTTAGTCCGATGAGTTTAGAGTCATAACTATTTAAGGTATCTAAGTGATTATAAGATGCAACCCCATCAAGTGAACCATAATGAGATGCTCGTGCAGATTTATGTAACAGCTTATTTTTATCTATAGTTTGAGAGTTTATCTGCATCTGATAATTACTCTCTAAAATCTCTTTTTCTATATTTTCATCAAAATGGTACTCTTTTTTGATAACATCATACTCTAACACAACATCATCTTTTATCTCTTCACCGATATAAAATGAGAGTGAAGTTTGTGCTTTTTTGTGAGCCGCCTTGGTAATAGCCAAACTGTCTTTTGCCACATAAACAGCGGATAAAAATCGACTAGCATCTGCATCTGTTTTTAAGCCCTGCACAACAAGTGCTTTTGCCTGAGCATAATAAGCCTTTTTAGCTTTTAAATCTTTTTGCCTAACTCTTATCGCCTCTTTTTGAACAACCATAAACCCATAAAGAGACTTTACTTTATATGCCATCAAAGCTTTTGCATCTTGGAGTGAGAGTTTAGAGATATCTTCATCTAATTTTGAAGCTTTTATTTTTGA
>CAYUSV010000178.1:0-2692 GCA_964447385.1 uncultured Campylobacterales bacterium | reverse complement strand
GCTATGGCAACTCCTATATCGATATTTATCCCTATCCACCCCATGACTCCAACTACCAACATAACCGGTAAGATATTTGGTAAGATAAAAATCCACAACAGTCTTGGCTGTCTAAATATGATAAGCATCACAATCGAGACTAAAATAATAGCTAACGACAAAGAGTAGATTAAAGTATCTGTGACATCACTTTGCATGTATGCAAACATCGCTGTTTGACCATTGACATTTGCCGTGTATGGTGTGTCTTTCCACCAGTTATGAGCATACTCTATCATCTCTAAGTCTTTGGAGGTATCTACTATATTTACCCTACCTGTTACTCTGATTTTTTGTTCATTTATATCCATTCTATCATTAAGCTCCATACCTTGTGGAAGAGATAACGAATAAAGCAGTAAATACTGTGCTATTAAGTTTTGATTATCTGGAATTTCATCTTTGTTATCTAGCACTTTGTTGAATCGTTTTACAATATCTAAGATAGAGTTTAAGTGTCTGATATCTGGATATTTCTCTTGATAATCTTTGTAAAACTTCTCAACTGTTTTTAAAAACTCTGGGTCTTTTATACCATCTTTTTTGCCACTATCTATGACTATTTCATATGCCATTGGACCTGTTAGGTTTTGTGCCAAAAATTCTGTCGATTTTCGTATCTCTACACTTTCATCAAAATATCTTATGGTATTTGAATCAACTTTTACTTTAAAAAGTCCAGTAGCAAGAACCGCAAATATAAGCGTTGTAACAAGAACAATTTTTTTATCATTGTTAACGATAAACAAGCCATAACCAAAAGACTTTTTATCGGCTACTTCTTTAACAACTTCAGTCTTAACTTCTTTTTTAAGAAGCAAAAGCACAGCAGGCATCCAAAACAAAGAGATAAAAAATGCTAGTACCGCTCCACTAGCGGTTGCAATTCCAAGTGTAAAAACAGGTACAACTTTTGAAATTGTTAAAGTCGCAAATCCAATAGCTGTAGTCAAAGATGTTAAAAACACTGGAAGCATGTTTTTTTGTACACTATGAAGAACTGCATCTTTGTTTTTCTGTCCCTCTCTTTTATACATAATCCATATGATATAGATATGAACCGCGTCAGCAATTCCAATAGCCACAATAAATACAGGCAAATTTGCCGTAAAATTGTTTAACTTGTATCCAAGCATCACTTGTACAGCAAGTACAATCAAAAATGTAAAAATAACCACCCCAATTGGTATCAAAGCTCCACTAACACGGCGAAACAATAAAAACAGGAGTATCATAGAGGCGATTAACACAAGAGGTGTAAATGTCATCGCATCACTTGTGCCAATCTCTACAAAAGATGTATTTAGAGGCGGTCCACCATTTAGCCAATACTTATAACCTGTACGTTTGATCTCAGGAGCTAAAATCTCATTTACCATCTTCATGATTTCCGCACTCTTGTCGGTATCATCATTTGCTTTTGGTGTGAGTCTTGCTGATATCATCGTAGTTGTACCATCACGAGATATAAACCCATCTACGATTAATGGATCATTTACTGCGATATTTTTTCTATCCTCTAGATATGTTTTATCTGCATTATCTATATCTTGTATAAAATCTTCAACTATCACATCATCTGGATCTTCATTACTCGCATGAACATACTGATAGTTGGTTATGGAGTCAACTCTTGCGATATACTTCATCTGCCAAAGAGCTTCGGTAATATTTTCTATACTCTGAAGCGCTTTTTTTGTAAAGATTCCATTTTCATCTTTGAATGTAATTATAATCGCGTCATCATTTCCAAAAGTACGCCTAAAATCATCATAATCTGTAAGGATTTTAGACTCCTCTCCAAACCAGATACGATAACTTCCATCCATCTCTAAATGTTTAAGATTTGAAGCAAGAGCCAAAACCAAAAGAGGTACACCAATGGCTATAATCCACTTAAATTTATCTAAAAAATCTATATATTTCTTCACGCTTTTCTCCTAAAAATAGTAGCCAAAATCAAGCTTTAGCTGATCTAACTCTTTAAAACTAGAGTCACTCACAGGATCTAACCTCTGATATGATAATCCTAATTTATATTTTTCTAAAACTCTTGTATCGTACTTAACAAAAAATATCTTCTCTTCGTTGTCCAAATCGATATCAAATCCTCCAAGCACTTCAGAGCTTGATTGGTCATTTAGAGATAATCTAAATCCAAAAGTGAGGTCATTTGCAAAAAATTTACCTAGCTTTTTTGCATCTTTTTTGTTGTCATTGTAGTAGTACTCACTAAGTAACCCCAAATCTTTTGTATCCCAAAAACCATACAAAGTATACTCCAACCCAAAACCAAACTCACCATAATCAGCTATCTCTTTATCATCACTCAAAGCATAAACAAGCTCTGTTTTGTATATCATATCTCCATAAATGTAAGTTGCATAGCCTATAAATTTGTCTACGATATAGGCATTTTGTACAAGGAAATTATCTTCTAAACTCATATAACGACTAGAATCATAACCATTTTGATAGACAAATCCATAATCCATCTGAACCTCATCTAAAGAACCACTATATTTAAGAAAAACTGACGGTCTATTTTTACCCTTTTGCCTATTTAACTTATCGTTATAAGGAAGCGGAAAAAAGTTATTTATCGACTCTTTATCTTGCATGGGTTGTCTATCTTCATAAAGCTTTATGATGA
>CAYUSV010000177.1:0-2702 GCA_964447385.1 uncultured Campylobacterales bacterium | reverse complement strand
GCAATTCTATCTTCTGTCTTTGGATGTGTAGAAAAAAGTGCTTTAAATGACATCTGTTTACCAGAAAAAGGATTGATGATAAACATATGTGCAGTTGCAGGAGTAGCCTCATGCATAGTTTCATGTCCACGACTATAACTATCTAGCTTCTCCAATGCTGATTGTAACCATTCAGGATGGCCTGTAAGTTTTGCAGCTCCCTCATCTGCCATAAATTCACGGTTTCTACTAACTGCCATCTGGACTATTGAAGCTGCTAGTGGAGCTATGAAAATCAAAGCTATCATAACGATTGGATTTGGTCTGTTATTACCTCCTCCAAATATCATTCCAAAGTTTGCTAACATTGCGATTGCTCCTGCCATTGTAGCTGCAATTGTTCCTATCAAAATATCATAATGTTTCACATGAGCTAACTCATGGGCTAAAACAGCTTCTACTTCATTGTCATTTAAAATCTCTAAAAGTCCTTCAGTTACGGCAACTGCTGCATTTGAGTGGTTTCTTCCTGTTGCAAAAGCATTTGGCACACTATCAGGTATGATGTAAACTTTTGGCATAGGCATATCAGCTTTTTGTGAAAGTCTTTTTACAATATCAAAAAGTCCTTTTGCCTGCATCTCATTTACCTCAACAGCTTGATAATGTTTTAAAACCAACTTATCAGAGTTAAAATAACTAAAAAAATTCATCCCAACAGCTATCACAAATGCGATTATCATCCCTATTTGTCCGCCTATCATGCCACCTATCCAGACAAAAAGTACCGTCATCGCTGTTAATAAAAATGTTGTTTTTGCTACTTCCATAAATCTATCCTTTTATTCCATTTTCAAATATTATACCATCAATTCCAAGATCCGCTCCCCACTCTAGATAAGACTCATCTCTACCATATAGTAAAATCTTTGCATCAAACATATACTCATCCGCAAGCTTTTGAGCTCTCAAAGCTAACTCTTTCCCACATATGATATAAGATGCTTCAAGAGCAGATGCAAAAAGTATATCTCTAACCTCATCAACAATCACTGCAAAAATGACAGAATTTTTCTTACAAAACTCACAAAGCTCTATATTCTCTTTAGTAAAATTAAAAACCACTGTACTATTTGGTGGAGTTTTTTCTATATCTTCACTATTTTTAATCGTATAAAATGGTTTACTTTTTATATAATTGTGACCTAAAATTATCATTTTAACTGTGCACACTCTTTTGAGCAAAACTGCTTACCATCTCTCAAAAGTGTCTCATCTACACTCGTATAAACCCCACACTCTTGGCACTCTACAACTGTCTCACTATCTTCTAGTTTTTTATCTCTATTAAACAGAGAAGATTTCCTAAAAAATAGAAAATAAATAGCATAAATAATAATCCCCAATATAATAAACTTCATCTAACCTCTTTTATCCATAAATAATTTCTCTTTCCCCTGTTTATAATCTCATACTCCATACTATCATCCACTTCATCAAAAACATTTTCACCCTTAAAAAGAAGCATCTCTGTCTTTTCTCCTATAAAATCCTTTGCCAAATCAAGCAGAAAACCTGTCTTGGCAACCGCTCTTGAAGTAATCAAATCTGCTTTAAAGGCTTTTATATTTTCTATTCTATCACTTATTATATCAACATTTTGTAAACGGTAGGTAGATTTAACAAGATGCAAAAACGCAGTTCTTTTATGAAGTGGCTCAACAAGAGTAAAATGAACATCTCTCAAAGCAATAGCCAAAACCATACCAGGAAACCCTGCCCCAGTCCCAATATCTACAACTTTTTTAATTTTACCAAATTCCAATATCTCCATCGCATAAAGCGAATCATCTATATTTTTTTGAACATCTGCAATATTTTTAGCACCTGAGAGCCTATGGATTTTATTGTATTTTAAAAGAAGTTCACAAAACTTATCAAACTCTTGCATCTTAATACAGATGCCCCATTTTCGCTTTTTTAACTTTAAGATAATCCTCATTGTACTCATTTGAAGAGATAACGATAGGAAGCCTCTCTACTATCTCGACCCCTTTTAAACTCTCAATCTTCTTAGGATTATTAGTCAAAAGCCTAATCTTCTTAATCCCAAAATAATCCAATATATACTCAACAACCTCATAAGTTCGCTCATCCGCCCCAAACCCAAGCTGATGATTTGCCTCCACAGTATCAAGCCCTGCATCTTGAAGTGCATAAGCATTTACCTTATTTAAAAGTCCAATATCTCGCCCCTCTTGCCGAAGATAAATCACCATACCGCCATTTTCTTCAATCTCACTCAAAGCAAACTCCAACTGGTCACGACAATCACACTTCAAACTCCCAATCCCATCACCAGTAAGACACTCACTATGAACTCTAACAATTGGCACATCCAAAAGTGGCTCTTTAAAAATCACAAGATGCTCTTTATCACCCTCTTTAAATGCTTGTATCTTAAATGTACCAAAACGACTAGGCAAAAATGCTACTTTTGAACTCTCTATCTTCATCTACTTCTCTTTTTTATAAATTATAACATAAACTTGCATTGAACTGTTTTTTAATCAAAAATCCACACTCTATTAACAATCCTTACAATTCACTTTCAATTCATAAATATATTGTACAATCCACAATACTTTATTAACCACGAGGAAAAAGCATGAAACATTCAAGACTACTTAGGCTCTGGCATTGGCTTAATGCTTTGGCGATTT
>CAYUSV010000176.1:0-2703 GCA_964447385.1 uncultured Campylobacterales bacterium | reverse complement strand
ACCCCTCTATGACTTACTGTTATGATGAAGTTTGATCTGGGATGGTTATATATGAGTTCTTGTTACCTAAACTTAAATCCAAAGTACAATTTTTCAAAAAAATCCTCTTACATTTTGTACCTCTCCAAAATCTCTCTATAACTGTGTTAAGTAGCAGTTGCTATATCTTTGTCAACATATAATCAACAATTTTTTTAGCCCCATCAGGTTCTATCAAACTCATAAGCCCTTGACTCATCTTTTGGATATCACAATTAAAAATCGAATCTAAATCTTTGAGACTTAAATCATGCTCTCTTCTAACAAACGACAAACTCTTTTTAGCTAAAAAATCAGCATTATAAAACTGATGATCAGCCGCAGCATAAGGATAAGGAATATACAAAGCTGGTAATCCACAAGCAACTAACTCCCAAAGCGTACTAGCTCCTGCCCTACAAATAGCAAAATCTGCTTTTTGGATTTTCTCTTCAAGCTTGTGGGAGAAAGCAAAAAGATCTACATCTATTTTCTGTTCTTGGTAAAATTTTTGTAACTTTTCTATATCTTTTTTGCCACATTGATGAATGATACTGATATCTTTTTCTTTTAACAAGGAAGCAATTTTTATAGCAAACTCATTTATGGCATTTGCACCTTGTGAACCTCCTAAAAAGATGATGGTTTTTATCTCCTGCCTTACTCTTTTGTTTTGAAAAAAAATCTCTCTTACAGGATACGAAGATACAGGTGAATGTTCCAAATATGAAGAAAATATAGTATTTGCTTTTGGTTTTAAAAGCTTGTTTAATCTCCCTAATACTGCATTTTGTTCATGTATGAAAAGTTTTTTACCAAAGATAACTGAAGCAAACGACGCAGGTGCAGCTCCATAGCCACCTACTGAAAAAACAGCTTTTATATCGTGTTTTTTTAAGATACTTTTGCATTTAAAGGCTGATTTTATTATCTTTGATAGTGCGATTATCTTGCCTAAATATTTTTGATTTACAACGCCTGATGTTTTAAAAAAATATTTCTCTTCAAACCCTTCATCATCCTCAAACCATGACATATCTTGCCCATAGGTCGAGCCGATAAAGATAGGTTTTATGCCTCTTTTGTTTAACTCTTCTTTAATCGCTTTTGCGATACTAAGATGTCCACCTGTCCCACCACCTGTAATTGCAATTTTCATAAACGCACCTTTTTACTAATCATTA
Organism: uncultured Campylobacterales bacterium; assembly: GCA_964447385.1. Lineage (GTDB taxonomy): Bacteria > Campylobacterota > Campylobacteria > Campylobacterales > QNZT01 > SZUA-1433. The sequence continues at coordinate 1,501 of CAYUSV010000176.1, read as the reverse complement.
AAACCATTCCAATAGCAATAGAGTGAGCCAAAAGTGAACTACCTCCATAACTTAAAAACGCAACCGCGATACCTTTTATAGGGGTAATTCCTGTAATTCCAAAACTATTTATAAAAAGCGATGTCCCTATCAAAAGAGTCACACCAAGTGCAAAGAGTGAATACATCCTATTTTCACATCTATTTGCAATTTTTAAAGAACGAAATATAATAATAAAAAAAAGAGTTACTACAAAAATCAAACCCAAAAGCCCCAACTCTTCAGCAATTCCTGCCAATACAAAATCTGTATGAACTTCAGTAAGATAGCCAAGCTTGATAGTGCCATCACCTAAACCTTGTCCAAAAAAGCCACCATTTTTGATAGCATAAAATGAGTTTGTTATCTGATATGGTGCTTCACTGACATCAACACGAAGTTTTGAAGCAATCTGTTCTGGTAAAAATGAGAGTACAAAGTTTTGGACATTGCTCCACCATGATATGACTCTAGCTACCCTATGTTCACTTCCTGCAATTGCTGTGATAAAGATGATTGTAGCTCCAAGCATTGAGAACATAAAAAAACGGGTACTCGTTCCTGCCATAAATGCCATAACAGCCAATGCAGTTCCCAAAACAATCACCTGTCCTATATCATTTTGCATAATAGCTATAAGATATACAACCACACCAAAAGCCATCACATAAGGTAAAAAGATAAGTAATTCATCTTTTAATTTATCAACTCCTGGTTCAATTTTTCTTGAAAAACTCCAAGAGAGAAAGAAGATAAAACCTACTTTAAAAAATTCAACCGGAGATAGAGATATAAAAGGAAGTTTTATCCATCTCTTTGCACCACCAACCTCAGTAACATAATCCGGTGGTAAAAAGTGCATCAGCGTCATGAGGGTCAAAAAGATAAAAAATATAGTAAATCCCAATATTTTGAAATGCTTATCAGGATCAAGCCTTGAAATTGCCCAAATTATAAATATAGAAAACATACCTACACCAAATTGTCTCATAAAAAAGTGAAACTGATCATAACCAAATTGTGTAGTAGTATATACAGAAAGAGAGAGTGAAAATACTATCCCAATAACAATAAGTGACACAGTAACATAAAAAATAATCTTATCAGTTGCCAAATATATACCTCATAATTAATTATTTTGCATACTACAAAAAATTTGATTAATATGATATTTTAGATACAATAGTGCAAATAATTTAATTTTTTAAGAATAGGCATATTATGTGCTACTCTTTTAACAGACTTCTTGTCAAATTATACCGTGAGGCTCAGACCAAAGGGAGGATTTGCCTCTTAGGTATAGTTTGACAAGAAGTCTGACATAAGGATTATAAGTTGGATAGGTCAAAACTATATGCGATTGTTGAAAAAGCGCTAGATTTTAGGGCTCTTAGACAAAAGTTGATAGCTGGAAATCTTGCAAATGTTGATACACCTTTTTATAGAGCTAGAGATATAAGTTTTGAAAATGTTTTAGCTAAAG
>CAYUSV010000175.1:0-2705 GCA_964447385.1 uncultured Campylobacterales bacterium | reverse complement strand
TAAGGTATAATCCCACAAGGAGCCTAAAATGTCTTTGCATACAAAAAAGATTGACGAGGCACTCTTAATTTTAGATACAAGTGCCTCTGGTTTAAACAGCGATGAAGCAAAAAAGAGAATAGAAAAGTACGGTCTAAATATCCTCTCTTCAAAACCAGACCCTACAATCCTTGAACACTTTTTACAACAGTTTAAAAGTCCAATTATATACATTTTATTGATAGCTGCTTTTTTAGCATCTATCATCGGTGACTTTACAGATGCTGGTTTTATCCTAGCAGTTTTAATTATCAATGCGATGATTGGAACTTATCAAGAGTATAGTGCATCTAAAAAAGCAAAACTACTTCAAAACCTTATCAAGACAAATACAATGGTTTTAAGAGATGGTAAAGTCCAAGAAATTGATAGTCGCTATATTACCAAGGGAGATGTATTGGTATTTGAGTCAGGCATTAAGGTGGCGGCTGATATTAGGCTTGTGGAGTCTAAAAATCTCTTGGTAGATGAATCTTTATTGACTGGAGAATCTGTTGATGTCCATAAAAATGCACATTTTGTAAGTGACAATACTAAGCTACTACTGCCTGATAGAAAAAACATGCTTTTTGCAGGTACTTATATCTCTAGTGGTAGAGGAAGTGGTGTTGTATCTGCTATCGCTGTGGATACAGAAGCTGGAAAAATTGCTGGGCTTCTTAGTAAAAAAAGTGAAGCAAAAATTCCTCTTTTAGAGAAAATGGAAAAACTCTCATTTACTATATCTATCGTTATCGCTATCATGATTGTGTTGTTATTTGCGATTGGGCTATTAAAAGGAATGGAGCTTTATGCACTATTTTTATTTTCAGTTGCGCTTGCTGTCTCAACGATACCAGAAGGGCTTCCTGTCGCTATAACGGTTGCTCTAACATCAGCTTCACGAGCTATGTCAAAAAGAAATGTAATTGTTCGAAAATTAGCTGCAATTGAGGGGCTTGGATCTTGTACCTTGATAGCTAGTGATAAAACAGGAACATTAACACAAAATAGACTAAGTGTAGAGTATTTTATATCTAAAGATAATGTTTATGACACCAATACAATGGATAAAATTCAAGACAAAGTCTATCTTGCATCGGTGTTATGTAACGAGATGCATTATGAAGAGAACAAAGATGGAGATTTTGATTTTTTTGGTGATCAGGTAGACATTGCTTTGGCACGATTTGCATCAAATGTAGATGGGTCTTATTTAAAAAATTCAAAATTTTATAGAAAAATGGATGAGATACCTTATGAACCACAAAATAGATTTTCTGCTGTTTCAATGGAGATAGACAATGCGATTATTCAATTTAGCAAAGGCTCAGCTGAAACCATACTCTCACACTGCAAAATAACAGATGAGGAGAAAAAAGATATTTTGGCAGATGTTGATAAGTGGGCACTTAAAGGATATAGAACAATTGCACTCTCATACAAAGAGTCATTTGATGAATCTGCTATCAATCTAAATAACTTCACATATCTAGGTTTCGTTGCTATTATAGACCCTGTAAGAGAGGAGAGTCCCAAAGCTATCAAAGAAGCAAAAGAGGCTGGCATCAAAGTTGTTATGATCACAGGAGATCACCCAAATACTGCTCTTTGTATTGCTTTAGAGCTTGATATCGCCTCATCAAACAAAGAAGTCATGAGTGAAGATGAGTTATTAACTTGGGAAAGTGGCGGAGCTGAGGCTGAGGATATAAAGCATAAAACAGTCTTTTCAAGAGTGACCCCAGTACAGAAGATGAAAATAGTTAAAGCATTTCAATCACTTGGACACTATGTTGCCGTTACTGGAGATGGAGTAAACGATGCTCCCGCATTAAGACATGCAAACATTGGAGTTGCTATGGGCAAAAGCGGTACAGATATCGCCAAAGCTTCAAGTGACCTCATCCTAACAGATGATAACTTTTCTTCGATAGTAAGTGGTATTGAAGAGGGGAGACGAGCACATGACAATATTAGAAAAGTGATTTATCTGCTGATATCTACTGGATTTGCGGAGCTTGTTTTGGTAATGCTCTCTTTTATCACAGGTCTTCCTTTGCCCTTGCTTCCAGTTCAGCTTTTATGGCTAAATCTTGTTACAAATGGTATACAGCATGTCATGTTAGGACTAGAAAAAGCCGAACCTGGACTTTTAAAAAGAGAACCCCGTCCTCCAAAAGAGCCGATTTTTAATGCCATCATGCTTAGAAGAATTTTAGTTGCTGGTTTGTATATCGGTATTGTCTCTTTTATTCTGTTTTACTTTTTACTACAAAGCGGAGAGAGTGTTGAAAGTGCTAGAAATATCACCTTGCTTCTGATGGTATTATTTGAAAATGCTCATGTATTTAATGCAAGAACAGAGTACAATTTCTTGCACAAAATTGGCTATAGAGGTAGCATTATGTTGATTGTTTTTGTAATATTTACCCAATTTTTGCACATTGCTTGTATGCATATCCCTTTTATGCAAAATGTACTCAAAACTGAGCCGGTATCTTTTGATACTTGGTTGTCACTTGCCGTAATTGCTGCTTGTTTGATTATAGTTATGGAAGCGGATAAATGGTTGATGTTAAGAAGTAGGAGCAAGAAAAAGTCTTACTCCTAATGCAACTTCTCAATCTCCAAAACAACTTCTCTCATTTTCAAAGCACTATCAGGATTTAAAGAGATAGAGTCTA
>CAYUSV010000174.1:0-2786 GCA_964447385.1 uncultured Campylobacterales bacterium | reverse complement strand
ATAGATAGCGGAGCTGTTGATGATTTATCACAAGCCTCTTTACAAGCTTATACTGCTATCGCCAATCTTGGTTTAGATAAAGATCTTGGGTTTATCAACATTGACTCTATTCTACCGCTTGATAACTATTTTTTAAGTCAACAGATTGAAAAAAGATATTTACATTGGATAAACGAAGCTCAAAAAAGAGCTAAAAAGCTAGTTGATGAACATTGGGGAAAAATAGAAAAACTAGCCCTTGCCCTTATAGAAAAAGAGATTGTTGAGAGCGATGAGTTAGCAAGTATCATCGCCAATGAGAGTATCGATACAAAGATACCACCATCTATATAAATTATTTTAAGTAGTTAAGTAGGCTGAGTGAATTGACTTTGGTTATAGTTTGAAGCATCGCTTGGTAACTTAATGTGACTTGATTAAGCTTCATAAATGTCTCTGCCATATCGATTTCAGTTGCGCTAGATTTAAGTTGCATGACATTAACCTCAAGTGCTGATGCTTTTTGCTCCGCTAGCTGTAGTGATTTTGACCTAATTCCTATTTTGGATTGTGCAGTGTTAAAGTGGCTATTCATCTGCTCTAGTTTTGAGATAGCTGTTTGCATACCTATACTTCTAGGGTCATCTGAGGTTGAATCAAGATCGGTAACTCCATTTCTCACAGAAGCAATTATACTATCTATCTCATCAAAAAAGTTTATATTTGCTTTTGCAGTTGTTACTGCATTGTTAGACATAAACGATAGTGAAGGTGTCGTTTTTTTAGAAAAATCATTTGCATCACGATCGTAAAAAGCAAACTCAATTTTACTCAATTGGTCAGATTTGTCTTTGATCTGAAGATGACCACTTTGGTTTATTGTTACATCTATACTCTCTTTGGCAGTTTTGATTGCTGTATTAAAATCCAAAGCACTTGCTGTTGAGGCTGGAAGAGAGTCTGATAGTGTCATGGCTATGATATTGTTTAACTGTCCCATCGTAAAGGAGTCGGCATCTGTAACTGTTCCATCTGCATTATATATGTTGTAGCTTGTACCACTAACACTAAAAGTTGAAGTAGCAGAGAGATCTAACTCTATATCTTTTGAAACTCCATTTATATCTGTCACTTTCATATCAAAAATTTTATCAACCATTGGTGAACTATTTATAATATCACCCAATTTACTAGTAGCATCTGCAAAAACACCATTATCTATAATCGCAACATTACCCTCTAACTTACCACCACTCTTTTGAAAATAAAATTGATCCATCTGTAGTGATTCATCAAGAGATGAGTTAAGAGCTTGAAAATTACTCTTGTTAAAACTGATGATTTTATCTCCTGTTACACTATTTAAATTTGTCTCAGTCGCATCTGTTATACCTTGAACCCCTACCATCTTAAAATCAATTTGGCTATAGCCACTTTTAAGATCTTTTATGACAATATTTCCATTATCATTTAACGATACAGAAGCATCACCTCCAAAACTCTCCTCTATCTTTGTTATCAAATCCCCTACTTTAGCACCCGGTAAAATCTCTATGATATCTTTAAAAGCACTACCATCTCTATTGGTTCCTGATATAAAAAAGTGTACTGATTTATCATTTGTAGAGTCTGTATCATCATCTCCAACCATATCTCTAATCGTACTATCCAAAGTTAACGGTTCATATGGTTCATCTGATATCTGATTGGTAAGTCTTACATTTGTTTGGACTATTTTATTGACACTTAAGTCATCTCCTAAAAAAAGAGATTTACCGTCAATATTGCTCTGTATCTCTACACCTTCACCAATTGATGTCATGAGCGCTTTATCATTGCCATAATATCTTCCCTCATTATCAATCGGTTTGACATTTACAGCACTGCCAGAAAAAAGGTATTGTCCATTCATCTGTGAGTTTGCAAGTGAAATCATATGTTTTTTCTGCTCTTCTAGCTCTGTTGCTATTGCTTGGAGATTGTTACTATTCATAGTTGCATTAGCTGAAGCTATAAGTTTTGTATTAAAATCTCTTAAAGTTTGTGTAAAATCATTTAGTGCCGAATCACTGGCATCTGTAAGAGATCTTGCATTTATAGATCTCTCTTTAATTCCAGCAAGTTCAGCCTCTTTGGATTCAAATCTTAATACATCCGTATAGACTGCACTATCTTCATAACTATTTTGGATTTTTTGTCCAGATGAGATTTGAGTAGTTAATCTATTTAACTCTTTTTGTACTTTTGCGTTGTCATTTTTAAAATTATCAAATAAAAATTGATTTGTAACTCTCATAGCAATACCCCTAAAAAAAGACTCTTCTAAGAGAATTATCGACAAATTTGCAAAAAAATGCACTATTTTGTTAAAAAGTTTTCTTTTTTTAATAAAAAAATTGTAGTATGTCCCGTTATTTCAAAACAAGGAAGGTAAAATTTATGAAAAAAGCTGAATTAATTCAAGCGATTTCGGATAAAACCGGTTTATCTAAGAAAGATACAACAACAACTATAGATGCAGCACTAACAGTTATAGAAGGTGCATTGGTTGATAGAAAAACTGTTAGTTTTATTGGTTTTGGTACATTTTCAACTGCCCCTCGTGCGGCAAGAACGGCTAGAGTTCCTGGCACTGATAAAGTAGTAGATGTCCCTGCGACAACAGCTGTAAAATTTAAGGTTGGTAAAAAACTTAAAGAAGCAGTAGCAAAATCTTAACTACTTTTTTGAAGTTTGAAATGAATTTCAAACTTCAAAATCTGCCGGGGTGGTGAAACTGGTAGACACGTCAGATTCAAAATCTGATG
>CAYUSV010000173.1:0-2868 GCA_964447385.1 uncultured Campylobacterales bacterium | reverse complement strand
GCAATCTCACAAGCCCCCATCGACTTCAAATGCTCTGAAGGTACTTGACAATCGATAAACTCATATCCTTCACTCTGAAGTTTTTGGGCAAGTCTTACCAGAGCAACTTTAGAAGCATCACTTTTTAGGGCAAACATCGACTCTCCGCAAAAAATACTTCCCATCAATATACCATAAAGTCCACCGATAAGCTCTCCATCATAATAAGTTTCAGCACTCATAGCAAAGCCCATTTGATGTATCTCTATATATTTTTCTATGATCTCTTCAAGTATCCATGTATTTTCATTTTTAAGAGTTCTTACATCTCTACATTTTCGTATGACAGCTTCAAAGTTTGTATCAAATTTTACTTCATATTTTTTGAGGCTTTTATTTAGACTTTTGGATATTTTCAGATCATCAAAAAAAAGAACTAGTCTAGGATCTGGACTCCACCACAAAATTGGATCATTATCATTATACCATGGGAATATACCTTGTCGATAGGCAGAGAGTATACGGTTCGGATTTAAGTCTCCGCCCCAAGCGACTAATCCTTCTTTGGAGGCGTCTCTTGGGTTTGGGAAAGTATAAGAGTATTTGCTGATCTGGGGGATCAAACCTTTGCCATCTCTTTATAATCTATGATAAGCTTATCATCTTTTATATCTAGTACTACTACACCACCATTTTGAAGCTTTCCAAAAAGAACTTCATCAGTCAGTGGAGTTTTAACCTCATCTTGTATAACTCTACCCATAACTCTAGCTCCAAGAAGTAAATCAAAACCTTTGTTTGCAAAGTATTTTTTAGCTTCCAAACTTGCCTCAATCGTAATCTCTTTATCTTTTAGTTGTTCTTCAAGCTCAACTAAAAGTTTATCAACGATATTGACCATGATCTCTTCACCAAGAGGTTTAAAGTGCACAATAGCATCTAATCTATTTCTAAACTCTGGTGCGAAAAAGTCAGCTATTGCTTCATTTGCTTTGTGTGTTTCATCTTTGTTAAAACCTACTTTTGGAGCAGCTTTAGTACCTAAATTGCTCGTCATGATAACTATAACATTTCTAAAATCAGTTTTGACTCCGTCATTGTCTGTTAGAGTTGCATTATCCATCACTTGTAAAAGGATATTCATGATATCTGGGTGTGCTTTTTCTACTTCATCTAATAAAAGAACGGTATATGGATGTTTACGGATTGCTTCAGTCAGCTGTCCACCCTCTTCATAACCGACATATCCAGGAGGTGCTCCGATTAGTCTTGATACATTATGTTTTTCCATATACTCACTCATATCAAATCGCTCAAAATGTACACCCAATGTATTTGCAAGTTGTTTTGCGACTTCAGTTTTACCAACACCTGTTGGTCCTGCAAAAAGAAAAGATCCTATTGGTGCGTTAGGGCGACCAAGACCTGCTCTTCCTCGCTTGATTGCACGAGATAATTGCATAATTGCTTCATCTTGACCAAATACTTTCGTTTTTAGCTCACTCTCAAGATTTTTTAGAATTGAGATATCATCTGTTGAGACTTGACGACTCGGTATATTTGCGATTTTTGCAACTATCTCTTCGATATCTGCTACACTAACTTCAACTCTATTTTTCTCATCTATATGAAATGATGCACCAACTTCATCGATAAGATCGATTGCAGAATCAGGTAAAAAACGGTCATTGATATGTTTTTTACTAAGTTCTACTGCTGTTCTTATAGTTTTATCACTATATGTTACATTGTGATGCTCTTCATACTTATCTTTTAATCCTATAAGTATCTTATAGGTATCTTCAATACTAGGCTCATCAACATCTACTTTTGCAAATCTACGACTAAGGGCTTTATCTTTATCAAAAAAGTTTCTAAACTCTCCATAGGTTGTAGCACCTATACATTTGATAGCGCCACTTGAAAGAGCTGGTTTTAAAAGATTTGAGAGATCCATTGAACCACCGCTAGTGGAGCCTGCTCCAACGATAGTGTGTATCTCATCGATAAAAAGTATTGCATTGTCAATAGACTCTAACTCTGTTAAAACACCTTTAAGTCTCTTTTCAAAATCACCTCTATATTTTGTACCAGATAAAAGACTTCCGATATCCAGAGAAAAGAGTGAAGCATTTTTCAATATATCAGGTGTCTCATCATTGTTAATCTTAAGTGCTAATCCTTCGATAATCGCTGTTTTCCCAACACCTGGCTCACCTACTAAGAGAGGATTATTCTTTTTTCTACGACACAAAACTTGCATAACACGATTTAGCTCATCTTCTCTCCCTATGACAGGGTCGATTTTGCCACTTCTTGCTACTTCATTGAGATTGACTGTATAATTTGCAAGATCGCCATCCTCTTTTGGAGTTGTTACGGTCTCCTCTTTATGCTTATCATCTGTCAATGCTTCTATAATTGCTAGTTTAGAGATACCTTGCTGCTTTAAAAGATATACGCTGTAACTCCTCTCCTCTTCAAAAAGTGCTGCTAATAAATCACCTACATTTGCCTGTTTTTTATCAGCACCTTTGATCTGTTGAATCATCGAATCGATAACACGAGCCAATGCAACTGTCTCAAAAGGATCATGATAGTTGTTTTCTGGTAATGGTTTAAAAACCGAATCTAAATGCGTTTTGATTCTCTCGTGTAAAAATTTTGTATCAGCACCCAATTTTTTCAGTAACTCTATAGCTTGTTCATTTGTCAATATGGAGAAAAATACATGCTCAATTGTCACATACTCATGTCTGCTACTCTTTGCAAACTCTAACGCCTCGTTTAATACAGAATTCAACTCTTTGTTTAACATTGTTTTTACTCTTCCTCCATAATGGCTTTTAATGGATATTCATTTTCTTTAGCTCTTTTTTTAACTTGGGA
>CAYUSV010000172.1:0-2896 GCA_964447385.1 uncultured Campylobacterales bacterium | reverse complement strand
CAATCTCACTCTGCATAAAATCATCCTGATAAGCTTTTTGTATCGCTTCATTTCTATCTTTTTTTGACATCTCTTTTTTAAAATAGTCTTCTAGTTTAAATTTTTGCTCTACTCTTTTAGGATTAAATTCAAGATATTTAAAAAGCACAAAAAGATAGTTTTTATCAAAAACATACCATGACTTAAATCGACCTTGTCAAAAATGTCCTGATCGTTTGTACTTTATTATTGTAATATTTTGCATATGTTGAGTTTATTTGTCTCATGCTGTGTGAAAGATTTTCTCTTGTGTTTTCTAAAAGTAGATGATAGTGATTGTTCATCAACACAAATCTATGTATAGTAAAATCATAATGAGATGACACTTCACAAACAATCTCTGAAAACTTATCTTTATCTACCGTGGAGTTAAAGATATTCCCTCTGTTTATTCCACGATTTATGATGTGGTAAAAACCTGCATTTTCAATTCTCATTCTTCTCGCCACAATTATTCCTATGAGAATTATAGCAAGAAAAAGTTTTAAGGTGGTAACTTACCCCTGAGTACACCAAAAGTAAGAACCCTTAGAACCCTACTGAGGATATAAATTTTATGGTATTAAAATTGGAGAAAAGGTTTGAAATAATGGAAGGATTTGTCTAAAGTGTAGTTAACTTTAAATAAAAAGTAGGTATTATATTCCAAATAATATAGCGTAAAAGCAGGAATACCATGTCAATACTTGATGCACTAAAAGAGTACTCTTTACTGTTTTACACAAAGAAAGTACCAAAATATAAACGAGAACTTCTCCATAAACTCAACCTAAACAATAAGATTATAGGTATCGTTGGAGCAAAAGGAGTAGGGAAAACGACACTGCTTTTACAATTTATGAAACAGTCTGACTTCAGTGTTGACGAGATGCTCTATATATCTGTTGATCACCCTTTGATGAGTTCATCTACTGTACTTGATATAGCCAAAGATTTTGCTGCTTTAGGCGGAAAACTTTTGATTTTAGATGAGATTCATACTCAGAAAGATTTTGCCAATGATCTTAAGATGATTTGGGATTTTTTGGAGTTAAATGTCATCTTTTCTGGATCTTCTGCCCTTCATTTAAATAGTGCTGATTTGAGCAGAAGAGCAGTAAAATACACACTACCTACACTATCTTTTAGAGAATTTCTTGAGATTGAAACCTCGTTAAAGTTTGATAAATACTCTTTGGAACAGATTATCGACAATCATACAACAATTGCATCAGATATTATCTCTACTATCAAACCTCTTAAATATTTTAGAGCTTATATGGAGTATGGATATTATCCTTTTTACCTAGAAGATAGAGACAGCTCAAAGATAAAACTCACAGAAGCTATCAATAAAACAATCGATGTAGATTTAATCAATATCTATACGATTGACGCTAAAAAATTAAGAAATATAAAAAAGATCTTGACTATGCTTTGTCTCTCCTCTCCCTATAAACCAAACATGCGAAGCTTGGCAGAAGCTGTAGAGCTTGACAACAAAACCCTCTATAGTTATCTTACTGCTTTGCAAGCTGGATGTATCATAAGAATGATACCTATGCAAGGAAGAGGTGAAGGAATTATCAAAAAGCCTGAAAAGATTTATCTTGATAATCCAAATATGTTTTACTCGTTGTATTCTAAAGCCAATATAGGTACATTGAGAGAGAGTTTTATTGCCTCTTCTTTAGAAAATGCTGGGCATACTATCGAAGCTTCTAAAAAAGGAGATTTTATCATCGATAAAGAGTATACAATTGAAGTTGGAGGAAAAAATAAAAATTTTGAACAAATTAAAGATATGCCAAATTCTTTTATTGTTGCTGATGATATAGAGGTAGGTTTTGGTGCAAAGATACCTCTTTGGCTGTTTGGATTTTTGTATTAAAAATAAGGGGTCTACGTGTGCCAAATCAGTACATTACTCAAAGAGGGATAAAGTCTATCTATATGCCTGTCGGATATTTAAGATTTTATAATTTGACAAATTTTTCATTATATCGTATAATGCAACATATCAGTCAAAGGATAAAATATGACAAAGAGAATAGGTATCCGAGAAGTTACGAGAAACTTTTCTATTTTAGATGAGTATGACTATGTTGAGATAGAAGATAAAAAGACACACAAAATCAAGGGAATGTTTATCTCAGAAAAGTTACTAGATGATGTAAGAGAGTTTTTAGAAGAGAAAAAAGCAAAAGAGATCAAAAAGAAACTTGATGAGATCAAACAATTTGTTGGTAAAGGTAAGATACATAAAAGATTTGATGGATTAACATCAAAAGAGATTAGAGAAAAAGTTGCCAAGGAAAAATATGGGCAATAAAGTATTTGTTGATACAAATATTATTTTAGATATCATCAGCTCAAACCGTCCATCGCATAAAGATGCTTTGAAAATTTGGGAAAAGTTAGTGGTTGATGAATGTAAAATTTTTATTAGTGAAGATATGTTAAGTACTATTTTTTATATAAATGAAGATAAAAAATATGCTTTAGAATTTTTTCAATTTATTCAACATAGATGGCATATAGTCTCATTTGGTGCAAAAGTTATTGAAGATGGTATCAGTTTTTCATTGGAAAACAGTTTAGACTTTGAAGATGTTTTACAATGTCTTTGTGCAAAAGAAAACGGTTGCGATATAATGATAACCAATGACAAGAGATTTTGTGATTGTGGTATCAAAATAGTGACGATAAAAGAGTACTTAGTCAGTCCTGAAAAATAAGAGAATGTTCAGCTCTCAAATAGAAAGTATTTTTTGGATTTACTATCGAAAAAAAGAGATAAAAATCATCATTGCTAAAGCTTTGCTGTTGCAAAAAGTTTGTAATTTTTTATGATATAATTCTAAAACAAAAATCTAAG
>CAYUSV010000171.1:0-2915 GCA_964447385.1 uncultured Campylobacterales bacterium | reverse complement strand
GCACTTATAATCACTATATTAATTTCCATAAGTTACTTTTTTGGCTTATTTAAGATAGCTCTTTTTCTCACCTTTTTACTTGCACTTCAAAGTGCTATCTTCTCTCCTGCTAAATATGGACTTATCAAAGAGCTTTTTGGCAAAGAGAGCTTAACAGAAGGTAACGGTATCGTTCAAACTGTTACTATTGTTGCTATGTTATTAAGTTCACTTCTTTTCTCTTTTGCTTTTGAGTGGTTAATTGATGCTAAAGAAGTAAGTACTTCAGATATTTTAAGTAATATTTGGCCAATTACTCTTATCTTAGTTGCTTTTGCTGCACTTCAAGTTCACTTGACTAAAAAAGTACCATCTTTCGTTGAAGGTGATAAGAGTTTGGTTTTGAAAAAAGATAAATATTTAAGGTTTGGATATCTAAAAGAGAATCTCTCACTAGCATTTTCTAACCGTGTTATATTTGAAAGTATCATAGGACTCTCTATCTTTTATGCAGTTGCACAAGTGATAATTGCAATTTTTGGAGTACACTTAAAAGAGGTGGCAAATGAGCACAACACTGTTATTGCACAAGGTATAATGGCACTAGCTGGTGTTGGTATTGCTATTGGCTCTGTTCTTACTATGAAGTTATCTAAAAACTATATTGAGACAGGACTTATACCTATTGGAGCTATTGGCGTATCTATTGTAATTACTCTTATAGCAAACAGTTCATCTGCTATTGTCTTGGGTATTTTATTTCTTATCTTTGGTATCTTTGGCGGTTTTTTGATCGTCATTTTAAATGCCTTGATACAATTTCGCTCACAAGAGCATCAGCTAGGTCGTATCATGGCTACTAGTAATTTTGTACAATCATTTTTGATGTTGGTTTTTTTACTTATAACCATGTTTGTAGCACTATTTGATATTTCGATTAGCTCAATTTTTACTCTATTGTTTGTAACCGTTGCCATTGGAGCGCTCTATAGCTTTATAACCTTACCTCAATTTCTTCTTCGTTTAGTTTTTAAAGTTATTGCAAATTTTAGATATAAATTGTCCACACACGGGATAAAAAATTTTCCAAAAGATGGTGCTGCTTTGTTGCTTGGAAACCATGTAAGTTGGATTGACTGGATGATACTCTCAATTGCAGCACCAAGACGAGTCAGTTTTGTTATAGAGAGAAACATTTATGAAAAATGGTATCTTAAACCTATATTTAAATTTTTTGGACTCATTCCTATCTCAGCAAGAGCTAGTAAAGAGGCATTTAAAGATATCAGAGCAAAACTTGATGAGGGTAAGATTGTCGCCCTATTCCCTGAGGGTTCTATCACAAGAAATGGTCATTTAGGGGCATTTGCAAAAGGGTTTGAACTTGCTATAAAAAACAGTGATATTCCTATCATTCCATTTTATATTCGTGGTCTTTGGGGTAGTCGTTTCTCTTATGCTCACAAAAAGCAGAAAGATAATGTCAAACATCAAAGTAGAGATGTGGGTGTATCATTTGGGGAGCCACTGCCAAGCAGTACAACAGCAGTAGAGTTAAAAAAAGTGATATTTCAACTTCAAATTGAATCATGGAGCAAATATGTACAGAGTCTAAAACCTCTACCAAACGCATGGCTTAAGATGGCAAAAAAACAGGGTGAAAAACTATGTATTGCAGATGCTACAGGTACAAAACTAAGCAACCACAAATTTGCGGCAGTAGTAAAAACATTTGCCAACCAAATAGCTATAAGATCTGCTGATGAACAAAACATAGGTATAGTCATGCCAGCTTCGGTTGGTGGAACTATCATAAATATGGCATCTCTAATACTTGGCAAAACAGTAGTAAATTTAAACTACACAGCCAATGAGGAATCACTAACACATGCCATAAAAAAAGCAGAAATTAAAACCATTTATACTTCCAAACAATTTTTAACCAAATTAAAAGCAAAAGGTATGGATATACAAGGCTCATTAGAGAGTGCAAATACTGTTTTTGTAGAGGATATAAAACTAGATATTAAAAAAATTGATGTTTTAAAAAATTGGGCACTTATGAAGATATTGCCAAACTTTTTACTCCAAAAACTCTGGATTAAAAAAATCAGCATGGATGATACTGCCGCCATTTTATTTAGTAGCGGAAGTGAGGGTATACCAAAAGGTATTGAGCTAACACATAAAAACTTTATGGGAAATATCAAACAATTTTGCAACTTGATTAACTTTAAAGATGATGATGTGATTATGGCTACACTTCCTACTTTTCATGTCTTTGGTTTGACAGTTGCTACACTATCACCACTCATTGAGGGGGTTCCTTTTATCTGCCAACCTGATCCAACTGACGCAGAGGGTGTTGGAAAATTAACAGCACAGTATCAAGGTACCCTACTCTTTGGCACATCAACATTTTTTAGAATCTACAGCAAAAATAGAAAACTCATACCTCACATGTTTGAAAGTATCCGTTTTGTTGTTGGAGGAGCAGAAAAGATATCTGAAGATGTAAGAAACGGTTTTAAACAAAAATTTGGACTTGATATCTATGAAGCTTATGGCGCTACAGAAGCAACACCGGGAATTAGCGCAAATATCCCTGATGCACTAAATCCTAAATACTGGACACTTCAAATCGGACAAAAAAAAGGGACAGTTGGTATGCCATTTCCAGGCTCAACATGTAAAATCGTCGATCCAGATACCCATAAAGAGCTTCCAATCGGTGAAGAGGGTATGATCATAGTAGGTGGAACGCAAATCATGAAAGGGTATCTAGGAGATACAAAAAAAACTAAAGAGGTAATCATAGAAAAAGATGGCATAAGATGGTACATAACAGGCGATAAAGGGAAACTTGACAATGACGGTTTTTTAACAATTGTTGATAGATACTCAAGATTTGCCAAAATTGCAGGAGAGATGATATC
>CAYUSV010000170.1:0-2939 GCA_964447385.1 uncultured Campylobacterales bacterium | reverse complement strand
TCAAAAGAGATATTTATCTTTTCAAAAAGCACTCTTTTACCATATCTTTGAGTTAGATTTACTGCAGAAAACATACTATCCCCTTACCAAATTGATAATATTCTCAATCGGTCTGCCGATAACTGCTTTGCCATCTTTTATAACTATTGGTCTCTCAATCAATCTTGGATTTTCTACCATAGCTTCTATAAGTCTATTCTCATCATTTTCATTTTTAAGATCTAACTCTTTGTAGATATCCTCTTTTGTTCGCATTAGCTCTCTGGGGCTAACTCCTAAAGAGTTTAAAAGTGTTTTGATATTTTCATATGTTGGTTTTGTATCGAGGTATTTTATAACTTCTGCACTAATCCCCTCACTTTCGAGGAGATTTAATGCATCTCTTGATTTACTGCATCTTGGGTTGTGCCAAATTTGTATCTTGGACATTTTTTTTCCTTAGTTCATTTTCCAAGGAGTTTACTGAAAAGTTGGTTAAGAAAAGAACTTTTTCATAGCCATAAACCATAACTTCATCATACCAGAATTTCTTCCAGTTACTTCATCTATAAATTTATCATAAGTTTTATTTTCTGCCTCTAAAAGTGCTGCTAGGTATTTTTGCGAACCTTCAACCCCATTTACTTTTTCAATATCTAAAAGTTTTTTATACAAAGGAGCAATTTTTTCAATAGCTTTTCTTGGAGCTGCTTTTCTATAAGCAAAATATCCTGTAATCTCATTTGTAATTTTATCAATTTTGATTTCAAACTCTGTCATAACCCAATAATATCTACCATCTTTTGACAAATTTTTTACAACTGCTACGATATTATCACGACTTTGAATTCTCTGCCATAAAAGTTTAAATATAACTTTTGGCATATCAGGATGACGAATAATATTGTGAGGTTGACCTATAAGCTCATCTTCTCTATATCCAGAAATCTCAACAAAGTAATCATTACCATACTCAATAATACCTTTTGTATCTGTTTTACTTAAGATATATTTTTTAGGACTTAAAATGATCTCTTCATCTAAAATTCTAAAATCAGGTTCAACAAAACCATTTTCATTTACACTCTCTCCAAAACTTGGCTCATCTTCTACTCTTTTTTTGACTGCTACCATTATAATTACTTCCTTTTTTTGTATTTTGCTATAGTTTGAATATCGGCAATAAACAAAAAAGATTTAATAATTATTATAAAATATATAAAATTATCTAATTTTTACAGTATGTTTAAGTAATTTATAGTAAAATCTTAAGAATTATTAAATCTATAATATTAAGGTAATCATGCAGACTGTAGAATTTGAAGCAAACATAATCAATGGAATTATTGAAGTTCCTCCAAAATATAGAGATTTACATGATAAATATGCAAAAGTAACTTTATGTGTTGAGGATGATAAAATCTCTGAAGATGAAGTTATTCCCTCTTGTGAAATTGAGATATCCAATGACAAAAGTTTAGATTTAAACCCAGATGCAAAAGCACAAGCTTTAGACTTATCACAAATCAGCATAAGTTGTTTTGATGATGTAAATCCAGTAGAGTACCAAAGAAAGATTAGAGATGCAAGATAGATATTTATTAGATACAAATGTGATTATTTACTCATTAAAAAGTGGACTAGAGTTACCAGAAGCAATTTACTGTGCAACTGAAGTCAGTAAAAAAGAGATATTATCTTTTTATAAAATAACAGAAGAAGAGAAAGAGGTTATACTTGAGCTGTTTTCTAAAATAAATATTTTAAGCGTAAATGAAACAATTAAGCAACATGCCCAAAAGATAGAGGAAAAATACTCAATTCCTAGAGCAGATGCAATTATTTGTGCAACGGCTCTATCTTACAACTTAACCTTAATTACAAATGACCAGCTACTTCATCAAGTTAAAGAGATAAAGGCTGAATCTTTTTACTTTGTAAATTAGTGACAAAAAAGCTTTAACTTATACTCTGGGTTTGAGAAGTGTGGAGGGAAATCCATCACTATTTTGAAGTTTTTTGATTTTTTTGGCTCTATATTTTTAACTGCCAAAAACTCCTCTTCTACAACACTTCCTTTTGCACCTTTTGAGCCAAAACTAAGTGATTTACTAGGGGTAAAGTAAGAGATTTTTCCTCCTCTTTTTCTAGGGTTTATCATTCGAACTTCAACATTGCAATAGCCTATCTTAAACTTACCGATATTTTTAATCTTTCCTCTTATGATTACACTCTCACTTGAATGATCTCTTATTTGGGATGAAGATAGAAGTTTTGCTTCCTTAGTATATTTATCAAGTGCAAAAAGTGAAAATGCTGTTCCTACAACAACCAAAAGAAATGATGAAAATATCATAGAGATTAATGTTTTAGTATTTTTCTCACTAGAAGATAAGATAACAAGCATAAAAAACAGCACAGAAAAAACAGCAACAACAATCCAGTGAAGAGGTGTCATAAAAATCATCAGTAGCACTCCGCTTTAACAATTACATCATAACTGCCGCTATATTTAAAATTTTCAAAAACCATTTTGAACTCTTTTCTCTCTTTTTGAAACAAATCCTCTGTAAGTATAATCGTCTTTTCTTCAATAGGCTTTAAATAATTTGATATATCCTTAAAAAAATTTTCAGGGGTTTTTAAAATCTTGCTATTTATGTAACATTTATAAAGATCTATTTTCCCTCTATTTTCTAACTCTCCTGTAACTATCAAAGATTTTGAAAAATTCAAAATAGTATGATTTTTATCCACTACAACAACTTTTCTAACACTTTTATCTAAAAACAGTTTTATAGCAATAGGAGCTAACAGTATCAAAAATATTGAAAAAATCATAAGATAGATTGAGCATTTTGGTCTTTTTTTAATCATTATAGCAGATAATGAAATCATAGCAATAAGCAAAAGAGTAAACCAGCCAAATGCCACATAGTCATAAATACTCAGAGAGTTAA
>CAYUSV010000169.1:0-2952 GCA_964447385.1 uncultured Campylobacterales bacterium | reverse complement strand
TATATAACTATTAAGTAACATTTATTGCGCAGGGGCATAAAAATAATATATATTATTATTGCCTGTAAATCCTGAAATTCCGACCGCATATGTATTTGGGACGGGACTTGTGCCATTAACATCAATAAGTTTTAACTCTCCAGCTTTAACTATTGTGGGGTTAATTGGTGTAGTGTTTCGGCTACTTATATTTAGATCAATTGTTGAGGGATTAAAAACCCAAAAATCATTTTTATCGGGTTTTCCTGGTACATCTTGTCCTGGAAAGTTTATAGGATATATAGCTCCTACCTCGCTATCCGTTGCTAATGATTCAATCATAATTGTATCACAATATAGTCCATCTGTCCATGATCTCTGTCCAAGACAATTTGTCAGATGATATCCAGTAATTTTAAAACTATTACTCCTTTTTATTATTTTTGATAAAACTATTTTTTTATCATTTATATTTTTGTAATGATTTTGTCTGGTTGGGGTACTTGCTGTGGAGTCATTCATATCATCATATTGGTGCCAATTTACTTTTGAGTTGCTGTTGTCTGCTTGATGAAATTTTAATGCTGCAAAAATAGCTGATTCTAATGCAGAAGCACTTGAGAGTTCAGTATTTATTTTTGCTCTATCTTCAGTATCTCCAAATCGTGAAATTGCCACTGTAGCTAATATGCCAACAATTACAATAACAAAAATCAACTCAACAATGGTAAATGCACCTCTTTTCATACATTATCCTTTTCACAATTTAAATTTACTTAATAGTTGTAAATCGGCATAAAAATAGATTGAGAGAGTTAGTTAAAAATTATAATTTGCAATATTATCGCTAATAATGTATAATCCTAACATTTAGAATTTATAAAAAGGATT
The DNA here is from genome assembly GCA_964447385.1 of uncultured Campylobacterales bacterium. GTDB lineage: Bacteria > Campylobacterota > Campylobacteria > Campylobacterales > QNZT01 > SZUA-1433. Next base: position 2,082 of record CAYUSV010000169.1, on the reverse strand, counting down.
ATTTATGGGATTAGTTGATTTATTGTTGCAAAGCGGTGGTGGAGATCTTCTTGGGCAGATTGCCAAAAGAGCTGGTACAAATCAAGGTGGAGCAGAAGAACTTTTGAAAAATTTAGGAAGTGCGATGTTTGGTCAAGTAAAAGGAAGAGTAGAGAGCAAAGATCTTGACTCTTCAAGGCTTGAGAATTTGATTAATGATAGTAGATATGCTGATATGCTTGATCGTCCATCAGAGCATTATAATGATGGAAAAATGAAAGAGCGTGGTAATGATCTTTTGGGTTATATTACAGGTAGTCGTGAAGGGAGCCGTGAAATAGCGTCACAAGTTTCTCAAAATACGGGAATTAGCTCATCTATCATTAAAAATTTATTGCCGATGTTGGCTCCTATGATTATCGGTAGTCTTGGTAAAGGTATGCTTGGAGGAGGTGGATCTTCTTTGAGTTCACCTTCTCGAGGCGGAAGAAGTACTGGTGGTGGGCTTATAAGTATGCTTGATTTTGACAATGATGGTAGTGTGCTTGACGATGTTGCCGGTTTGGCAATGAAATTTTTACGATAAAAGTTTAAATCTATTCAAGAGAGGGTTTTGCCCCTCTCTTCACTCTCCCCATAAAATTTTTAATTTAAGGAATATCGATTGCGCCATTTGATCAATTTTTTACAAAGTGATGATGTTGAAAAATCAGAGATTTATTCACAGCTTAAGTGTACCAAAGAAGAGGCTAAAATTCTTAGATATTTAACAGCTCGTCATGTCAAAGGTGATGAAGAAAACTCAGTTTATCTTGCTCTAACTGAGCTCTATTCACAGGAGAATTATGAGTATATCAAGAAGTTACCTTTGGTTAAAAATTTATTAGATATGGGTTGGATTTCACAAAGTAGTTTTGCTCAGATAAAATTGGGTGAAGTTTCAAATCTTGATCTTATCAGTTCATCTGTTACCCTTAGTCCCACTTTTGAAAAACTGCTTGAAGCTGGTACTCTTGATATGCCCCTGCCTGATGCAACTGCATATAATGATCACTTGGAGTATCTAAAAGATCAATTTTTACGTATAGATCTATATCAAAAGATCTCCTTTTCAAGAGGCGGTCAATCTTCTAGCTCTTCTGTTACAAAAAGATTGCAAAGTCGTTTAACTCATCTTGAAACCCGTATCAATGAGCGTTTGAAGGTAACCAAACATGATATATCTGTTGAACAACTATTTCAAGAGCATGCATTAAACGATAAAGAGCAAATTATATTTTTAGCACTTTTAAAAGAGGAGTATCGGGGAGAATTAGAGAGTTTAAGAGAGATGAATACTCTTATAAATCTCATCAGTGAAAATGATTATGAGAAGATCAAAAATAGATCACTTTTAGAAGAGGGTGCAACGCTTATTGAAAAAGAGATTATTGATTATGATGAGATGTTGACTGCCTTTGGTGGAGTTACTAGAAGTTTTTTTATAAGTGAAGAGTTTTTGCAAAATATTATACATCCAAATAAGACAAAAAAGACTAAAAGAATTAAGATTGATACTTTGGTCAAAGAGCAAGATATTTTTGAGCTTCTCTCGCCTAAAGCAGATATGGATTCAGTAGTGCTTGGTTCAAAAACAAAAGAGGTTCTTGATACTATTTTAAGACAGATGGATAAAGAGGTGATAAAAAGGCTCAAAGAGTGGGGAATTCGTGATAGAAAAGCAGGACTTGACGCTAGACTTATTTTCTACGGACCAGCAGGAACTGGAAAAACTATGACAGCTCTTTCATTGGCAAAATCTCTTAAACGAAAGGTGCTTAATTTTGACTGCTCAAAAATATTGTCTATGTATGTAGGAGAGAGCGAAAAAAATGTAAGAAAAATTTTTGATACTTACAAAGAGCTTTCTAAAAAGACACGAACTGAACCGGTTTTGCTTTTAAATGAGGCTGATCAGTTTTTAAGCTCTCGTACAACAGGTGGTAGTGGCGCCGATAAGATGCACAATCAGATGCAAAATATTTTTTTAGAGCAGATTGAAAAATTTGATGGTATTTTGATTGCTACTACAAATCTTTTAGAGACGATTGATCCTGCATTTTC
>CAYUSV010000168.1:0-2992 GCA_964447385.1 uncultured Campylobacterales bacterium | reverse complement strand
AATTTCTAGCCTCTCCAAGTGGTGTGTGTGTTGGTGCATAAAAGTATTTTATTCTCTCATCATTGTAAGATTTTACAATTTCAGCACTTTTATCAGTTGAGTGATTATCCCAAAAGATAAGCTCAAAGTTTTGATAAGTTTGTAAAAAAACGCTATCTATCGCCTCTTTTAGGTATGTATCACTATTGTAACAGTTCATAGTGATTGAGACTAAAGGTTGACTATTTTGCATAAAACTCTTTTATTGTCAAAACTACTCTTTTTTGATCATCTTCATTCAAATCTGCTTGACAAGGAAGTGTCAAAATCTCTTCATAAATTTTTTCAGTTATGGGGAGTGAATAAGCACTTTTATACATAGTTAACATGTGATTTGGCTTGTAGTGAATACCACACTCTATCTCATTTTTAAGCAGATGCTCTCTCAATGCATCTCTATCATTTGCTTTTATTACAAATATATGAGAGACAATATTGTCATAATCAAAATCTAATATCTTTACACCATCAACATCTTTTAAAGATGCAACATAATATTTAGCTATGTCTGCTCTTTTTTTAGAGATACTCTCTATCTTTTTAAGCTGAGCACTACCAATTGCCGCATAAACATTGCTCATATGAAATCTAAACCCTTGATGTGTTACATCAAAATCCCAACTTCTCTGACCTGCATATCTCTTATCTGTATCTTTTTCAACTCCAAGCAATCTTGCATCTTTAACTCTTTGGATAAAGTTTTCATCACTAGATATTACAGCCCCACCCTCACCTGAGGTTATATTTTTAATACCATCAAAACTAAAACAGATGATATCTCCTTCACAACCGATAATCTTACCATCTCGTTTACATCCAAATGAGTGAGCTGCATCTTCTATAACTCTTAGATTATGCTCTTTTGCAAAAGCATTTACCTCTGACATCTCTTTAGAATTACTCGCATAATGAACGGGCATAATTGCTTTTGTATTTTTAGTAACTCTTTTTTTTGCATCTTCAATATCTATAAAAAGTGTATCTTCTTTCACATCCACTGATATGGCTGTTGCCCCTGAGGCTGAAATAGCTTGATATGAAGCCACATAAGTTAGTGAAGGAACAAGAACCTCATCACCAACACCAATATCTAAACAAGACAAAGCGATATGTAGTGCTGATGTTCCTGTATTTACACAAACAACCTCTTTATCAGTTTTTATATACTCTTTTATCTCATTTTCAAAGTTTTGAACTTCAGCTCCCATTCCTAAAAACTCATGATCTAAAACTTTTAAAACTGCATCTTTCTCTTCTTGTCCGATTGATGATTTTGACAATCTTACTCTACTCATTTTTTTCCTTTAACTATCAGCTCTATCCCAGTTATAAGGGATGTCATTATTGTGTGGGTCTATCTTTATCATCTCATCTTCTCCACCTTTATCGTGAGGAGTATCTGGTGCATTTGCTAAAAGTGCCGTTTCAGTGATACCTTTATGTCCATTTGCAACTCCTACTGGAATTTGCACTAAACAGTAGTTATCATCACCGATAAAAAGCTCCATTAAGTTTCCATATGTTGGGGAATCTTTTCTGCTATCAAACAATACTAACTTAACCATGCCATCTACTACACAATAATTAAGAGAGACTCTTTTATGTATATGCCACCCTTTTATAGAGTTTTTATAAATCTTTGAGAAGTATATCTCTCCAAACTTTGTAAAATGTGCATCTGACGAGCGAAGCATATGATAAATAGTACCTCTCTCATCAGGAATTTTTCTAAGTTTTACTATATTTACACCCTCTATTTGGCTCATTTTATTCTCCTTAAATCATTGTCTACAATTTTCTCATCTAAAAGATGCTGAATCTGTTTTAATCTTGTGTAGTGTCTATGCTCAAACTGCTCATTTAAATCTACTTTGTCATACTCATTTTTCAAATCTTCTATACCCATATCTAAGGTATGACTTACTTTAAAACCTAACTCATCATTTAATTTTTTAAAAGAGACATTATAATCCCTTGTATCTCCTGCATCATCTTTTGCAATTTTAATCTCACAATCACTAAAATACTTTTTAACATGATCTGCAATTGATTTTATCTGATAGTTTTCATCTGTATCTCCAACATTAAAAGATTGATTGTGGATTAAGTTTTTATCAGAATTTAAAACATGTATTACAGCTCCGCAAATATCTTTTACATGAACTAATGGTCTCCAAGGTTTTCCATCACCTAAAATCTTTATCTCTTTTTCAACTTTGGCATATCCGCTTAAAGAGTTTACAACTATATCAAAACGCATACGAGGAGAGAAACCAAATGCAGTAGAGTTTCTCATATAAGTTGGACTAAAATTTTCATCCGCTAGTTTTGCCAAACCCTCTTCTGCTAAGATTTTTGATTTTCCATATACAGTTTGTGGATTTGAAGGATCTTTTTCTGTTAATGCTTCATTCCCACCTTGTCCATACAAAGAGCAAGAAGATGCAAAAACAAATCTTTCCACTCCTGCCTCTTTTGCTAACTTTGCGATATCTACAGTTGCTTTATAGTTTATATCGTATGTTAGCTGCTCATCAAGCATCCCAAGAGGGTCATTGCTAAGAGCTGCTAAATGAACTACTGCAAAATAACCCTTATCTTTAAAATCTTCGACTGTAACATCTCTAACATCTTTTTTTATAAGGGTATATTTTGGAAATTCTGTGTTATTTAAATTACCATCATCATAGTAGCAGTTATCCATGCCAACTACTTCAAAACCACTCTCAATTAACATAGGCATCATAACTGTGCCAATATAACCTTCACTTCCAGTTATTAAAATTTTTCTCATCTATTCTCCTCGTATATAATTTTCTACAACCCATTTTGAAAATGGGAACGAACTTGTAAATGCTGGACTAACTGCATTTAAAACATGAACCGAGTCCCCATCACCTTCAACAACAAAATCCTGCAGTAACTCTTGTGTTTTTGTATTTAAAAGTTGAGC
>CAYUSV010000167.1:0-3002 GCA_964447385.1 uncultured Campylobacterales bacterium | reverse complement strand
AATTTGTCAAATTCATCTCTGTAAGTTATGTAGTAAGATATATCACCATTTTGTTTTTTGTTGAGGTAGACACCAGTATATTTTTTAGATTTTTGCATAGTTTTGTGTACCTTTATTACACAATCTTTTAGAAATAACTCTATACTTTATTAAAGTACTTGACAAAAACCTAAAAATGTGCGATAATACACTATACGTATTTTGGCTGGGTACTTGTACCTTTGCTAGCCCCCTTGGGGGGCAAACACTACTCAAAACTTTTCCTCATAGCTTCATTTATTTTTAACTGTAATGTTTTTGATATAAATGGTCTGATAATTTGTTTAACTCTTTTCTTTTTGTCAATACTTCTTATTTCACCTACTTTGATGGTAGTTTTGTTAAAAACCATGTGAGCATATTTATCAACATCTATAATTACATTGGTGCTATATCGTTCATCTCCATTTTTGTATGTAGTGAGTGGCACAACTGCTATCGTGTCATTTTTGATATTATTGGATATAACAATAGCCATATGGCGATAACTAAATTCTCTACCTAGATTTAGACCATAATCAATAGTTCTTTCATTGTCAACATCATAATCACTCTTTGGGTTTCCAAACTCTACCCATACTAAAGAGTACTTATTTAATTCGATCCATCTTATAGACATTTTAAACCTTTTTCATTTTGTAGGTTTTGCCAACAAAATGCGATATATAAAGTTTGATATGTCGTAAATTATTAGAAAAAGCGACATATATTTTTAATGTGTTGGAAATATTGAACTTTCGCAACATATCATCCTTCTTTAAAAAGCTTATAAAGTTCGGTATTGATATAGTAGATTGATTTGGAATTGTTCCTGATACACCTTTTAATTCAGCTAATGCTTTATTTGCTAAGATAGATTGTTTTAAGATATTTTTGGTTTCAATGTCTTGACTATATGGAAGTTTGTTTGGAATAAATTCTTGCACTTTTTAAATCCTTTTTATTTTTGTAGCTTATTTGTAGCTAAATATTAAGAAATATTAGAATAGTATACAAGAGTTTAGAGTAAGCCCAAAGTTAAATACACCAATCCGACCCTAAAACACTAAGCCAAAACTTTCCTATCAACATTCCAAGGCAATAATTTTTCAATATCATTTCCATCTCTTTGATAAACAGGTAACCAAGTCAAGAGATACTTCAAATAAAAATAAGGCTCCAAACCATTAAGCTTAGCCGTTTCAATAATAGAGTACCAATTAGCAATAGCCTCAGCTCCCTTAACAGAAGTAGCAAACAACCAATTTTTTCTACCAAGAGCAATAGGTCTCACATGATTTTCAGCCTTGTTGTTATCAATAGAGAGTCTACCATCTTCTAAATAGATTTTTAGTTTATCAAACTGATTATTTAGATATACAAACGCTTTAGCAATAGCACCACCAAGTTGTTGTGCTTTAAAGAATTTGCTATTAATCCACTCTCTTATAGTATTGATGACTTGTTGTGATTTTTCTTGTCTGATAATAAGTTTAATATCAGGCGGGTCATCTTTTATCTCTTTTTCAATTTTGTATAGTTTCCGTATTAAGATAATTGCTTCATTTGCATATCTCTTAGCTTCTTCATCACTCTTAGCTGATTTAACAATATCTGCAAACTTTCGTCTGGCATGTGCCCAACATCCTAATTGGGTTATATTTTCATCTCTAACTACTTGATTATATCCTCCGTAACCATCTGTTTGAAGATAACCACTAAATCCTTTGAAAATTTCATTAGGTACAGCCCCGCTTCTATTGTCTGCATATTTCATATAAATTACTGGATATCTGTCCATTCCTGCACCTAACCAGATATATGATTTTTGGGTTGCTTTTCTATTTTTCTCATTAAGTACTTGTAGTGTTGTCTCATCTGCTTGGATATACTCATTTTCTAAGAGTCTTAATTTTAGTAGTTCTATAATAGGTTTTAGTGCAATTGAACCTTTAATCATCCATGAAGCCAAAGTTGTATCTGTAAAAGGCACTCCAAATCTATTTTTATATATCTTTGCTTGTCTATGTAGTGGTAGTGAATCTTCAAACTTCTGTACTGCTACTGTTGCTAAAAAAGATGCTGTCACTTGGCTTCTTGGTATTATCATTGGTGGTACAGGTGTTGTTTTTGGTTTTGCTCCACATCTACATCCATATACAAATCTTACATTCTCTATTATTTGAAATTTTGCCGGTACTATATCATATTGCTCTGACACCAGCTTTTTGATTACATGCATCTTGCATCCACAGCTGCATATCTTATCTGTTTCATCTATATCATGTTCTACTGTTACTCTTGGTAAATCTTTTGGTGGTTTTCTTCTTCCACCTTTTTTTCGAGTATATTCTATTTTTATCTCTTTATCTTCTTCTATGGGTATATCGTCTTCACTATCTTCAAATAGACTTGGTTGGTTTTTGAATTTTTCACTTTTTGGATTATATTTTTGTCTTATGAGGTAATCTAATTTCTCTTGTAGATACTTGATTTCTTTATCTTTCTTTTCAAGTTTTTCTTCTTGATTTTGAATGGTATTAAGTAACTTTTCTATGGAAATAACCTCTGTTTTCATTTTATTATTATAGCTAAAATTAGTGGTGAAACAGGTTATTATATGACCATTTTATGGGGTTTTTGAATTGTTTATGCTTGTTTGGTGGGGTTTATTTGGGGCTTACCAATTATCTTTTCCTTTCATTAAAATCTAATATATAAATCATAGTAGGAATAATATTATAACTACAAAGAAGTAGTCATGACCAGAAGGATATGAGCTAAAATTCAAGGTCTTAATGGGAGTCCTCTATACACATACTGTTGAACTTAAAGCTATTATTTTTCTGGTCATGATGCGTCTTTAAAACTTTTTGTTTCATTATATCTAATATCCGATACCATGACATGACACGCAAGGAGAACTGCTATGAAAATTGATAGTTATAAAAATTCCCTACTTGCTTCATTGGCTTATCTGATTG
>CAYUSV010000166.1:0-3015 GCA_964447385.1 uncultured Campylobacterales bacterium | reverse complement strand
TATAAAACTCAAAGAAAATTATCTTCAGGTTTATGATGTTTGGAGTTACTTTACACTTTTGCATAAAATTAAAAAATTACTTTCTAATAAATTTCAATTAAAATGTGATATTTTGGACTTGGGTAGTGACTCTTTTATCAAAAAAAATATCCAAGAGGAGATTATCTTTGTCTAGAGCAATTGACAGAGTCTTTAATATCAAAAAGAAAAATTATGATATTCGGACATTTATAGCTTATGACTATGACGGTGTAAATCTTTCTATTATTGAGCAGGTAATACGCCATCGATTACCTTATATTAAAAAGATAGTAGATAAGATACTTGAGGGCTGAATTTACCAAAGTAGCATAGTTATCATTTAAAACTTGATGAACTCACAAAAAACTCCTTAACCGACAAAATATGTCTCTTTAATATTTTATAATACTCTAAAATCTTAAGGAGTATATAATGAAGCAAAGAGACTTTCACAAGCTATCTATCATCCGTCGTGAAGCTAGAGGATATACTACAGCTATACCTTCTAAAAAACATTATAAACGACACGCAAAACATAAAAGAGTACAAAAAGATGACTAAAAATTATCTCATCTGTTATGATATTGCTGATAAAAAGCGTCTAGCAAAAGTTCGCAAAGTTGCTTATGCGTATGCTCTTGGTGGACAAAAAAGTGCTATAGAAGCACCACTGAGTCAAAAGATGTTAGGAGAGCTTGTTGAAAAATTAAAACTGCTTATCCGCCAAAATGACAAAATCAACATCATCGTTTTTGAGGGTGAACCTCTATGTTTTGGAAAAGCGGATTTTATCAAATATGACAAAGGGGTAATCATAGTATGAACAATATAGTTATCATAGACAAAAAAGAGGCTCTAATAAAAACTCAAAATAGTACTTTGGTCGTAGATGGACAAAAGATACCTTTTCATCTCATCGATACGCTGCTGATTGTTGGAAAAACGACTCTTTTAAGCTCAGATATCACAAAAATAACTTCCCAAAAGATAAATATCTTGCTACTCTCATACAACCACTCTCAAAGTGCTATCATCTCTTCAACTTTGGGCAAATCAGCAGAACTAAAACTAGCCCAATACCAAAAAGCTACCACCGACCCACTATCAATAGCAAAAGAGATTTTGAAGCTAAAAATCTCTACACATATAGGACATCTAAAGAAACACTCTATCAATATAGAAGAGTCACCCGTACAGGAGAAAATCCAAAATGCAAAAGACCTTAATACGCTTCTTGGAATAGAGGGGAGTTTTTCAAAGCGATATTTTGAACACTATTTTTCGTTTTTTCCAAAGGCACTGCATAAAGGTAGACGCTCCAAGCAACCACCGTTAGATCCTCTAAATGCTCTGCTGTCTTTGTACTATACACTTTTTTACAATCTCATAGCTATTCGGCTTATCGGCTTTGGGTTTGAGAGTGGGATTGGTTTTTTGCATCGTCCTTTTCGTGCCCATCATGCACTCGCATCTGATGTTCTTGAGATTTTTCGTGCCGATATCAATGCCTTTGTCTATGATATATTTGCAAAAAAGCTAATAGAACAATCTGACTTTACAAAAAAAGGTGGAGTATACCTAAAGTATGATGGACGCAAAAAATTATGGACTCCTTTTCGTGAATTTTTGACTCTGCTTGAGCCAAAAATCGATGTAGCTATCACAAATATAAGGAGCTTGTTATGAAAAAACAGATTTTGATCTTGAAAGATAACAATACCAAAATCACCGTATATGAAAAGTATATGCTAATCAAAACAATCCAAGAGTCGTATGTGGTTGCATTTTTGCATCTTGGGGCGATCTATCTGAACAAGACGATTGATGTTGATATAGGTACTTGTTATGCTATCTCTAAAAAAATACCTTTTTTTCTAACCGATCACAATGGCTATATCATAGCAAAGCTTGAAGGGGCAAAAGATGAAGAGATATGATTTTGTAGTGTGTTATGATATATCTGATCCTAAAAGACTTAAAAAGATTGCCAAGGCAGTAGAGAGAAGAGCACTTCGTATCCAGTACTCTATATATGTTCTTTTTGATGCAACACAGCAAGAGCTCAATATCTTGCTGGAGAATATCACTAAAATCTACAATCAAGAGCAAGATGATATCAGAGTCTACAAAATCAAACAAAAAGGTATCCATATGGGCTCTGCTATAGATCTTGAAAACCCATATGACTTTTTTTAGGAGAATCGATGACAAATGTATATGAACAAGTCGAAAAACTTTTAAACGAACAAGACAATCATCCAAAGTGGGTTGATGAGATACTCTTTGAGTTAAGAGAGATCAAAAAACTACTCCAAAACAACAACAGACCCAAAAGAGACACACAAAGTAAAACTGCCTATTTTGCCTTTGTCAACAAACTTAGAAAAGAGATGCGTGCAGATATAATAAACGATATTTACCCTGAAATCAACTACCAAAACAGAGTGATCGGAGTAAACTTCAAAGGACACTTATATGATAAAGCTACAACACAAGAGTTACCTGCACAAGAGGCATTTGCAGTGTATCGTTTTTTGTATGACAATAGAAATAAACTTGATAAATATTTGCAAAAATGATACAATAAGTTTGACTGATTTTGTACAAAATTGTGTGGGATTGTTTAAGTTTCGTTTAATTATAAAACAAAACTTAAGATGCCAATTTTTAGGGAGTTTTTGATGACAGAAAATACTGCTTTTGAGATAAAAGCTTATTTTAAGAAAAGCAACTGTTTTGAGAATGCCCTAAAGAGCGTTATTTTACTTGATATTGTTACTATTACATGATGACCCGATTTTAAGGGGATTGAGACAATCTTAGTCATCTTCTTTCTCCTTAAATTGTATTATTACATGATGACCCGATTTTAAGGGGATTGAGACCACTCTTATTATTTTACATGGGTTATTCATATAAAATATTACATGATGACCCGATTTTAAGGGGATTGAGACCACACTCATTTGAGCATCTAAAACAGTTTCAGATTAC
>CAYUSV010000165.1:0-3079 GCA_964447385.1 uncultured Campylobacterales bacterium | reverse complement strand
AAGCAGTAAAACATACTCACTCATGAGCGAAGATAAAAGTACCTCATTTGTTGTGGTTTGATCAAATATTTCCTTTTTATCTAAAAAAGAGGCGATTGGTGGAGTAATTTTCTCTAAAGATAGTAACTGTTTTTTTATGCTTAATGGTGAGCAAAGAGGTTTAAATATACCAAAAAATTGCTTCCCATCATCGATGACATCAGGCACAAATCCACCAGACTCTATCAAGAGATAAGCAACTCTAAAAAGATAAAAGAGATATCTATAGCAACTATTGCCCTTCTCATCATCAAAGGCTAAAAATAGGTTCATCATAGATATTGGCGCAAGAGTAATCGTTTCACCTTTTATAACACAATCAATATCATCAAACAACTCTTTTGTATTTGTTTGTTTAAATAGTGAGTTTGTGATAATAAACTTTGAACCAAAAATACTCTTTGTAGCTTCAAACTTTATATCACTCTGACTAAAAATCCTCTGCAAAGCTTCACTATGTCTGTTTTTGTCTGGATAGATGTAAAATCCAAGCCCTCTTTTAGCAACTTTATAAAACTCCTCCAATAGTTTTTTAAAGTCTTGTTGCATAAAAACTGGCTGTGGCTTTAGTTTGGAGAGTATAAAATCTTTAAATGGCTCATAGTTTATAATCTCGCATAAATCATCTGGCTTTATCTCTACTCTCTGTTTTAGATATGAGATAGTAAAAGGATATGGTACAGCCAACTCTTGTTTGATGCTATAGTGAGAAATCAAATCCACACCTCGAAGCTCAAAAAGTAAAAATGGATTTTTATCTATCACAGAGGTAAGTATAAAATAGACACCTGCCATATGTTTACACGGATCACCCCAATCAGGACAGCTACATGACCTCTCTAAATTTTGCCAATTTGACGGAAAAAGAGAGATATCTTCATCCTTTAACTCATCTAAAAGAGTTTTTGGAAGTTGTCCATTTATAACAGCAGCAAAAGAGAGAGGATTTTTTTCTATAACTGCATAGATTTTTTCTATCTCTTGGTTTTGAAAATTATCAAACTTAAGAGAAATTTTATACGCATATCCATAACTACCTTGTACTCTTGCATTGACTTTGTTGCCTTTGACATCTACACTTAAAACTTTACCAGTATTGGCATAAGTCTTTCCTCTGCTTATCCTAGCATCATAATAGTACTCTTGGTTAATCGCATCTAAAAAATACTCACCCCAAGGAGTTGTTCCATATTTGTTTGCCATAAATTCCCTTTTTTGATTAGGTAGCTACTGCTCCCCTAAAATCTCAGCCCATGCAAGATCATACCAAGCTTTTACCTTTGCTCCGTTGTATTTGATCTTTTCGCACTTTTCTAACACCTCTTTTGTGGGGAAAATTGCACTATTGTTAAGATATGATTTTGGCATTTTTACTTTTGCTTTCTCGTTTGGTGTGGCATATTGTAGATAAGTAGCAAGCTTGATCGCTACTTTTTCATCATATAGATAGTTTATAAATTGGTGAGCAAATTTATAATGAGGTGCGCGTTTTGGTATGACGATGCAATCTTCCCAGAGCAAACTCCCCTCTTTTGGCACTACAAAACCAAACTCATCAGACTCATCCATAAGCTGTAACATGTCACCATTGTACTCAAGGACTATATCAACTTCACCATCTTTTAATAGATCTTGTCCATTGTCCCTTGCAAAAACCTTTATATGTTTTTTCTGCTTTTTTAAAAGTGCAGTCGCTTCAAAAATCTCTTTTTTACTAGTTGTGTTTAGCGAATATCCTAGATATTTTAGCGCCATCTGGATATTTAGTGTGCCATCGGCTAAAAGTGCTATACGCCCTGAGTGAGTATCGCTATCAAGCAGATATCTTAAACTATCAGGTTTTTTATTAAATGCAGATTTTCGATACCCTATCCCAAGTGTTCCCCAGAAATAGGGCATACTATACTTTCTACCGGGGTCAAAAGAGGCAGAGAAAAATCTCTCACCAATATTTACTACATTTGGGATCAATGACCTATCAATAGGAGCCAACAAACCACCTAAACGGATAAAGTGCTCAACACTATTATCTGAAAGAAATATTATGTCATAGCGAGGATTACTTCGTAAAAATTTTGCAACCGCTTCACTATCATTTCCATATGTATCAAGCAAAACACTTTTTCCTGTTTGAAGTTCAAAATCATAAAGTGTATCTTCTGCAAAATAGTCATCAAAATTTAATATCTTTAGATCCACTGAGTACTTTTGCACCGTAGAATTTAAAACAAATGGTGTCAACATACATGTAGTTAAAAAAGCTCTTCTATTCATCTTCATCCTTTTGACCTAACAGTTTCTCCACAACAAGATAACTTAAAGCAAGTGAAAAGATAGCAAGTATGATAAAAATTTTCAACAATTCATAAAACTTCTCTTTAACAGGTGCATAAACTTTTTTGATAGACTCAACCTTTTTTATACTCCAATAGTTGTCTTTAAACTCTAAACAACTCAAAGCTAAAAAATGTGTACTATTTTGATCACTTTTCTGTTTGCAACCATCTTTTGAAAGCAGTTTATCTGCACTATATTTTTTAAAAACTTCAACACCAAGCTCAAATACTACTATACCGATTTTATCACCCATCTCATCAACAACTGTCGTAGCGATGTAACTCTTGTCTTTTTTTCTAAAATCTTCAAATACTATAAACTCCTCTTGTGAACTTTTTTTAAGTTTTTGAAAAATTTTCTCTAAATTACCACCAATATCTCTAATATTTTTAGCAAAATTATCTCTTTTTTGTACACTATATATGACATTTCCATCCATATCCAAAAGTAAAATATCTGCATATTTGCGCGTTTGTTGTAACTCTCTTAGATATGTATGCATCGCTTGATGGAGTATGTCGTATGTGGTATCTGAGTTAGCATTTATTAGTTTTGACTTATTTTTAAATGGATTATTTTCAATATATGCTAGACGAAGTTTCAAAGAAGCATTTTTGCCAAGTTCTGCCCAAGTAGTTTTAAATGTATCGAGACCGAGTTTCAAAGTCCCTGTCTGTGCCAAAAAAAGAATTTCAGACTCCAT
>CAYUSV010000164.1:0-3169 GCA_964447385.1 uncultured Campylobacterales bacterium | reverse complement strand
TATTATATCAAAAAGTTTTGAATTTGCCGATATACCAATTATATGGATTAAAAAGGATGGTTTTGAAAAAAGTTATATTAATAATTATGATATTTTCATGTTTGTCTATATCTGTTTTTGCAAAAGCTAATATGAAGTTAATTGACAGATATTTGGAAATCTCAGGCACACAAGAGATTATACTTGCACTACCACAGCAGATAGAAAAAGGGTATTTAGAGAGCATCAAAGATAAAAAATTAAAACAGATTGACATAAAAAGTAGTTTTGATCCAAAACAGACGATGAAGTATGTAAAATTTCAACTCTCACAAAACTTTAGTGATAGACAACTCAGAGATATCATAAGATATTACAAGAGTCCATTGGGGCAAAAATTTAAAAATAGTGGGTTAAAAGCAGTAAGAGAAAAAGATGACAAAAAAAAGGCACAATTCTATAAACAGCTCAAAAAAAATCCGCCATCTTATGATCGCTTAAATATCATGAGTGCATTTGCTGACAGGTTGGAATTTACACCAATTGCTATGCATCTAATAGGTGAATTTTTAGGTTCTATCAATGCGGATCTGGTATATGCAGGCGGTGGAGAAGACATAGCGATACGGATTAAAAAACATATGCTGGATCTCTCTTTGTATGCTTATAAAGATTTTTCTAAAAAAGAGTTAAAAAATATTTTGGCATATTATTATACAAACGCAGGAAGATCTGAACAAGCTGTCATATCAAAAATTTTTAAAGAGTTGGTTGCTGAGTCATTTTCACAGATATTAGAAGAGAATCAACACAAAAGTGTGAGTGTTAACTAGTCCAGACTAAAAAATACCGTATTTTTTAGTCTGGACTTGGCTTAACTCTTTTTAGAGAGAGTATCTGCTAATTTTTCAAAATAATCTTTGATTTCGCCCGCTGCATCAACAGCAAGTTTTTGAACTTTTTGGCGTGATTGGTTAAAATCTTTAGTAATTGTATCGCCTTTTTCTTCCCAAAAATCTTCTGCTTCCATTTTTGCAAGATGTGCACGAAGCGCAACCGTATCAAGTTCTGTTTGTGCCTTTGAAGAGATTTTTTGAGTAAACTCTTCGACACTCTCTTTGATATTATCAATCTTGCTATGTGCCTCCATCGCACCAAGATGTGCTTGGAGGTTTGCTTCATCGCTCTCTTTGTCAAGATTTTTTGAAGCTTCTTTAAGTTTTTTGTTAGCTGTTGCAAAGCTCTTTTTCATATCAGCCCAAAGTTCAGTTGCATCGTCTGTAAACTCTCCCGCAAAATCCTCAACTTTGTCTTGAAGCTTTTCGATAGCCTTGCTTGATTTTTCCAAAATCTCTTTTAGTTCTTTGTTCATAGCATGCTCCTTTCCGCTTTTTAGCAATTATAGCATGTTTTTTAGTTAAGCTTGATTTGCTTGTATAAAATCATTTGCTATATCTTCTGGATTTTCAAGCCCTATCGATACTCTAATAAGCCCATCAGTAATACCCAGAAATTTTAAAGAATTTTCATCAAAGTCTCTATATATCGTACTTTTCATATGAAGTGCTAGTGTTCTATTGTCTCCTATATTGGCTGTTTGGGTGATAAGTTTTGTGTTATTTAGTAGTTTAAAAGCTCTCTCTTTACTACCAGCGTCAAGTGTTAGTAGAGAGCCACTACCTAGAGGAAATATCTCTTTATACCGTTTATGATGTTCATGCTTCTCTAAAACAGGGTGCCTAACAACTATGTTTTCTAGTTTTTCATCAAGTAAGATAGAAACTTTCTCTACGCTAGTTGAAACTCTTTGTAGTCTAAAAGAGAGAGTTTCTAGTCCAAGCATTGTCAAAAAAGAGCCAAAAGCATTGGCAATCATGCCAAAGTCACGAAGTGATCTCTTTTTGGATATTGCAATCATAGCCTTATCGTCCATTTTTTCTATGATTTTGTGTAGATGTTTGTATTTGTCCGATCTTAGTTTGTCATCTTTTTGCACAGCTCTAAAAAGTGCGATACCGCCAAGTGAAGCGCTATGACCGCTGATACACTTGGTTGTTGAGTGTATGACTATATCTGCTCCCATTTTAAGTGGTTGTAAGATGAGTGGTGTTGATGTGTTGTCTACTAAAAGAAGTGTATTGTACTTATTGCACAGTGAAGCTATCTTTTGTATATCTGGAATTTTAAGGTTTGGATTTCCGATACTCTCAAGAAGAACCATAGAAATTCCCTCTTGTAGTTTTTTCTCAATCAACTCTAAATCATCAACATCACAAAAACTAGCACTAATTCCAAAACGAGGCATAGTTTCAGTCATCAGAGCATAAGTACCTCCAAAAAAGCCACCTATGCAGAGTATATTGTCCCCACTATTTAAAAATGCGGTCAAAACCATAGTGATGGCTCCCATACCCGAAGAGGTAACTATGGCACTATCAGCTGACTCAACTTTTGAAAGTATTGATTCTAATTTTGCGTTAGTTGGATTACCCATCCTTGCATATACAGGTTTTGCGATGTCACCACTAAAAATACCTTCAGCCATCTGGGCATCTTCGTAGCCATAAGCAGCAGATGGGGTGATAGTTGGAGCAGTTGCGCCATTTTTGGAGCCTACACTTTGAGGCAAAAATGTATGAAAATATTCAAAATCTAACATGGTGATTTTTATCCTTTTTTAAATATTGTGATGAAATAATAAATTTTACAACCGATACAAAAATCAAATAGAGCCTCAATCAGAGCACATGCAAACAAGATTGCTGAAAATAAAAATGCAACTTTATCTAATCCCATGAGATAAAAAAAGACGATAGCAAGTACCATCGACCAGCCCAATATCAGAGCAAAACGCTTTGGTGCATCATCACTTGGTTTTGGTTTAAGTGGCAAAAAACGCAAGATGATAGTACTTAGTTGAAAAAATGGACTAAAATTTTGTTTTTGAAAAAATCTTGCGCTAAAGTCAAACAGCAGTAAAAATATAAAAAAACTTTGACCTGTTATCATAAAAAGCAGAGTTGTTAAAACGGTAAAAGATGAGATGAGTCTGAAAATATTTGTATCAGTTCGTTTTTCTGATATGGGGCAAGTTCGTGCCATTTTTGTCCTTGAATTGTTAATTGTTGCCATAATATCAAAAATAGCTGATTTAAAAGCTTATGTTTGTAGAAATTTCTAAAGCTTTTTT
>CAYUSV010000163.1:0-3240 GCA_964447385.1 uncultured Campylobacterales bacterium | reverse complement strand
AAAAAGCTAGTGAAAAGTTGATATCTTTTTCAAAAACTCTTGATGGATTTGAGATAGCAGAGTTAGATCTTTTACATCGTCAAGGTGGTGATATACTAAAAGGTGATGTGCAAAGTGGCAAAAGTTTTAAATGGTTTGATCCTAAAACTGATGAAGATATTTTAAGAGAGGTTATACAACTAACGCCTTCTTCTTCGTCTTGAGTCTCTGTGGTCTCTTTTTTTCTGAGGTGCTTTTAAAAGTTTGTTAGATTTTAATGATGCCTCACAGTATCTGTTTACTAAAACTCTCGCTTTTTGGGCTGATATACTATCTATAAAAAGCTCAGGCAACTTATAAGCTAACCAAAGATATAGAGATATCTTTTTTACTTCATCTTCAGCTTTTAAGAGTTCTAGTTGGGTTTTTGCAACACCTTTTGTTTTTATGGAACTTTTATAAGGTACAACCTTTTTATCTACAATAGCATTTATATAAAATAGATAAGCGCTTTTTATAAGAGGTGATCTTGTACTTACAGGAGCACCACAGAGCATATACTTCTCTTCCAAGCTAAGCTCTCTTTTTTTATCCACGATACAAGAGAGTTCTAACATATAAGATATATTTGCAGCCTCAAAAGGTCCATCAAACTTCATATGAGAGCTAAAATATCTCAAAATTTGACCTATATCATCACTCTTTAAATGTTTTGAGAGTTGTACTATCTGTGAAGTTGTTGCTTTTACTGCAAATGGTGCTTTTATAGTGTGTAGCGGAGAGTGAAACAGTAACTCTATCTGCTCTAAAACTTTTTGGCTTGTAGCTCCTATAAAACCTTTGTCATGATGACCATATCGTCCTGCTCGTCCTGCTATTTGTATGACCTCATTTGGTATAAGTTGTCTCTCTTTTATGCCGTCAAATTTTCTATCGGTTGTAAAGAGGATCTTTTTTATAGGTAGGTTTAACCCCATAGCAATAGCATCAGTTGCTACTAAGATATCACTTTTTCCTTCTCTAAATCTTTTAGCTTCTTCTTTTCTAACTTCAGGTGAAAGGTTGCCATAAAGTACCGAGACTTTATGCTCTTTTGAAAGTTTTGTCTTTATCCGAAGAACTTCAGCTCTAGAAAATGCTATAAGAGCTGTACCTTTTTCTATCTCTCTTAGAGATGTAGCTCTTTTTAAAACTTCAAGAGGGTTTATTCTCTTAAATTTCACAATTTCCAACTCTTCATCAAGATAAGAGGCTATCTTTTTTACGCCATCAAGTGCATTGACACTTCCTGTGAGTATAATCTTATCTGCAGCAACCCCGACGATAGCATTTACCCATGCCCAGCCACGATCTGGATCATCTATCATCTGTATCTCATCTATGACACAAACATCTACATCATACTCAAAGTTTGCCATCTCGATAGTAGAGCAGATATGCCCAGCCTCTTCATCTATGATCTCTTCCTCACCAGTTATGAGTGAAGTAGCAATTTTGTTCTCTTTTAAGACTTCATAACTCTCTAGTGCCAGTAACCTAAGAGGAGCAAGATAGATACCACAGTCAGCCTCTATAAGCTCTTTTAATGCATGGTGAGTCTTTCCACTGTTTGTAGGACCTACAAAAAAGTATAACTTTCGTTTTTTTTCTCTAGCTTGTGGAAATAGTGATTTTAAGTCGCAGTTTAAAAGGGCGTGTAGCTTCTCTTGCCAAGTTTGATTATTCATAATAGGATTGTACCATAAGAGATAAAAAAGTAAAATTTTTATGATACAATAATTGCTTAAATCATAACAAGGAAAAAACACAGATGAAAAAAATAATTTTTATGCTACTTGTGGGAGTGACTTTTTTATTAGCAGTAGATACAACAAAATCAACAGGTGTTAGTGAACAAGGTGAGCCTAGATTTGTCATCAAGGGTGATACACATGGGGCATTTGGTAGTGTTATATATGTTAAAAATATTAGTGACTTGAAAGATGAGTGGCGATTAGAGAGACTTGGTAGGGAGAAGCTTAGTTTTACAACAATTTGTGACAAGTCACTTTTTGATAATAACTCTGCAAACTGTACATTTAATTTTGCAAATGGAGTAGAGTTGAATGATACTATAAGTTTGATGAAGTAATAACCTAAGTTTTGTGCAGTTTCATATCTATTATATTTACGCTTGATTTTTTTATAATTTGCCGATATCACTAATACAAATCTAAAAATATCTGGAGAAAATATGAATTTAAGTACTAAAATAATAGGCACTATACACATCCCACAATAAAATCCACATTAAGAAAGAAAATGGTAAAGTAAAGTATGGGACAATTAAATCTAAGCGACGAAGAGATAGACCAACTCAAAAAAGTACATAAGTACACCTACAATAATAGCATGAGAGAGAATAGGATTAGAGTTGTATTAGCATTTGATAGTAAAAAGTTATAATTGAATACTATTTGATTAGAAAATTTAAAAAAGGTAGTTGATGCAGGTAGCACCGAGTATATTGTCAGCAGATTTTGGAATATTAGAAAAAGAGGTTAGAGCCATTTGTGATGGGGGGTGTGATTTGGTTCATGTGGATGTCATGGATGGACATTTTGTGCCAAATCTTACAATTGGTCCGGTTGTTGTAAAGAGCGTAGCAAAAGCTAGCTCAAAACCGTTGGATATTCATCTGATGGTTGAAAATAATAGTTTTTTTGTAGATCTTTTTGCCCCTTTAAAACCAAAATATATCTCTTTTCATATCGAAGAGGAGAAACATCCACATCGTCTTATTCAAAAGATTAGAGATTTTGGTATCTCTCCTGCGATTGTATTAAACCCTCACACACCGCCAGAGGCGATTGAGCTTTTGATAAAAGATCTTGATATGGTGCTTTTAATGAGTGTAAATCCTGGATTTGGCGGACAGAAGTTTATACCAAGTGTGATAGACAAAGCTTGTAGACTCAAAGAGATGATTGTAGAGCAAAAGAGTAATACTCTTATTGAAGTTGATGGTGGGGTAAATGATACAAACATACAACAACTCAAATGTGCCGGTGTAGATATTGTTGTGGCTGGAAGTTATGTGTATGGTAGTGATGATTATGCAAAAGCGATAAAAAGTCTTCAAATCTAATGCGTGTTAAAATTTGTGGTATTACAAATCTAGAAGATGCTTTGGATGCAGTTATGTATGGAGCTGATGCGCTTGGTTTTGTTTTTTATGAAAAATCACCTCGTTATGTTAGTCCAAAGTGTGTAAAGGAGATA
>CAYUSV010000162.1:0-3247 GCA_964447385.1 uncultured Campylobacterales bacterium | reverse complement strand
CAACTTCATTATCAAGATAAAACCGACAATTTTCACCAAGCCCTATGACTAAATTGTAAGGTTTTTTATACAAAGATAAGAGAGCAATATGATTTGAAATGCGATGAAGAAAAAATGCCACAGCCCCAAAAGTAAGAGTCAATATAGCAAATACTCTACTCAAAAATATAAAGATATTATACTCTTGGGCAGAATTAAATGTAAAAAAAATCCAATATCCCCATGACAGTAGGATAAAAACCTTTTCCAGCAAAACCTATGATGCCAAACAGTATAGAAAATGAAGCCAACAGGATGATAAGTATCAGTTTGTTTTTTATAAGATAGTAGATGTTCATCTTGGCTCCTTGTCAAATATCTCAAAACAATATTCTTTATCATTGCTTAGTGATACATCAAAAAACAATACTTTCAAATTTAATTTTTCTTCATTTTTATAATACTTGTAAAAGTTGCCTTCTGCGATTTTATTATAAGGGTAGATTAGATACATATTTTTACAATTTTCATATTTTGTTCCATAAGCAAAAAGTTGATACATGTCTGATTGACTAATACCATGATGTGTTTTTTCTTCGCTCAATATCTTCCATTTTGTATCTACAACAATAACACTATCTGTCTCTTTATTTATAACTATGTCTGGTTTTAGTTTAAACTTGCCATCATTCCCGTTTAGATAAGCTAGATGGTATCCACTATCTTGTGCAGTTATACTTTCAAACTCTCCATGTTTTCTAAGATAATCATACACATAATTCTCAAAAAGCATATTCATATCAAATAACAATGCAAAAGCAACATCATTGCCCCTATACGGACTAAAACTGTTTTCTAACAAAAATGTTCTGCACCATAAAAGCACTTGTTCATAATCTTTCATCTGTCTGTCTAATCTAATTTTTGAGAAGTCATTTTTTATATTTAGAGAGAGATCTATATCGTCAAATACAAACAAAAACTCTCTGGTTCTTTGTTGGTTTTTATTTGATTTTGCTTTTTTGTAAAGATACTTTAGAGTGGTTTTGATAAGCTTGTTTTCTACACGATTTGATAAAAACTCTTGATACTCTACAAAAAATCTCTCTTTGTGTATGTAGTTTTGTTTTATTTGCTCATTTATCTTTAGTTTGCCCTTTAAAAACTTTAGATTTTCCTCTTTTGTAATATAGTCAGACTTGATCCCCTTTTGTATGAGCTTCGCCAACTCATCTAAAAACATAGTGATAAATATCTCAAGCAGTGGCATCTTATGATTTTTCAGATGTGCTAAGTTGAAGTTTTTAAAAGGTGACTTTTTAAGAATTTTAAGCATCTTGATTAAAATCTCTTTTGACTCATTGTCGCTTTTTACATTGGTTATCTTAGGCAGTATCTCTATTGTAGTACCATCTTTTGTTTGAATAATACCGACATAGTTTTGGGCTTGGAGAACTTTTCCATGAGCTTTTCTGTGAGCAAATCTTAGATACTGTGCAGTATCTCCATTTTTTAATACAAAACTTTCTAGTTCTTCAAAGACTTTTTTGCTAACGGCTCTATTTTTGCCTATATCTTCATCGCCGATAAAGATATAGCTATATTCAGTTAGAAGAATTTGTTTGTTGTTCATCACTACTATCTATTTTTTTGTAAATCTTAATATAAGCTTCTTTAGTAAACTCTTCACGGATTTCATAAGTCATTTGGTTATCTTCTATATCTTCAAGATCAAAACCAAAAACTTTTTTCTCCTCTTGTTTTGTATTAACAATAAATTTATCTTCATCAGAAGCTTTTTGATTTGGGTAATCTCCTAGTACCATTTGTATCTTTTCCCAATCATCATAAAAATACTCTTGAAGTAGAGGGATAATTTTATTTCTCATAACATTATCTAACTCCTCTTTACTTTCAATATTCATAAAATATGAATGTCCAATAGTATGATCTCTATCATAAAGATATTCAATACGATTATTAATTGCATAAAGCAACCTTCTTAAATTGATTTCTTTTATGATTAAATCATAATCATCATGGTTTTTATAAAAATAGTACTCATCTTCTTTATTAAAACCCCAATTTTCAATTTTTGTTAAATCATCTTTGGAATTATCATCAAGCTCCAAATCTACAGCTTCCTTACTATAAAGTAGACAAGGGTTAGGCATCATCTCAACAAACTCAAATCTTCTTCTTAAAGCTGTATCCATTAATGCGATACTTCTATCTGCCGTATTCATCGTGCCTATAATATAGAGGTTTTTTGAAACTGAAAACTTCTCTCCACTATATGGTAGTGTAATCTCTACTTCTTCATCACATCCTGCTCTTTTTGTATCTTCTATGAGTGTTATGAGTTCACCAAATATTTTAGAGAGATTACCACGGTTAATTTCATCGATAAAAATTGCATAACTATATTTAGGATTATCTTTTGCTTTTTGTGCTAATCTTTTAAAAACTCCTGACATAACTTTATATATCATTTCCATACCATCTTCATTTCCAGTTTCTCCAGCTGGAATTGCTTTGATACCTTCAACAAATTCTTCATAACCATAGCTTTGATGAAAAGTTATAAATTCATAATTATGTAATTCTTGTGATTGTGGTTTTTCTTTTTTATATCTATCATATATCTCAATAATCTCTGGAATAATCTCTTCATATCCATCTATAAAAAACCATATAGAGTTTTCTTTTTTATTAAATACAAATGGTTCTGATCTAGTTTTATAATTTACAGTACTTGATTCTAAAATAGTATGTGTTTGTAATGCCGTCCATATTTGTTGAGGCACCACACCTTTGTTTTTATTTAAAAGTTTAGCTTTTGCTTTAATAAAAATATGTTTTGATAAAGTTGGGACATTCGCACTTCCAGACAAATCATAAAGAGATAAAGCTATAACTTCAAACCATGTTAAATCTTTAACAATTTGAGATAACCACTCATCATCAGTTATACTATCTTCCTTGTAAATAAATTTTTCTTTACGTTGATTTACTTTATAAGTTTTACCTGTACCTGGTGGTCCATATAGTATTTGGTTTAGTGGACTTTTTTGTTGTTCAGTTTGTATATTAGTATTGAAACTGTCTACTATATATTTATCATAAATTTTATTTTCTTCTAAATATTCAATTAAATGTTTTAGTGAACTTTTTGCTTCACCTCCAATTGTTGGTGAATTATTCCAATTACCTAAGCCATTCACATTATCAATAATTAACTTATATATCTTTTTAAGATTACTTATAT
>CAYUSV010000161.1:0-3247 GCA_964447385.1 uncultured Campylobacterales bacterium | reverse complement strand
TATCAAAATTCTTCAATAATAAACCTCATTACAAGCCTATAAATAGGGCTTTTTTAAAACTACATTGTACTACTTTTTTATCCAAGTCTATATCTTCCACTGCATCATGTAAAAACGAGACTCTATCACCAAAGCTCTCACACAATGAGCGAAGATTTACAATCGTTTTGTCAAAAGGTATAGTATTTGCCACCAACTCATACCCCTCTATCTGCAAAAAGTGATAAGGGTGTCTATCTATGAGAGTGATTTTTATATCTTTAATTTTACTAAACTCTTTGAGAGTAGCTACACCAGCGTAACCTCCACCTATAATTAGAGTATGTTTCATATCTTCCTCCGTCAAACTTAAGTAATAGGGCACCTACCCTCTCATCTCCTCATTAAATCGATAATTTTCCTCTTTTAATCTATTTCTAATCTGTTTCTGATGTTCAGAGCCTTTTGTCTCTAATGCCAAAGTAACATTAGCATCACCATATGAGAGGCTGGTTGATGTTCTATCATAATCGATTTGAATGATATTTGCACTAAGGTCTCTAAAGATGTCTGTAAGATTCATAAGTGAGCCTGGCTTATCAATCAAAGTGATGATGAGTTTCATCTTTCTACCCTCTTTTATCAAACCTTTTTCGATTATTATAGAGAGCATGCTTACATCGATATTTCCACCACTTAGAACTGTTGCTATTTTACTTGTTTTATCATATAGAAATTTTTGATGCATGATAGCTGCTACACCGGCGGCCCCTGCTCCCTCTACTATGAGTTTTTGTTTTTCAAGCAAAAACAAAATGGCATTGGCAATCTCTTCATCATCTACAGAGACTATCTCATCAACAACCTCTAGTATGATACCTAGATTTTTCTCATTTACATCACGAACTGCGATTCCATCAGCGATAGTTCGTACACTCACAGAATCGATGGCTTTTTTTGCTTTAAAAGACTTAAGCATAGCATCAGCACCACTAGCTACAACACCAATAATTTTTATAGATGGATTCAGTTGTCTAATTGCAGACCCCATACCACTTATAAGTCCACCTCCACCAATAGGAATAACAACAATATCAATATCACTCATCTGTTCTAACATCTCAAGAGCAACACTTCCTTGACCTGCTATCACTTTTTCATCTGCAAAAGGATGTATGAAAGTGAGTTTGTATTCTTTAGAGTATTTCAGTGCATAAGCATAAGCTTCATCATAGTTTTCACCATGCATGATGACATCTGCACCTAGAGATTTTGTGCTAAGTATCTTTAGAAGTGGTGTAGCTTCAGGCATGATGATTGTTACAGGTATTTTAAACAAAGAGGCACTATAAGCAACACCTTGTGCATGGTTGCCGGCACTTGCTGCTATTACACCTCTTTTTCTCTCCTCTTTGTTTAATGATGCTATCTTATTGTAAGCGCCTCTTAGTTTGTAAGCACCCGTTAGCTGAAGATTCTCTTTTTTGAGATAAATTTTTGCGTTGCAATAACTGCTTAAAAGTGGACCATATGTAAATGGAGTCTCATTTACAACACCTTTGATACACTCTTTTGCTTTTACAATCTCTTTTATATCAATCATCAACTATATATATTCCTATGCTCTACCATAGCACACTTATCTTGTATAACTTTAAGCCCCAAATCTTTTGCTCTTTTTGCTGCACTATTATTTACAATCTCTTTTTGCAACCAAAGTACTTTTATATCGTCTCTTTTTCTTATTGTATCTACAACTTCATCAGCAAACTCAGCTTTTCTAAACATTACAACCATATCAACTTTCTGGTTTACATCAGCCAAAGATCTATAAACTTTTTCACCAAGTATCATCTGCTCTTTCGGATAAATTGGTATGATCTTATATCCTTGATTTTGGATATATTTAGCAACCATGTTACTAGCTTTATCCTCTTTTGGAGAGAGACCAACAATCGCGATAATTTTTACAGTTTTAAATACCTCTTTGATTGAGTCACTATTTTCATTGATTATTGTATCCATTTACTTGAACCAATTCTTCACTTTGTCAATCACACCATCAAATTTATTCTCATGTGCTTTGCTCTCATAGCCAAACGATTCACCAAGCTTTACTAACTGCTCTTTTTGTTCGCTATTTAATTTTTCTGGATAAGTTATCTTAATTTGAACAATCATATCGCCTTTACGACCATTGTGGACATTACAGACACCCTCACCTCTTAATATAAACTGCTCTTTGTCTTTGACACCAACTGGTATTTTTATCTCTCTTTGATCGCTTAGTGTTGGAATTTTTATAACTCCACCAAGTGCTGCTTGGGTGAAAAATACGGGCACTTCTATATAGATTTGATCACCATCTCTGATAAAATGCTCATCTTCTTCGACCCTGATATGTACATATAGATCTCCTCTACGACCTCTTGCATCTTCATTTCCTTTTTGACCGACTCGAATTCTATTGCCTTGGTCAATTCCAGCTGGGATTGATACTTTTGTTGTCGCTTTTTCTACTACATAACCGTTGGCATTACACTCATCACATCTATTTGCGACAATTTTACCCTCACCACGGCATCTCTCACATGTTTGGGCAAATGTCATAAACCCTTGCCTATAATACTGCTGTCCTTTACCACCACACTCTGGGCATTTAGTAGGATTTTTATCTTTATCACCAGTTCCTGCACATTTAAGACATGGTTTTTTATAACTATAATGTATCTCTTTTTCACAACCAAAGATAGCTTCATTAAACTCTAGTGAAACTTCACTCTCTACATCTAAAGGATACTTTCCACTCCCACTACTCTGTCTTTGGCTACCAAACCCTCCAAAACCACGACCAAATACAGACTCAAAAATAGTCCCTAAATCACCCATGGCATCTTCTGTGTTCATGTCACTAAAATGGCTAAACCCTTGACGATCCAATCCAGCTATACCATATCTATCATAAGTTGCTTTTTTCTGTTCATCACTAAGCACTTGATACGCTTCATTTACTATCTTAAATTTTTCTTCCGCATCTTTGTCACCTTGGTTTTGATCAGGATGAAACTTCATCGCCAATTTTCTATAAGCTTTTTTGACCTCACCACCTGTGGCACTTCTTTGAATTTCTAATATTTCATAATAATCTATCTCTATTGACATTTTTTACCTATATTTTTTTTAATAGACTTCTTGTAAAACTATATTGTGAGACTCAGACCAAAGGGAGGATTTGCCTCTAAGATATAGTTTTACAAGAAGTCTAATT
>CAYUSV010000160.1:0-3296 GCA_964447385.1 uncultured Campylobacterales bacterium | reverse complement strand
GAGATTTTAATCCAAACAGCAGATAAAATTGGTTCATCCGCTAACTATATCAATGGTTTTGATATAAAAAGAGCATACGGTAAAATTAACGCAACAAAAGCGGTCTTAGGAGCTCAAAACTATTAACCTAAATTAGTTTTGAGCCTCTCTCATCATCTCATTTGGATCAACACCCTCTTCCAATATAACAATTTCAACGCGTCTATTTCTCTGCCGTCCTGCTAAGTCATCATTGCTTGCTACCGGATACGCTTCACCATATCCTTTTACCAGCAATCTCTGCGCATCAATACCTTTTTGTATCAATGCCTCTTGTACAGCTCCAGCGCGTCTGAGAGAGAGATCTAAGTTTAAGGTGATACTGCCTATGTTGTCAGTGTGTCCCTCTATCAAAACTAAACGCTCTTTGTTGTCAATTAAAAACTCTGCTAACTTATCAATAGCTCTTTTTGAACCACTAAGAAGAGTTGATCTTCCTGTTTGAAACAGCACATCACCAAGAGTTAAAACCAAACCTCTATTTGTCTGTTTTGCGTTTAATTCTTGAAGCTCTATGAGCTTTTGTTTTGTCATCCTCACCTCTTGTTTTGCTCTATATGCTTCATCTATCGCTTTTTGTGCTTCAAGTCTTGCTTTTTGTGCCTCTTTTTGTAACAGTAAAAGTTGTCTCTCTTTTTCACCTAAAAGTGCTTTATTTTTCGCATCTTTTAACTCTTTAATACTATCTTCAAGCTCTTGCGCTTTTAACTCCTCTTTTGCAATCTCAATCTGTCTAAGAAGCATGTATGCTAAATGGTTACCCTCTTCTTCTGTTTTAGCATTTTGCGTCAAAGAGTAGATTTTGCCAGCTTCAAAAAGTTGCATAGGAGCATTTGAACTTATTTGCTGATCTCTTTTAATCCTCTCATACGCTTTTTGTGCTTCTGATAAAGCAGGTGTATAAATTGGCTTTTGACTGCAACCAAAAAAAATCAAAGATGATATGACTATAATTTTAACTTTGTAACTCATAAGAACCCTTTTTTTTACTCTGAAAGTGTTGCAAAATCTTTTTTGATTGTCTTGACTTCGCCACTTAATAGATCAACATCTTTTTTAGCTTTTGCATTTTCTGCTTTTTTATATGCTAATTTTGCCTCTATATACGCCTTTTGTGCCATATATTTTGCCTTGTCAAAATCTTTTTTATCCATATATAACTGTATCTGTTTAAAATAGTTTTTTGCCGACTCAAACTGATCTGTTGCAAGAGTATCGGCATCAGATTCTTTTGCCTTCATCAGCGATATCTTTGCTTTTGAAATATCCTCATTTGGAGGCAATTTAGAAGAACATCCATTGATAAAAAATATACTCACACAAAATAATAACAGATATAAAATAACTCTATTTTTCATTGTTAAAACCTCTTTTTACTTAAAATATTGATATAATAGCATATTTAGTAAAATAGTTTAAATAATGATTAGGTAAAATAGCTATTAAAATCATAAAGGATTAAAAATATGAATAAAAAATTATTATCAACATTAGCAATTGTAGCTATTTTAACACTATCTGCACATGCTAAAGTATCAAAAGAGTATTATGACAATGGTAAGCTAAAATTTGAATACAACTATCAAGATGGTAAGAAAAATGGTATCACAACCGAATATTATAAAAATGAAAATATCAAAGTAAAATGGAATTTTGTTAATGATGTTTTAAATGGTATAAGCACAAAATATGACAAAAACGGTAAAAAAGTTTCAGATATAAATTTTGCCAACGGGGTACAAGTTGGAAAAACAACTATGTATGATAAAGATGGAAATTCACAATATGAGCTAAATTACAAAAATGAGATGTTAAATGGCATATCAAAAGAGTATAAAAATGGCAAATTAAAAGCAAAATGGAACTACAAGAATGGTGTAAAAGAGGGGAAAAGTACCATTTTTTATCCAAATGGCAAACCTCAATATCTTCTTAGGTATAAAAATGGTAAATTAAATGGTATCTCAATAGAGTATTTTGAAAATGGAAATAAAAAAGCTGAATGGAATTACACAAATGGTGTATTAGATTAAGAGAATTTTTTGTTTATATATGTATAATCACTATTCCATTTTAAAATAATACCAATCAGGAGGTCAAAATGGCTTTAGATTCGGCGAAGAAATCCGAAATCATAAAACAGTTTAGTAGAGGTGAGAATGATACAGGTTCTCCAGAGGTGCAAGTGGCACTTTTAACAAATAGGATTCAGTATCTAACTGAGCACTTAAAAATAAATAAAAAAGATCATAGCTCAAGACTTGGTCTTTTAAAACTAGTTGGACAGAGAAAAAGACTTTTGAGATACTTAAAATCAAAAGACTTTTCAAGATATACCGAAGTTATCAAAACTTTAGGTATCAGAGGTTAGGGGAAATTTTTTCCTTTAACTAAAATTCACTATACAAAAAACATTTCTCTCTCCAAATAATTCCACACCTTCAATAATTGACACAACTTTGACACAACTTTAGTTTAATATACGAACATAAGTTTAAATTATTAAATACTAGGAATCGTCATGAAAAAGCAGCTAAATATAGCTTTACTCTTAACTCTATTTTTTAGCATCACAACTTTAAGTGCAAATACAATCAAATCGGGCATGATAGAATATGAGATAAATGGCGATGGTCAAATGATGGGCATAACTACAAAAACTATTGGTAAAAAAACACTCTATTTTAAAGATTATGGCACTATCATAATAGAAGAGGAGCAGAGATCTGATACGGTAAATGAGACAGCACTAGAAAATAGCCAAACACATACTTTAAGAAAAACTATCAATAATGCCACTTATGATGTTGATTTTAAAAATAGAAAAATTACAAAAAGCATTAACCTTGCAGTCAATCAGAGCCCAATATCTGATAAAAACAAGATCAAAAATGGCAAAAAAACAGGATCGGATATAGTTTTAGGATATCTATGTGAAGTCTGGGATATAGGTGGAACAAAACAGTGTCTTTATAGAGGACAATTTCCTCTATGGATAGAAAAAATAGACACCATGGGTATAAAAACTAAAGCTATTGCAATAAAAGCACAATTTAATACACCTCTACCAAACGAAAAATTTGAACTACCTAAATACTCTATTGAACTTTTACCTATACATGTAAGCGAAAAAAAAAGACTACAAGAATCAAAACAGGTGATGTAAACATCACAAATTTTTAAAATATTGACCAAAAAAAGGGTTGATTATCACCTTAAATATTCATAAATCTTACCTAATATTTAGTAGCTAATAA
>CAYUSV010000159.1:0-3332 GCA_964447385.1 uncultured Campylobacterales bacterium | reverse complement strand
TAAACTGCTCAAAAATCATATGACGATCATCATCATTATGCACCAAAAGTGAGATATTGTGGCTTTGGTACTTTCCATTTTTGCTATTATTTGCTTTTCTTACTGTATGCTCTCTCTCACCAAAAACAGAAGTTGTCACAGCACTAATCTCTATATGTGCCTCAACTATTACCTTATAATTCCACTCACATGGATAAGTGAGTTCTAATTTTTTACTCTCTTTTGAAATCACCGCTTTTTCCTCCACTTTTGGATTTTAACACTATATCTGAAATGATCATAGATTTATCAATCGCTTTTATCATGTCATAAATTGTTAAAAGTCCAACACTCACCCCTGTCAAAGCCTCCATTTCAACACCTGTTTTACCTACAAGTTTGGCTTCTACTTCTAGTTTAAAGCTCAAAAGCTCTGGAAGTTCTACTACATCGCATTTTACAGATGTCAACATCAAAGGGTGGCACATAGGGATAAGAGAACTTGTACTCTTTGCACCTCCTATAGCTGCTATAATTGCCGTTTGAAGTACTGGACCTTTTTTAGCTTGGTTATTTACAACCATCGCATACGCCTCTTTGCTCATGCTGATCACACCACTTGCAACTGCAACTCTTGTCGTCTCATCTTTATCAGATACATCAACCATTTTTGGTCTATCTTTTTCATCCAAATGCGTTAGTTTCACCGTTTACCTTCTGTTTCTTTTAATTATATACCATACACGATTAATACACATTTAACCACTATACTACTATACTTAAAGGTTTAAAATATTTTAAGGAATTTAAATGAAAAAACTCGGTTTTATAACCTTGGCACTTGTATTTATATTTACATCTACAATCTACGCAAAATCTGAAAACAAACCACTAGAGGAGATGACTCTCACAACATACGATGGAAAAATCTTAAATATAATCATTACAGAAGATGGTTTTAAATTCAAACAATTTCCCAACAAAACTGTACTTTTAAACTTTTTTGGACCTATGTGTCCTCCATGCATCATAGAGATACCTCATCTTTCAGAACTTCAAAAAGAGCACAAAAATGATCTTCAAATCGTAGCAGTGCAAGTACAGATGCCAATAGAAAATGATGAACTTGGAGATTTTATCAAGAAGAACAATATAAATTACCCAGTCGTAAATCTAAACGACGCTTGGGATATAGTATCATTTGTCAAAGCCAACACAAATTGGGGAGGTCAAATACCGTTTATGATGATGTTTGACAAAAATGGTAGATTAAAAAGTAGCTACATGGGACTTGTATCAAACGAAAAACTTCTTGGTGATATGAAGTAGAAAACCTTCTACTTCTTACCCATACTTTCAACATATTCTTCATAACTCCCTCTAAAATCAATCATACTACCATCAGGTTTTAACTCAATAATTCTATTTGCAAATGCATCGATCAACTCTCTATCGTGAGTGACACAGATAGCATTTCCCGTATAGTTATATAGTGCTTCTCCAAGTGCTATAATTGCTTCAAGATCTAGGTGGTTATCTGGCTCATCAAGTATAAGCATATTTGCATCATCCATCATCATCTTTGAGAGCATCATTCTATGTTTCTCTCCACCTGAAATTGTCTCTACTTTTTTCTCTTGATCTTCACCACTAAATAGCATTCTCCCAAGACATTTTCTAAGCTCATCTATATGCCAATCTTTACTAAATCCCTGAAGCCATCCATAGAGATTTACATCACCTTTTATTCGGTCAGTTGTGTTTTGTGGAAAATAACTTGTATGTATTGTCTGTCCCCATTTTAGAGTTCCACTATCTGGTTTTAAGTTTTCTGTGATAATCTCAAGTAGTGTAGTTTTTCCAACTCCATTAGTCCCAATAAGAGCTATCTTGTCCCCTTTTTCTATCTTAAATGAGATATTTTCAAGCACTTTTTCATCACTATAACTTTTACTAATTTCATTTATTTCAAGTACCTCTGTCCCAATATCACGACATGGTTTAAACATGATGCTTGGATCTCTCCTGCTTGAAACTTGGATCTCGCCAATATTTAATTTATCAAGCTGTTTTTGACGACTTGTTGCCTGTTTTGCTTTGGAAGCATTTGCAGAAAATCGTCTGACAAAGCTCTCTAACTGTTCTTTCTCTTTTAGTTTTTTACTTCTATCTGCTTCATTTTGTTTGGCTATCAAATTTGCAGCGATATACCAATCATCATAAGTTCCGGTAAATTCACGAATATTTTTAAAATCAACATCGAGAATATGAGTAACAACAGAGTTTAAAAAATGCCTATCATGAGAGATAACAATAATCGTACCGTCATGTCGCTTTAGCTCATACTCTAGCCATGAGATAGCTTCAATATCAAGGTTGTTTGTAGGCTCATCAAGTAGTAAAATATCTGGCTTTGGAAACAACACCTGAGCTAATAAAATCTTAAACTTATCACCACCTGTAAGTGAACTCATCTTTTCTGTATGCATAGAAGCTTCAAAACCAAGAGCTTCAAGAAGTTTTTCGATATGCACTTCAGACTCATATGTTGGATCCTCTTCTGCACAAATTATCTCTAATTCTGCTAGACGATTGTTAACTGCATCATCTTCAAAATCACCCTCCATATAGAGTTTTTCTTTCTCTTTTTGCGCATCATACAAGCGTTTGTTTCCATAAAGCACCGCATCTGTGAGTGTAAAATCCTCAAAAGCGTATTGATTTTGTCCTAAAACCCCCATCTTAAGCCCTGGCTGAATTTGAACTTCACCGCTTGATGGCTCAATCTCACCTGAAAGAATCTTCAAAAAAGTACTCTTCCCTGCCCCATTTGCCCCGATAAGTCCATATCGTTTACCTTTATCAAAAGTGATATTTATCTTCTCAAAAAGTACTCGCTTACCATACTGTTGTCTTAAATTTACCGCTGAAAACATCTTAACCCTTTATCAATTTTACAATATTTTCAATCGGTCTACCGATAACAGCCTTGCCATCTTTTATCACTATCGGTCGCTCAATTAGTCTAGGGTTTTCTACCATCGCTTGGATGAGTCTATATTCATCATTTTCATTTTTAAGCTCTAACTCTTTATATATATCCTCTTTAGTTCGCATAATCTCTCTTGCACTCAAACCCAACATAGATAAAAGGTTTTTGATCTCATCTGCTGTATGCGAAGTATCTAAATACTTGATAACTTCTGCTTCAATCCCCTCTTCTTTTAAAAGCTCAAGAGCATTTCTTGATTTGCTACATCTGGGATTGTGCCAAATTTGTACAGTTGACATGTATAATTTCCTTGTTTAATTTTTCAAGGATAATACTAAAAAAGGGGTTAAACTCTAAGTAA
>CAYUSV010000158.1:0-3363 GCA_964447385.1 uncultured Campylobacterales bacterium | reverse complement strand
ATGAAAATGCACTAACAACACTTACTCTTTTAGTAGCTAGCAGTGACCCCAAAGAGAAAGATATACTCATAAAACTTATCAAACATCTACTGTTTGAAGGAAATAATTAAAAGGTTAATGTATGGCAAAGATATTGATAAGTTCACTAGGAACTGGCAACAAAAAAGATGGAGAGTATCAAAAAGCGAAGTACAAAACTGATGCTTCATAATATTTTCTCAAACATATATGCACAAATTGCCCTTGTTTTTGCAGCTTTAGGTGGGCTTGTTTCTGATCAGTTTGGCGGTGGTTATTTTGCTGTTATCATGATAGCTTTGGTAGTCATAGCTTATGCTGTCTATGATGAATACAAAAAGGCAAAAATCTACTCTTCGCAAAATGTGTCAATTCCAATAGTTTTTAATATCTCAAATCCAGCAGATTCAAAAACAGCATTAGATTCACTGTTTGAGATTTTAGATAAAGAGTATCCTCATCACAAAAGAAATCTCAAAAAGTATTTCAATATCATTGAAAACGACCTTATTTTTAAATATGATGGAGATATTTTTGATGAAAAACGCTTCATAGACTTTCTAAAGATAACCAAACACGATATCAAAAAACTAGAGGCACAAACTCCAAAAAATATCCATTTTCATATAGTCTATATAGGACCTATCGCAAATGCCATTTTAGTAGGCACTATGATGGGAACTGAAGGTGTTACACTCTATCAGTACAACAAATCTTCTGATAGTTACAGTATCTCTTTAGAAATTAGTGGACGAGAGTATAAAGAGCATATAGAAGAGTTTAGGATCATCAAAAAAGAGATTATAGGCGAGATAAAAGATAGTGTGACTGTGGCTATCGATATGGCATCTCATAAAGTTGCACTTGGTAAACTAAAAGAGCCCATTGTGCATCTACAAAGTACCATAGGAGCGACTATAAAAGAGCCAAAAGATTTTATCCGTGCAAATCAAGAGATATATGGTGTCATAAACTCCCTTCAACAAACTTGTACACATATCAAGCTTGTCTACTCTATGCCTACAACTATCGCTTTACTTTTGGGGATGAGTATACAAAACTATTGGGATATAGAGGTTACACAGTTTGCAGATGGCAAGTACAGAAGCGTTGTTAAACATCTAAATGAGATAAAGTATTATTTTTAGAGGAGAGAAGATGGTTATTATTTCTATTTTAGGCTTGTCGGGAATGGATAGAGAAAAACTCAATAAAACAACTGCTTATTATGATTGTGAAATACTCAATAAAACAAGTGGAGATTATCACAATGCTACAGATATGCTTCTTCAAAACTATGATGATGAGTTCTATTTTTTAGGGACTAAAAAAGCTATAGATTTTCAAAAAAAGTTATTAAATTTTTCAAAAAATAGAGTAAGATTTTTAGAGATTGAAGACAATTCTCTTGATGATATCTTTGAAAAAATATATGAGTTGATTTCAGATGCCAATGGCAAAGAGGTGCTTTTAGATATCACGCACGGTTTTCGTCATCAGCCGATATCTGCTATATTTTCGGCTACTTTACATCGGTTTTTGAACCAAAGTAACTTAACAATCATCTTTGCAAAACAGGTTATTGAACACAAAAAATATGAATACATCAATCTTGATGAGTATTTAGATATCGTGCAACTCTCACTACTGTTAACAGGCTTTATAAGAACACTAAATTTTGTAGATAGTATAGATATCAAAGGTTTTGAAACCCTGCCTTTTGCTAACTTTTCAAAAGCACTTCTTTCAAATGATTTTTATACACTCCAAAGCTCCTATAAAAACCTTTTGATAACAGTTAAAAGAGCAAAAGAGGATAAAAGATTTGACCATCTAAAAGAGTTATTTGAAGATGTAGAAAAGACACTCTCTGTTTTTGATGATTTTAGCCAAAAACCAATCTACAAACAGTATCTTATAGTTGCTGATTTGATGTTTGAAAAAAACTATATATTGCTCTCTTTGACTTATCTGTTTGAAGCGATAAGATTTTATTGTAGTTATGTTTTCTACAAAAAAAAGATTATCAATGACTATGCTTGGAAAAATTTTGACACATACAAACTTAATCAAGATGTTATAAGTTTTATCACACAAAAGAGTATAGAAAATTATAGACCAAACTTTTATGATAATAAAGTTAAAACTCTTTATAAAGATAACAAAGCTCTCTTTGAAAAAATTACACAACAGTATATTTTGCTCAAAGAGCTTCGTAACAAACTAACACATGTAAATTTACAAAAACACTCTCCTGATATAAAAAAGCAACTAAAAAAGCAGTTAAAAAGTATTGGTGAAATTATCGATCAAGATATATTATGCCAAATTAAAAAATAGATTTAGTGACACTACTTGTCACTAAACTATTTTATACTACACTACTATTTTATGACAAAGGTACAAACATGTCTCAATCCAAACGAATTTTAAAGATACTTCAGATGCTTTTTGACAACCAAAGCATAAATAGTGACAGGTTAAGTGACTATTTTGAGACTGATAAACGATCTATTCAAAGAGATATCAAACTTTTAAAAGAGTTTTTTGGTGATAGGCTTTATCAACCAAGCCGAGGAGAGTATATACTCCAAGATAGTGAAAACCTTTATAGTTTTATCCAAAATGAACAAAATAGCAACAACCTCAAAGCTTTTTTTGAGTTTATCACACTTTTTGATGACAAACTGCTCTCCTTTTTTGATCAAGATGAATTTCCTATGATAAAACAGATCAGACGAGAGTCAAAAATCTACTATCATATCCATGAAAAACCTATAGAGATACTAAATAGCTCTTTTTTGGATGATATAAAAGAAGCTATCTCTCAAAGACGCTATGTAAATCTTACTTTTTGCGAAATCAAGCCTAGAGATTTGGAGATGGTAAAGCCACTCAAGATTGTATTTGCAGAGGGCAATTGGTATCTAGCAGTGGTGACTAAAAACTACAAGTTTAACTATGGTTTTAAGTTTTTTCGTATCAACTTTGTCACACACCTCAAACTCCTACCTCAAACTTTTCAAAGAGAGATAGAAGCTGAAAAATTTATAGAAGATTTTCAGTCTCTTTTTCAAAACTATAAAGATAGAAATTATGAAGTAACTCTTCGAATAGATGCTATGATAGCTAGATATTTTCGTGTCAAAAAACATCTAAAATCTCAACGAATAATCGAAACAAAAGAGAACGGTGATATGATAATGACTTATCAGATAAACAATGATATGGAGCTACTTCCACTTATCAAAAAATGGCTACCGTATATAAAGGTACTTTCACCAAAGAGTCTTGATGATAGGATAAAAAAAGATGTTGCACACTATCTGAAAACTTGATATAATA
>CAYUSV010000157.1:0-3425 GCA_964447385.1 uncultured Campylobacterales bacterium | reverse complement strand
CGTTGACTATTGGAGGGATTGCAGGAAACTATGCTAAAAATAGCTCTCAAACTTTTGTGGGGATTGGTCTAGTAGCAGAAGAACAACTTAAGATGCAGTCATGGGATGGTTATGGTATCAATATGCCCTCAGAAAAGAATGCCCTTAAAGAGTATCAGGGTGGTGGACTGATAGGGCAAGGTTTGGCTATAAATCTAAACTACTGTGAAGCCTTGCAGATAAAGGGTTGTAAACAAAAAAAAGAGGAACTCAATGATGCCCCTATCGATGAAGATATTGCAAACTTTATAGAAGATGCACCTACTTCCCAAGTAGCGACGCTTACGCTTTTGGCTACCTCTTCAAAAGGTGCACCAAATATCGTTCGACTGCCTGTTGAAAAAGTATGGAAACAGACAAGCAAAGAGATGGATGATAGATTTATTGCAATGCCGTTACACCTTGTACAAACATTGGTCTATGGTAACGATACTAAAAAGGTCAATACTATAAATGTACAACTAAAGTCACCTGAAGATATCGATAAAGTAGCCACACTGTTAGAATACTTTTTTCAAAAAAATAGCTTGGACTTGGAAGTGATAAAGCTTAGCACCTTTAACCCACAGATTCAAAAAGTCATCGGGATGTTTTCGGTGATATTTGCTTTTGTTTCACTTATCATCGGACTTATCGCAATATTTACCGTTTCAAACACGATGACTATGAGCATTATGGAGCGATTTAACGAGATAGGAACACTTCGTTCTATGGGTCTTAGACGCAGTGGTGTTAGGACTTATTTTTTGCTTGAAGGGACGATTATCGGGATATTTGGTGCGACAATGGGTGTGGCTTTGGCGCTATTGATAACCTCTGTTATCAACCGTATCGGTCTGATGTGGACACCACCTAATGTTTCAGAACCTACACAACTTGTGTTTAATCTTTTGGATAACCCTGCTTTGATAGTAGGTGTTTGGGTATTTTTGGTGTTCATCAGTATCATCTCATCGTTGCTTCCAGCGATAAGAGCTTCTAAAATGCCGATAGTGGATGCTTTGAGGCATAACTGATATATGGTGAGAGACTGATAGAAAGTTTCTCACTTTAGCAATTTTGGAAAAGCATTAAACCTCAAAATCCTTTATACTACTATCATCAATCAAAGGAGATAGAAGATGAAGATTTTACTAATATTACTGACCATAGCAACAGTGCTTTTGGCGTCGCCTTCTGCACAAGAGATAGTACAAAAGAGTGACAAGATACGAAATCCAAGTAGTTCTTTTTATCAAAAGGGGCTTATCACCGAGTATAAAAAAGCGAAAAAAATTGACAGCATGCTTATCTCCATTTATTCCAAAGAGGATGATGGGCAGTTTAAAACCTTGGTGCGTATCTTAAAACCTAAAAAAGACAAAGATAAGCTCATCCTTAGAAATGGCAACACCATGTGGCTCTATGATCCAAACTCAAAAGCTATCGCTCAGATGTCACCACAACAACGCCTCATGGGACAATCTTCAAGTGCGGATGTCATGAGTGCCAACTTTGCCAGAGATTATTCCTTGACGCTAGAAGGAGAAAAGCTCATCAAAGATGGGACAAAAAAACAACGCGCGTGTTACAAGATATCGATGAAAGCATTGAATGATGATGTGAGTTATCCTTTTGTGGAGTACTGGGTCGATGTAGAAAATTTCTACCCAATACGCGCCAAGTTTTACTCTGCAAATAGAGACTTGTTAAAAAAGAGTTATTACCGTAAGTTTAAAGAGGTTTTGGGAAAAGTTCGCCCCACACAAGTGTTGATATTTGACGGGGTAGATTCGACCAAGGCAACAAAAATGGAGTTTGCTAACACTATGGAAAAAGAGATGCCTGATGCATGGTTTAACAAAGAGTATCTCTCTAAGTTTCATGAGGAGTAGGTATGAAGTTTTTATATCTATTGCTTGCCCTTTC
Organism: uncultured Campylobacterales bacterium; assembly: GCA_964447385.1. Taxonomy (GTDB): domain Bacteria; phylum Campylobacterota; class Campylobacteria; order Campylobacterales; family QNZT01; genus SZUA-1433. The sequence continues at coordinate 1,478 of CAYUSV010000157.1, read as the reverse complement.
TATCATAATAGAGGCAGACGAACTAGACTTTTTGGATGAGATAGATAGCGATGTGAGTATTTTTGAAGAGGATAAAAGCAAAGTCAATCTCCGCAGTAAAATAAGCTTTTTGAAAAACTCACACAAAAACGATGCTAAGATTTTTTATTTCAACGCACGGCGGCAAGAAGCACACTATTTTTATGACTTTCGCGTGATTGCAGATAAAGATAGTCAAAGTTTTAATGTCAAAGAGTTATACTACCAAGGAGAATTTGCAAAAATCTCTTTTTATGAAGTAGGACGAATCAATATCAAAGAGGGTGTGGCACGCGGATATAACCCAACAGACTACTTTAAAGGTACGACATCATTGACTTTGTCAAATGACACAAAAGAGCGAAAAGATAACCGTTTGGGTGCTTTGCTCTTTAGTGAAATACTCTTTTTAGATACATTTACACTAAAAGGGATTTACTCTCCTAAAATATCTTTGAGTAAAAATACCTTTTTAAGCAACGCCAAACACATAGGCTTACACCTAGATGAGACCAACTATCATGATAGGGCTTCTTTGTATATTGATTATAGTGGTTTTGAAAATATAACTTCGTCGGTGATACTCCACTACAATGAAGATGATTTGAACTTTGGTATCAACCTTAGCTATGTCTATAGTAGCTGGATATTTTATGTGGAAAATTCACTCAAAAAAGCACAGAATGATATCACAAAAAACATCAATTCGATATCGGTACACCCTATGATAGAAAAGAGATTTATCCAAGAGAAATCTTATATAGATGAAGTCTCAGTAGGGTTCAACTACACCAGTGAGTCCAACATCATCACGACGGTAGAGTACATCTTCAATAGTGCTGGATTGGATAGTGGAGATTGGAAGGATTGGTTTGCTTTAGGAAGACAAAACCCTTCTATTGGTGGAACACTAAGTGCATTGCGTGGAAAAAGTGCAGAAGATGAGTCTATCATGAGTCAAGATTCACTCTTTATCTTTTCACGAGCCAGCGATATACAGACAAATCTAGACGCATCGCTTTTGGCTTGGCTCAATCCCTATGATGGTAGTACATTGAGTCAAGTCGGAGTGGAATATGCTTATGATGATAGTTTGCAGACCAACTTTTACCTTAGAAATTATCAAGGGAGTAAAGAGAGTGAGTATGGTGGTTTTCCTAATAACTATGAGGTTTTAATAGAGGGCGAATATTTCTTTTAGTATACTTTTTGTATGGAAAACTATAGCGATACGATGCAAAAAATCTTAACGGTGATTGAGGATAATTTAGACTATATCACCATAGAAGACTTGATCGCCGCTTCAGGCTACTCCTACTACCACTTTCATCGTATCTTTAAAGCATATACGGGTGAGACACTCAACAAGTATATCAAAAGGATACAACTAGAACGAGCACTTTTTCAGATGCAGATAGACAAAGAGAATATCACACAAATAGCGATGAAGTCAGGATATA
>CAYUSV010000156.1:0-3428 GCA_964447385.1 uncultured Campylobacterales bacterium | reverse complement strand
ATATATGCCTTTCTCTTATCGTTAAAATGTGAAATTAGTTCTGGACTGCTACTTAAAGAAGAGGCTTAACCTCTTCTCCAAGTCCGAACCGGACCAACATCAATATGAACAAAATTTGAACTAGGATAGTACCCTACACCACCCTGACCAAGCCCTACTGCAACATCTCTCAATTTTCTTAGCCTTACACCAGGAACATAAATATCCACAGCTTTACCCTTGACATGATAACTATCCTTGGCAACCCCATTCATTGTCTTTCGAAGCTTATTATTTGTACGCTGACTTCTATATCCAGATATAATACTAAACTCTTTATCAAGACCAATATGAAGATTTATCTCATACATAAGATTAATCAAATCAACATCTATTCTTGTAATTTCATGTGCTCTATAATCTATAAAAGCTTTATTGACTTCAAAAAGTCCTTCTAATTTATAATAATCTTTTTCAAAAAACTCTGCATTATAAATTTTATTGTCATGTATATTGTGCAGTTTAATCGTCTTTACATCTGCTGTGTTTGCAAAAAGCTCTTTTTGAGAGATAATTGCACCACCGACTAAGATTGCTGACTTTTTTAAAAAACCTCTTCTTGAAACCTGAATACTTTTAGCATTGCTAACTATATCACTATCCAAAAATGCTCCTTATTTTTCTACAAATTTTAAAAAACAGATTGCAAGTCTAACAGAAAAAAGTAAACAAAACAAGAAATAAATTAATTTAATTGTTTTTTTCAAGTAATTTTTGATGTATTTTATCGTATCCATAAACATCTTGACTAAAGATAACTCCCACATTATTATCTACATATGAGGTATAGTATCTAATATAAATCGGTATTTTTTTACTTAAACTAATTGATATATTTTCACCAGTTTCAAGCTTTGTTTTTACCGCTTCATAGGCATTTCCAAGATAATCACTACTAATAAACTCTAAAAGTTTTTGTGGCTTGTAAAGCCTAATACATCCATGACTAAAAGCTCTGACTGGTTTTTTGAATAAATTTTTAGATGGTGTATCGTGCATATAAACCGCATGACTGTTAGGAAACATAAATTTTACATTACCTAAAGGATTTTTAACACCTGGTTCTTTTACTATATTAAACGGAATTTTACTCTCATCATCATACTCAAACCAATCTACATCAAATGAATCAACCTCTTTACGATTTTTTCTCCAGCCGTCATATATTTTAAAACCTCTATCTTCAAAATAGTACGGATCTTCTTGGATACGCTCTAAAAACTCTTTAGCAACAATGGAGTTTGGCACACTCCATTTGGGGTTTAATACAACATATGACATTTTAGCTTGAAAAATTGGTGTTGGGTTTTGTTTTTTACCAACTATTACTTTAGATTCTAGTTGTAAATTATCTCCATCTTTAAAACGCATCATAAATTCTGGGATATTTACCAAAATATATCTAAAATTAAAGCTATCTCTCTCCCAACGAGCACGATTAAGATTTAACTTGATCTTTGAAAGCCGTTTTTGAATTGGTACATTTAAAGCTTTGATCGTAGTAGCGTTTAATATACCTGATGGCCAAATCCCCATGCGTTTTTGAAATCTTTTAAGTGCATTTTTGAGTTTTTTATCAAATTTTTTACTCTCTTTATCAAAAGAGTCAAGATCACCACTTTGATTTAATCGATGTGCTAATTGAACCACTCTATTTGATATTGAACCAACTTTTAGATTTTTACCAGATTTTACTTTTACAAAACCACCTTGTTCTAATATATCTTTATATTTTAAATAGGCATTTTTTAAATCTTTATAGATTACATTATCAGGCACTAGGGAGTAAATACCATCAACAAAATCGCCTGTAATTTTTAAGCCTTCAAGCATCTGTATCTTATCAAAGTCTAACACATCTGCTTCCCAACGATAATTAACATCATTTTTTTCAGAGTTGGTATAAAGAATTTTTTGGGCTTCATTATAATCAATTTGAGAGTTTGTTAAATCACTTATGAGTGTAAAAAAAGCATCACTTAAAAGTATATCTAGCTTAGTAACTCCAAGGTTATGATCTTTTTCTTCAAAAAGCATACCATTGGTCATCTTTTTGTATAAAAACTCTATCTCGCTCAAATGATATCTATTTGGATCTAACCCCTCATTTTCTGAGAATTTGATAGCTTCAATCATGTTAAAAATATTATAGTTTAACTCTCCACCTTCACCAAACCAATATAAGATATTATCAGTTTTTGCATACAAAGCCATAACATCATCTCTAGATTTTAACTTATCGATTTTATAAATACCATAAGTTCGTTTTGTTAATAAGCCATTTAAGTAGCTGATTTTTAGACTTTGGTTATCCTGAAGCTCACCAAGACTTTTAGTCCAATCTGCATGTAGCGTGATTTGAAGAGCAAGTAGAAGATATAAAAAGTTTATAAAATTTTTATACATTTAAATTCTTATATGATTGATTGGTTAAAGACCATTATAATAGATAATTTTTTATAAAAGTTTGCTGAAAACTACCTGCACATGCTCAAAGCAACACCCTCTCTAAGCCCATCATCAATTATAACAGCTTGTGTAAATCCAAAAATTTCTATAATCTCTTTAAATATCAAAATACCGGCAATTATCAAATCATCTCTACCAACACCTACCCATCTTTTGCGCTCATCAAATGAAAGAGCTAAAAGTTTTTGTAAAACCACTTGAATATCTTTAACCGTTAAAATAGTTCCATTAACAAGACGATAATCATAATGTTCATAATCCATCCCTTTTAAAAAAGCGACTATTGTGGTTGGAGTTCCTGCTGTTGCTACAAAAGTTTGTGGCTTTTTTACAGTTTTTGCAAACTCTCTTATCTTGACAAACTCTTTTTTTATACCATCTTTTATAGATGAGAGAGGATATTTATCTACCATAGTTACAATTCCAATATCAAAACTCTTATCAAAATCATCAAAAATAAGCTCAGTTGATGCACCTCCTAAATCCATCAACATGTAGCTTTTTGGATATATATTTTCCAAATGGAGTCTATTTTCAACCGCTATTTTGGTATATTTTGCCTCCATTTTTGCATCAATTATCTTAAATTTAACTCCAGTCTGCTCTTTGATATTTTTTAAAACTTCATATGCATTTGTAGCTTTTCTCATAGCCGCTGTTGTTACGGCATAAGCATTGATTAAATCAAACTGTTTTTTTGCTTCATTGATAGCTTGAATGATTCTTTGTTGTGCATTTTTATCTATTTTTCCACTTTGGGTAATGCCGTGTGCAGTTTTAACTATCTTTTCAAACTCACAAATGCGCTCTTTACTCACACAGTCAATCTCCACCACTCGAAAACTATTTGATCCTAAATCACAAGCTATCATGGTATAATCCCTCCCTAAATCCAAATTAGACTTCTTATAAAACTATAT
>CAYUSV010000155.1:0-3502 GCA_964447385.1 uncultured Campylobacterales bacterium | reverse complement strand
CGAGTATACTCATATGCAATTGCTTTTTGGATAAATTTAAATGAATTCATGTTTTTTATCTCTACTCTAGTATAAAGCTTTTGGCTTCCGTGTGGTCTGATAGAGATATTTACATCACATCTAAATGACCCCTCTTGCATGTTGGCATCAGATATATCTAAATATCTTACAATTGAGTGTAGTTTTTTAAGATACAAGATAGCCTCATTTGCACTTCTCATATCAGGCTCACTAACAATCTCCAAGAGAGGTGTTCCAGCACGGTTCAAGTCTACATGACTCTCACTCCCGTGGTGAATATTTTTACCAGCATCCTCTTCAAGATGTGCTCTTGTAACTCCTATACTCTTCTGTGAACCATCTTCAAAATCGATAACAAGCTCACCGCCTTCTACGATAGGTATCTCAAATTGAGAGATTTGATATCCTTTTGGAAGATCGGGATAAAAGTAGTTTTTTCTATTAAAAATTGATTTTTTATGTACAGTTGCACCTATCGCTTCACCTAAATTGATAGCCTTTTTAACCGCCTCAATATTAAGTACAGGAAGAGCACCGGGGAGTGCTAAACAGACTGGACAGACATTTACATTTTCCGCTTCACCAAATGAAGTAGGACATGAACAGAATATTTTTGTTTTTGTATTTAACTGGATATGAACTTCTAATCCGATTACCATTTCAAACATAGATTTTATACCTTAAGCGTGATTTACTTCATTTTACTATGAATTGGCTTTATTACTACAAATCTAAGTATTTTTTTGTATCATAAAACATGAGATATTTAATAATTTTGTTATCTATAATCACTCTATCTGCAGACTCCATAAAACGAACACAAGTTTTAATGGGCACTTACGCAACCATCACCCTGCCCTCACTACATGCAAAAGAGATTACAAATGGATTTAATATCTTAAGAGATATAGAGATGTCACTCTCTAGCTATCAACCTAAAGCTAAAGTTTATCAACTAAATCTTACAAAAAAAATAGATAAAGATTTTTATCTCTTGGAAATAATTAAAAAAAGTAGAGAGTTATACTATCTAACAAATGGATATTTTGATATCACAATCGGCTCTTTAACAAAAAAACTTTACCACTTTGGCGAAGATGAACAGATCCCAACCAAAGCACAGATAAAAGATGCAAAATTAAATATAAAAGGGATATCAACTAAAGGTAAAAATATAACATTAGATACAGATATTACCATCGATTTGGGTGGCATAGCAAAAGGGTATGGGGTTGATAAAGTCGCAATATATTATAAAATAAAAGGTATAAAAAGTGGAATTATCGCACTAAGTGGAGACATAAGAGTGATAAATCCTTCTGAAATTTTTATAGAGTCTGCATCTAAAAACAACCCAAACTTCAAACTTAAGACAGTAAATGCAAATACCTCAATATCAACCAGCGGAACTTATAGACGATTTATAAAAAACAGCTCAAACCACCATCTCATAAACCCTAAAACAAAAAAACAAGGCAGAGATTTTGTATCAATCTCTCTTTTTACTATTGCCAACAATACTCTTATCGATGCTTTTGCTACAGCAGTTGGAGTGATGAGTGAGCTTGAAGCTTTGAGGCTTTTACTAAATCATCCAGAGATTGGATTTATTTTACAAAAAACAGATGGCAATATAGTTTATGGGAATTTGGATAATTTAGTAGAGTATGATAGTTTGTAGCCAATCCAAACACAGGGCAAAAACCCTGTATTAAAAAGATTATTTTAGACGATAAGTAATACCAAAATTAAATCTAGTCTCTAAATCTTCATTTTCATTGTTAATATCATCTTCAACACTAGTTAGAGATAGCGTTGTATTAAAACTAAGTCTATTTGCAAGATAAAATCTAAATGTTGAAGAAACTCTATTTGTATAAATATCTTTTATAGCAACATCAGATGCTTTGTCATATCTAAAATTCCAACTATTTTCCCAATCAATTGCGTTAGAAACTTCATAAGTATAAGACATATTATTTGTAAATATGTGTCCCACTTCATCAGCTAAGATAGTACTATATTTTGCCACATTGTAAAACTGAGACATATAACCGATAGGTTTACCATACTCAAACATCAAATCCAATGTAGGATCTGTACTCTTACCATCATAGTTTGATAATATCTGACCAACACCAGCCCTAACTAACCACCCATGATATCTTGGACTTACTCTCTCAGTAAAAAGAATTTCATCAATTCTTACAATTCCAAATGCACCTAGCGTATCATTTTTAAGTGCTCCAGCAGCTTTAATCACCTCTTCCATAGCTTCAAACCAATACTTTTTATACTCACTAAGACCGTGTTTGCTTTTAAACTCTGACTCTCTATCTATAACATTTGCTAATTTAAGTAAAGCATCATCATCAAGCTCTGAAATAACTCCATAATCTCTTAAATCATCAGCAATTCTTAGCGTTTTTGCAAGAGGCGTAGCGTTGTACATACGACCATAACCGACACCAACTCCTAATTTTACAAAAGGATCATCTGCACTACCTGCTCCTGTAAGTTTTCTAAGACCAAGCTCTCCAGAGCCATACAAAAAAACATTTTCATAACTCTCTAGATATTTATCATAGTGTCCATTTGCATTGATTATATAGTTATCTTCACTATCATCAGCATCATTTCCACCACGAGAAATATCTGCTTTACCATCAACATTAAAATCCCAAGCAGAAGGAATAGAGTTATATTTTGCCCTATAATCCCCTGTGAAACTTCCGTTATAACTTGTTTGATCCTGATTACCATTTTTTAAATCAAAGTTCATACCGACATAAGATTCATCATAAAAACTCTCTGCAAGTTTATAATCTGTCATTTCAATTGCGTTTGCACTAACTGCAAAAACCAACCCTGCTGCAAGTGCTGAAAATTTTGTTCTATTCATTTATTTACTCCTCATAAATTTTTTAAGAAGACATTATAACACAATAAAGATATATTTTATTTATAAAAAATAAAATATATTTCTTAAATATAAAAGAAGTTAAAAATAGTTGTAGTTATAAAAGAAATCTAAGATTTAAATCCGAAGTGCAATTTTTGAGAATATCACAAGTGTCAGTTGCCACCTTTTTCTTATGGTGGGGTTTTTTGGGCTTAGCTTAATGGCATTGCAGAGTACAAGGTATTAGTAGGTTTTGAATTTATCATTGCTGAACACTTGATAAATATATTTATTACGACCTGGAAGGTCAGGGAATTAGACCCTCCTCGGATTAAACCTCATAGGGATAACTCTGTTCAAAAAACTCTGTATTGCTATAAAAGAGAACAACCTAAGCCAAATAAGAGAAAAAATAGCAGTGTATATCTTGCTGTCTGCACGTTATATAGCTTATTTTTTAGAGGATATTTTTTATTTACAAATTTCTAGTAAAAATATAGTACCAAAATTAACTATCAAAACGACTTATTTGGGACTAAATTCACAGTCTCGTCACTTTGTTAGGTAATTTTATTATAT
>CAYUSV010000154.1:1604-3565 GCA_964447385.1 uncultured Campylobacterales bacterium | reverse complement strand
GTTAATAGAATTGAGAATGAACCTAAAACTATTGGTGGTGTGTTTAAAGATTTAGCTAGAGTTGTTCAGATATTGAGAAGCTCTACTGGTAATTTACTTGGAATGGAGGGTGAAAAACTTAGTAATTGTCAAGAGGTGTGATGATTTTATCGTGGTTGTTGGAAATTTTCTACCTTAGAGAGTTCATTAAACTTATATCAAACTCAATACATATCTTAGAATCTTTTGAAGAGGATTGCACGAGTAATTCATTCATAAAGATATTTGATATTTGTCATTTGCATAATCTAGTGTTTAACTCTATTTCTACAATTTCATTATCTGCAAACACACGAATAGCCAGCCCACCCCCAAATCCAACGCCCTTGGAGACAAATATCTGCGTATCTTCATTGTGAGTATACAATCCACCAAGATAAGGCTGATCTAAAAGTGCCAATAAGCCAAAAGGCAAAATTTGCCCACCATGGGTATGCCCTGAGACGATGAGATCAGGCTTATAAGTTTCCAACTCTTTTACCATTTTGGGTTGATGTGTCAGTACGATAGTCGGCAAAGTTTGATCAACACCGGTAAAGGCTTTTGGTAAATCCGGCTCCAAAATTCCGACACGATGTCCAAAGTGATCATTCAAACCAACCAAATTGAAATGATTTTCAATCTGTACAGACTCATTTTCCAAGATAATGATATCAAGCGTCTTAATGTGCTGCATCGTAATTATAGGATCATGATAATACTCATGATTTCCCAACACAAAATATGTACCATGTTTTGAGCGAAGGTTTTTTAAAGGCTCTAAATCTTCTTTGATCGTTTCAATTTCTGCATCCACAAGATCACCTGTAATAACAATAAGATCAGGCTTTAAATCATTAACCTTTTGAACCATTCTTTGTACAAAATCTTTTTTTATAATATTTCCGATATGAATATCACTTAATTGTACGATCTTAAAGCCGTGGGATTTGAAATCTCTAATTTCTATCGATATACGCCGAAGTGTTGGATCTTTAAGACCATTGATATACACATCCCAACCTTAAATACCCTTAATCTTAAAAGACCTACGATGCAAATCACAATACCCATGCTCTTTAATTAACTCCCTATGAAGAGCAGTACCATATCCTTTATGTTTTTCAAACTGATATAGTGGAAAATTTGAAGCTTGTTCTACTATGTAACGATCACGGCTCACTTTTGCTAAAATACTTGCTGCACTTACTTCAGGTATCTTTGTATCAGCTTTGATGATAGCTTCAACTCCAACTACTCCAAAAGAGGTATTTCCATCCATGATAGTCTGTTTTGGACTGAGTGCATTTATGATTTGAATGATTGAGTTTTTAATCGCTTGAGATAGACCAATCTCATCAATTGTTTTATTGTCTGTAAATACTACCTCATAATCCGCATTTTTCACAATTTGATCATATAGCATTTCACGTCTTTTTTCACTAAGTTTTTTAGAGTCAGCCAAACCTTCAACACCATTTTGAAGTATCACCCCTGCTACTACTAAAGGTCCCGCTAAACACCCTCTTCCTGCCTCATCAATACCACATAACATATAATCTGTTTCCTTTTTACTCATTAGATCCAATTATCATATCATATATTTAAAAAAAGAGTCAAATATCCGATCTTACGATTAGCAAGGAGCTAAAGATGAAAAAAATGACAATTAGTCTAATTTTGATACAAGCACTACTTCTAATAGGATGTGGCGGTAGCAGTAATCCAACAGATAACAGTAAAACTGAAACAAAATCAACAACAGATAAAAACAAACCATTAAAATCTGATGAAAATGGTAAAATAACAACTATAAAACTATCAGGAAGTGCTGAAGATATAGCAGTATCCAAAGAGGCACTATTTGTTGCAAAAGGTAAAGATGGCATAGATATACTAAAAATGGGATACAAAGATATTATATCATCCGAGCTTGTAACTGC
>CAYUSV010000154.1:0-1504 GCA_964447385.1 uncultured Campylobacterales bacterium | reverse complement strand
TCTTTTGGCGTTTCATAAGCTCTAAAAAAACTATATTTTCAAATCTTTTGATAAAATCTTTCTCAAAGCTCAAAGCACTTCTGAGTGCAAAATCGATAAGATATAGCTTTTTTGGACTCTTTTTTGAGTCAAATTTTTCAACTAAAAAAAGAACATACTCATCTTGTAATTTTTTTGTATATGCGTAAAATGTATCTTTAGATATCTTAATTTTTTGCTTAATTTCACAAAATAGAGCATAAATTGAGACTACCTTGCCCTGATGCAGGGAGAGTAGTCCAAGTACTCTTTTTTGTAACTCATTCTCACAAAAACGCTTTATAAAATCTTGATATGTTTTGACAAAATCAATTTTATTTTGAAAATGCATCGTAGGAAATGTACCATATGCAGCATAAGTAGCAAAAATTGCTTCAATATTTAACTCTCTTTTGTCAAATGAGATAAACTCCTCAAAATCAAGAGGATACAATACAACAGACTCAAAACCTTCCAACGCTTGTTTGCTGTTTGTACTAACAATTACTTCCAAACCAGTTGGAATCTCAAAACTAAAATCAAAATTTTCCATCACCAGCAATGAAATGTGGTGTTTTTTTAAAAATTGAGGTAAATCATTTTGAATATTTGCATCTCTTAGCCTAAAATCATCAAAATCAATATAGAGAAAACTTCCTCTTTTTTTTTGGCTAAGATAATCATAAATCATAGTAGTTTTTCCACTACCACGAGGACCTAAAAGTAGTAATTTTTTGGATGTTAAGGATATCTTTCTAACATTATATGTTACTTTTTTAAACTCTCTTGTATAAAGTATCTCTAATATATCCATGACTTAATTATCTTTAAACTTTTATTTTAGTATAATCTGCGACTTTTATTATACAGGGAAAACATTGATAAATCTTAAAAATTACGAAAAATTTAATATAAAAAATGGATTACTCTCTGGAATGGTTGTAGCAGTCGCACTTGTTCCTGAGGCTATTGCATTTAGTTTTATCGCTGGTGTTAGCCCTCTTGTTGGAATGTATGCTGCTTTTATATTGGGGCTTATTACCGCTTTATTTGGTGGAAAACCTGGCATGATTAGTGGGGCTACCGGTGCTGTGGCTATTGTTTTTGTTGGACTTGGACTTGCTGTATCTGAGCTTTATCCAGAGCTTAGCGGTGAGGCGTTATCTATAATGATACTTCATTATATACTTATGACAACTATTTTTGCCGGAACTCTTCAAGTGCTTGTTGGTCTTTTTAAGATGGGTAAATTTATCCGCCTTGTTCCACAACCTGCTATGTTTGGTTTTGTAAACGGTCTTGCTATTGTTATTGCTTTGGCACAGTTAAAGTTTTTTAGGTCTAGTGATTATGATACTTTGGATAGTTGGAGTGATATTTTAATTCATAGTTTTAATGAAAATTATTGGATGTACATCATCACTGCAATTACTATGGCTATTATGTATTTTATGCCTAAAATTACAAAAGCTATACCATCTGGTTT
>CAYUSV010000153.1:0-3592 GCA_964447385.1 uncultured Campylobacterales bacterium | reverse complement strand
GCATGTTCTAAATCAGATTTTAAATGTTCTGCGTTTGTAGATCTTAGATAAAACCGTTTGTTTTGACTAGATACTATCTTTAAAAGCGGTTTCCAAAATAGAAGTGACATGCCATATGTTTTACTAAATTTTGAAAGACTCCAAGGTACTACTTCTATCTTTTTGATATCATCAATTTTGATAAATTTACTTTTAGAACCTGTTAATATAATTGCCTCATCAGTTGCAATAAGCTTAATATAAAACCAATTAAAAAGCTTTTTAATGATCAAATAAGTTATAAAAAGAGTGATTAAAAAATCAATCAAATAGACCATATATGAAGTTGGTGTATCATATCCATTTGCCCATAGTTGACTCACAGGAGAGATCTTCATAATGAGATAAAAAATCCACTCTGTGATGATAGAGGCGACAATTACGGATGATAAAATGATAAAAAATGAGATAAATTTACTAGTCAACCTTCTATGGATTCTTATTTTTCTATTATCTATATGAGTACCAAAAAATTTATAAATCATAACTAACATGATAATCGTAAGTGAAACAAAAAACAGTATAAAGTCATATGGAAAAAAATGATAATCACGAGATATCAATTGATAACTATTCTCTGGTATAAAAGTCTGTTTTAAAACTGTTCTAAATTCGTCGGGTGTAATAGTGTTTAAAAGCTCATAAGGTGTTTTTATATCATCATACTCTTTTTGAAATGTTTGATAGTTAAAAACTATATCCATCAAAGAGCTTGAATCATGTTCATATGCTTCATACTCTTTTTTTACTGTCTTTAATGCTTCATAAATTAGTTTATCATTAAGTGCGCCGTTTCTCTCTTTTGAGATCAGATTTTTTGCATACTCTATATTTTTATCAAACGAGTCATGTTTTGCGGTAAAATTTACCGATGCAACTGCTCCATCGTGACGGTGGTTTAAATAACCAAATGAACCATAACTCTCTCCGTTTTTATTCCTAAACTCTATGTTTAATCTTCTTGCTAAATCTTTAACATAGCTATCTATAATGATAACTTTTTTAAGATCGTTTGCAATAAATTTAGTACCGATTGAAGCTCTACTGCCTCTTGCATCGATGTCATATCTTTTATAAGGTTTAGAGTTTAAAACTGCTATCTTTTTATATTCATTTAAAACTGTCTTTCCTTCTCTATCTGCAAACTTACCAAAAGAGTTTTGTATAGTTTTTTTCATCTTTTTAAGATTAAAATTACCTACAATATTTACTGTCATGTTAGATGGGTAGTAGTAATCATTGTAATGTTTTAGTACCTCTTGTAAAGTAAACTTTTGGTTATTTAGGCGATATACCGATTTTGTCTGATAGTTGCGTTTTCTCTCTTTTTGATCAATACCAAATTCACTTTCGTAAAAATCTTCGCTAGGTGGAAAAAGTTTTCTAAGATTTTCAAGTATATTTTTACCATTTGGTAGATATTTATCTATCCAAGTTAGCGTACCTATCTCAACTTCAAGTGCACCTCTCTCTACCTCTAAATCTCTATTTGTTACGTTTTTGTCCAAAAGCATCTGTGCAAATTGTTCTGTAATCCAATAAGATTTTTCAGCTTCGATAGTTGTAAGATATTGAGTTTTATAGTATCTTGTATAACCATTTACAAAGCTAGCACCCTCTTGTTTAAAAAGGTCTAAATAATCCCTATCCTTAACCCTTTGATCACGAAAAACGATATGCTCTACAAGATGTGAAATTCCTGCATTTTTCTCATCTTCGGCTTTCATTCCAACCTTAACATCAACAGTTATAGCTGTATTTTTAGCTTTGTTATCAGGATATAGATAGACTTTAAGACCATTGTCCAATGTATAATGAGTGATATCTTTGTAGGGATCAGTTGCATAAATTGATGTTAAAAATATCAAAAATAGCAGAATAAATCTCACTAACTTAATCCTTTTTCCTAAAGCTTATCCACAAGATGATAGCAACACCTAAATTAATCATCATATCTGCAAGATTAAAGATTGCAAAGTCAAATCCACAATGCCAATAGATATAATCAACAACACCTTTTTGAGTAAACCTATCAAGTACGTTACTAACTCCTCCACCAAGTATCAAACCAAGTGCCAGAGCATACTCTGAAAGTATCTTTTTCTCCCAAAATATATATGAAAATACACCTACAAGAAGAACGATTTGAATGTATTTCAAATATGGTCCCAAAAATGAAAACATAGAAAACGCTACGCCGGTATTAAAAGTTAAAACCAGATCGATACACTTACTCTCCCAACCAAAGCCATTTAAGAAAATTATCTTTATGATTTGATCGACTACAAATACAATAATAAAAGCAGTAAAAAGAGTTTTATAAGATTTAGCCATTTAGTTTCTTAGTAAAAAAATCTAAAAGTTCCTGCATTCTTTTGTGTACCAATATCTTATCTTCTCCTTCAAGAAGTAATCTCAAAAGGTTTTCTGTACCCGAATACCTGATAAGTGATCTTATATGCTCAGTCTCTAACTTTTTAACAATTTCATCAAATCCTTCAATTTTTTCAAGAGGAATTTTCTTTTTGATTTTGATATTTTCTAAAATTTGAGGATATAGTTCAAATGGATTTAAAACTTCACTAGCTTTTGTGCCTTTTTTGAGAATTAATGCAACTACTTGAAGTGCAGCAGCTAACGCATCTCCTGTCTTTGCATAATCACTAAGTATCACATGACCACTTTGTTCACCACCAAAATTTAATCCCTCTTTTTGCATAACTTCTAAAACATATTTATCACCAACTTTACAACGATAGATTTTAATTTTTTTGCTTATCAAAAAATCTTCAAGAGCTTGATTGCTCATCACAGTAGCAACTACGCCGTTGTTTGCAAGTTCATCCTGTTCTTTTAGATGAATTGCCAGCACGCCCAAAAGTTTATCACCATCAGTGATTTTACCGTTTTCATCAACAACAACAATTCTATCAGCATCTCCATCAAAAGCAAAACCGATATCAGCTCTTAAACGACGAACTTCTTCCCCTAATCGTCCAGGATGCAGTGCTCCGCAACCTTCATTGATATTTCGTCCATCTGGTTCATTGTTGAGTGTTACTACATCAGCGCCAAGTTCTGTAAAAACAGTTGGAGCTACTTTATAAGCTGCTCCATTTGCTACATCTAATACAACTCTGAGTCCATTTAGTGTCATTGATTTTGGAAGAGAGTTTTTGATATGAACGATATATCTTCCAATAACATCATCAATTCTTTTGGTCTGTCCAATTGACATGTGTGTTGCTTGATTTGCAGCAATTATAGCATCATCAAAATAGATAGCTTCAATTTCCGCTTCTATCTTTTCATTGAGTTTATTTCCTCGTTTGTCAAAAAACTTGATACCATTATCTTGGTACTCATTGTGACTTGCACTTATCATAATTCCAGCATCACATCTTAAATCTTCAGTCAAAAATGCGATAGCCGGTGTTGGCATGGGACCTATTTGCCTAACATCAAAACCAACAGCAGCTAATCCAGAAATAATTGCGTTTTCTATCATATAGCCACTTTTTCGTGTATCTTTTCCAACTAAAATTTTATTTGT
>CAYUSV010000152.1:0-3616 GCA_964447385.1 uncultured Campylobacterales bacterium | reverse complement strand
CCCATATCCCCATCTACTAAAATCTCTTGCCCATCTTCAAGCAGACTCATCACACCACTGATATTTACTACTGCTGGTATGCCATATTCTCTTGCAACGATAGAACCATGAGAGAGATATCCTCCTGTTTGAAGTACAATACCTGATGCTTTGAGAAACATCGGTGTCCATGCCGGATCTGTTGAAGGTGCTACTAAAATTTCTCCCTTTTTTAGTTTGCTATATTGATCAGGATGGGTAATTTTTTTTACTTTTGCTTGAACTTTTCCACTTGCTACTGCAATACCTTTGTAACTTTTGCCATCTGCTTGAAGTATGGGAGGAACAAAAGTAGCTTTTTCATCTACGATAATATCCGCCGCTTCTATCTCCTCTTGTTTGTCAAACAACTCTTTTCTTTTAACAATAAGCTTTTTAACACCATCACATCGAACCTTATCATCAAGAATCATGATAAGTTCCGTTTGAGTACAATGAAAAGGATCAAGCCCTACTCTTTCTCCACACTCCAAAAATAATTTTCTAGCCGATTCCAAAAATCTTATGTATGTTGATTTTGCCATCTCTTTGATAGCTACTCCCTCACTGCTCTTTTTGAGTAGTTTTTTGATGTAAATTCTAAGAAAAAATGGTACTTTGTTATCAATCTTTTGCCAAGTTTTTTCACTATCGTTTTTTTGCTTTTTATGGATATTGTCAAAGCTATCATGTATCGCATACTCTTTGATAAGTCCTAATAGATAGCTTGGGTCTTCATTCCATCTTTTATTTCGTAAATCTGCCTCATAAATACAACGATGACCAAATGTTTTCAAAAAAGTATCAAACCCTTTTTTAAAAAGCTCCTTGTCATCGACAATTTTTGCTAACGCTATGAGATGATATCCATGTTCGGCGGTTGTAATAGTGCTTTGACCACTTAAAAGTGCATTTGCCATACTGTGTCCATTATCTGGAAAATATCGCTCTAAAATCTTTATCATGATACTCATAGGAGCCACAGCACTAGCAAGTATAATAAACGGTGTTCCATATGCACTCTTTTTTTGATTTAGGGTAAAAATGAGCTCTTTTAATGCTTGATTTGAGAGCTTGCTTAACTCCTTTTTATTGATATCATCACAAAATATTTTTATATCTTTAAATATCGTGTCACTTTGCTTTACATATCTTTTTAAAACCTTCATGTATTTGATTCCATTGACTAAATATTTAAACTTTTTCTGTTTTTTACCCACTTCTATAACTTTTTGGTGTCCTCCCAGGTTCAGATTGGTCTCCTTTGGGTCAAGTCCAAGTGTGTCATACCAAAGCCACTGTATTAAAGAGGTGTTAAAATAAGCCCGTCCATTGATGAGTTTGATAAATTGATAACCATCATCAATGGGATAGTCAATCACCCTAAAAGAGTCACCCATCAAACGGTTAATACTAAGTTGAAAAAAACTATCGTTGAGTTTACACTGTACAAATGGAACAGCATCTTTGACATTGGCATTTGAAAATATTTTTGGTTGGTTTGCTATCTCTTTTGGATAGAGTTGTTTAACATTTGTAATCGCTCTTGCTTGCACCAAGATAAAATCTTTCCCATCATAAACCCACTCAATATCCTGATGTACATCAAAGGTTTCAAATACAGTTTTACTTAAAAGGGCAAGTGTTTGTATTTGCTCATCTGTCAATACCTGCTGTCCATTTTTATCTTCTGTTTTAAAGGATGTGCCTTCTTCTAATAAAACAGTTTTTCCACTTTTTGAACCAATCTGTTTTTGGTTGATTGTATAATTTTCAATATTGTAACTATAACTATCGGGCTCAATTTTTCCATCAACGATAGATTTTCCATAACCAAAATTGGCATTTATGATGATTGATTCTTCACTTCCATTTGTGGGGTTACATGAAAATGAAACACCTGATGCTGTAGCTGTTGCCATCTTCATGATAACAACTGCCATAGCAGAGTTTGAAGTTTGTTTACCAATTTGATAAGACAAAGCTTGGAGTGTCCATAAAGAGGCATAACATTTGATAATAGCATTAGAGAGATTGTCTATGCCATTTACATTTAAATATGATTCAAAAATTCCTGCAAATGAGTGTTCTTGTGAATCTTCATTTGTTGCAGAGGAGCGAACTGCCAAAGAGTGACTAAGAAATTCTATATTTTCAAGCTCCGACAATATCTTATTAGGTAAGGTTGCATTCAAAACTTTTTGATGCAAGTCATTTAATAATTTTACAGATTGATCACACATGATATTTTCAAGCGTAATCGTTTTTTCAATATTAGAGATATCATCAAAAAGAGAGTTTTCTTCGACAAAAAGCTTATATGCATCATCACTTAAAACCACCCCTTTGGGTACTAAAAATCCAAAATGATGGAGTTTCGAAAGATTAAATCCTTTTCCACCAACTTTTATAGTACCTGCATTTAGGGCTGTCTCATAATCTAGTATAAAATTCACTGTTTCTCCTCTTCTATAGTTAACAATGTTAACTATATGCTAAATTTTTTTATTCTATATATTCAGTCAAAGCTTCCATATAATTTTCTTCAAACATTTTTTTATCCATTCTAATCCTATCTGCGATATACAAAGATATCGTTCCATGAGAGAGTGCAAAAAGCTTAAAAGTACTTTTCATCACATCCCCTTTTTTCATGACACCTTCATCCATACATTCTCTAACCCTATCAGAGATGATAAAAAATGTAGCTCTCATCTGTTGGTATTTTTCATCATTTGATCTCATAATTTCGCCTATTTGTACTTTGCTCATAAACATAAGTTCATAAAAACTTGGGTATTTGAGTGCAAACTCCATAAAACCCCTTAGTGCAAAAAGAAGTCTCTCTTTTGGTGTATTAGCATTTTTGACTGCTTTAGATATAAAGCAGTCTAAAAGTAAAAATCCTTCGCTTAAAATTGAGAGTATAAGGTCGTCTTTATTATCAAAATGTCGATAGATAGCTGTAGCACTTATACCTGCACATTTTGCTACTTTACGAAGTGTAAGATTTTTATACCCTTCATTTAGATAAATCGTTTTGGCACATTCAAGTATCTTTTTTTTCATAGTTAACAATGTTAACTAAATAAAATTATTTTGTCAAGTCTATTGGAATATCTCCACGGTAATTTAAAGATAAGAACTGAACTATAACCATCCCGGACCAAACTTCATCATAACAGTAAGTCATAGAAGGGTAAGATGTGAACAAAATATTTTGAGGTTTAGCCGTAGCTAAATCGATGAATATTCTGTTTGCAACTTGCCCCCTCTATGACTTACTCTTTGGGCGATTAAAAAAAATTACCTGTACCACATCTGTATTTTTTTTCAATTTTACAATAAAATAGAATTTCTAAAAATTTAAGCATGAAGGTGTAGTGAGGGCACTACAGCCTACAATTATAACATAAATTTTTCTCTTTGATTTTGATTGAGATTGTGAAAAGGTTAAAGTGAGTGCTTTATATAAGTGTGGCCCGATTTAAGTAAAGTGCTATTTTTTAATAGTTAAACTTTTTTCACAATTAATGCAAATTTACACTTCACTACTTCAGAACTTAAAAAACAAACCGATTTTACTTTTGTTAAAAAA
>CAYUSV010000151.1:0-3624 GCA_964447385.1 uncultured Campylobacterales bacterium | reverse complement strand
AGTTTCAAATCCCATAGGGATGCTCTCATGATAGCAAAATTTCTCCCAAAACATAGCACTTTCTTCAATTTCTCATAATTTTCATCACCAAAACATCAACTTAAACACTACTATAAAAACAAAACAAATCCCAAAAATTCCCTATTTTCCAAAACTTAAAAACAGCTTTTACAAGACAAATGGCTCATACTCTACAAATTCACAAACTCTCTTTTTTAGCTGGTTTACTTCTCGTCTTATGACTTGTCGCCATGTGAGTTTTTGTTTGCCGATGATTGTTTGTTCGGTTAGTTTGCTTATCATCTTTATCTCTATTTTTTTGATGGCATCGTTTGTAAATCGTATTCGTCCGCTGTCTGTTTTAAAATCTTTTGCGGTGATCTCGTTTTTGTTTAGCATTGTGAAGATGAGATTGTCTGCGATGATGGGTTTGAAAATTTCAGCGATGTCAAGATGTAGGCTTAGGCTTCGATAGTTTGGCTCATGTAAAAAGCCAATTCTTGGGTCTAGTTCTGTTTTGTAGATTTCGCTTAGGACTATATTGTAAACTCTACTGTTTACATAAGAGATGAAGCTGTTTAACTTATCTGTAGGTGGTCGTTTGCTTCTTGTGGTGAACTTGAAACTTCTTTGGTTTTTTATGATTTTATTCCAAGTTTGATAATAATTTTTTTTAAAAGCTCCTTCACTTGCCATCACTTCTGCGATATTTTTTGCTTTATCCAAACTTGCCAAATACTCATCAACCACAAAATCAACACTATATCGTTTACAGTTTGATGCACCATTTTTGATATGTCCTTTGGTGATCTGTTTTGCTATGTAGAGCCTATGTTTTGTATCATCAAATGCTCGAAGTTGTTGAAGCAAGACAAAGCCACTTTTGTTGACGGAGTTAGAAGTGTTTGGAAAAAAATTACCTCGAAAACTCTGAAATGGACTAAAAAAATGCAAAAGTATATTGTTATTTGCTATAAATGCCATCGTAAAGCTATCCAAGTCAACTTTTGCTAACAGATAAACCTCATCAATAGCATTGATAGGAAGTATCTTTGTACCAACTACTTCACAATCTTCATCATATCTATCAAAGTATAGATTGTTATCTTGTCGTCTTAGTCTGCCATTGCTCATCAAAAAGTGCGTTCTATCTGTCTTTTGCATCTACTTCCTTTAACTAAAAAGTGTCTCATTTTTGTCAACACCGATAACAATCCGCTGGGTATAATTTTGCCTTGTTGACTCATAAATCACGATAGAATCAAGCTCTTTTTCACAAACTTTTTTAAGCTGAGATTTTAGCTTTTTAAGATCACTCTCTCGTATCTCACCCTCAAAAACAGAAAACTGCACACGAGAGAGATACTTCTCTACCGCTTTTCGGATGCGACGAGAGTTATCTTTCTCTTTGAGATTTTTATCGGCGATATCATAAAACAAGATTACATACATAAACTATCCCTTAATAACAATAATCTCTATAACCGCAGTTTTTACAAAAACGATTTTCTTCAAACGGTGGAGCTTTAGGAGTATTTAAAAACTCTGAAATCTCCGCTATCAACTCATCAATCTTTTTCAAATTTTCTTCATTTCCCTCGACATATATTACCTTTTTGCCACTGATGACTTTGCCATTTATCTCTTTTAGTTTTAAAGAAGTTTTAAGCTGATACATATAAAAAAGAAGTTGCATCTTTGCAGCATCTGGGTTTTTCATACTCTTTTTATACTCCGTGATGAGATAATGACCTCTCTGTTTGCCTATCTTGTCAAATTTTAGATGCGAAAAAGGAAAGTTTTGTAACTGCTCCTCTTTTATCTCTGAGAGAGCTTTGCCCATCAAGATATTTTCATCCCATTGGTCTGCGTGGATGCGACGAGAATAGAGCCATGCTTCTCTTTTGCAGGTTGTGTAGTAGTTTATGAGAGTTCCTGTAATGAGGTAGGGTTCAAACATCTGGTAGATTTTCCCTAAAAAGTGTTAAAACAGTTATCTGTTCATTTGTGATTTTATAAAGTATCGAGTATCGTTGATAGACTAGTTTTCGTACTCCTTTGCCATACTCTTCAGCAGGTCTACCAGCTTTTGGAAATGAAGAGAGTATAGTAGTGATATAAGCTTTCATATCATCTAAATATCTATCAGCGATATCAATCTTTTCTGTTTTTTCAAAAATATACACTGCCTGAGCCACTAGAGCATCCGTAGCTTTTGGAGCAAAAATAATCTCAATCACGATAAGAGTTTTTTGCTTTTTCAAATGCTTTTTCGATACTCATAAAATCACCCTCTTCTATCTGTTTTAGTGCTTTTGCAACATCTTTTTTGATTTGTGTATGAGTACGGTTATACTCATCAAGTGAAATCATTACAACACTTTTGTCATTTTTGGTAGTGATGATAACCTCTTCATCATTTTCACATACTTCATCGATAAGTGATTTTAGGTTGTTTCTAGCATGAGAATAGTTTACAGCTTGCATGAGAATCCTTTTTGTACAATATATTGGCAATTATAGCAAGATTGACAGGATATTGTCAATAAACCCTATCATGAGTACCAATATTTATCAGTATAATTTTCTCATCTTCTATAACAAACTCTATGATTATTCTATACTGCATCGAGATAGATATAGAGTGATACTCTGCCAACAGACCTTTTAGTTTGTGAAGTCTAAGCGATGGATGAAAAGGATCAAGCTCCATAAGCTTAATAGTTTTTTCATACCGTTCAAACAAATCAGGATGCTTTTTAAAAAACTTCACCGCTCTTTTTGTATAAGAGTTTGGCTCAATAATCTCATAAAGCATCTTTGAGTTCTTTTATATGCTCTTTTGCACTTAGAGTTTTAAAATCACCATTTTTGATATCTCTCATAGCTTCCATATAAGCGATATCAAGCTCATAAGATTTTAACTTTTCATAATTTTTAGCACTCATCACAACAAACTCAGGCTCACCCCTAACACTTATAAAAGCTTCATCTGCATCTTTTAGTGCATCTTTGAGTATCTTAATACCTTTGGTTCTTAGATCATTTGCTACTATGGTCATCGTATTCCTTTCGTATGGTGTATCGTATGATTGGTTGTGTGATTATAGCGAGATTGACAGGATATTGTCAAACATCCTCATACCTCACATCATAAACTTTATCTTCTTTGTAACAATCAATAGAATGAGGAAATCCCAAAAGCATATAATCTTCACTAAGCTTCTTAAAATTTATCTGCATCTTTTCCAAAATCTCCACCAAAAAAATAACCTGTTCATCAAAACCGTTAAATAAACTTAGATTTATACTCCCATCCTCTTTGCTTCTAGCTATAGGATCAAAAACCTTTTTTGTTGTGTCAAAAAGATCTTGATAGATATAGTTTAAAAGATAGACATTTGCATTTTCTCCATAGTAAAATAGATCCTCTTTTGATAAATTTAAAACTATCTCATCTTTTTGCAAAAAATCTCTCACATACTCTTTAAAAATCTTATCCAAAAAATCACCATCACTAGGATCAAAATAGACTCCATCTTGCTCTAAAACGATAGTTGTGATTTCATACTCGTCCATTATGCCACTTTTGCTTTTCCAGTAGGCTCTTTTTGTTTTTATCAT
>CAYUSV010000150.1:0-3637 GCA_964447385.1 uncultured Campylobacterales bacterium | reverse complement strand
GAGGCATCCCAAAAACTGCTATTATGGCAATGGCTGCTATCGCATCTTTACTGATTGCAATAGGCGGACTTCGATTGATACTTGAGTTTGGAAGTATAACTTTTTTGCTTGTCTCTTTACTCATGGCAATTGCCAATTTTAAGATAAGAAAAGAGACAAACTCTTCAACCTGGGTTACGATTCTCTCTATCGTTGGTCTTTTGACGGGAACTATTTTGATTTTGTATTATGAGTTTAAGGCTAATCCCGAGCAACTGCTTTTTATCATGATGCTCTATGCTGTTTTGACACTGGGTGCCTGGGAATATGCGAGGATGAATCATTTGCGTGAATAGACTACTGCTTTGGCTTATTTTTTGTAAAGATATCCCGCCAAAGCAAAACTGACACCCATCATCGAAAAGAGCAAGGCACTTTGAGCACCAAGATGTTCCCAAAGCATTCCGCAAACCAGTGCACCCAGTGCACCAAAAAGTGCAATACCGGCATAAAACACACCATACACAGAGCCTTTATTGTGTGCAAATTGTGCTATGTAAGCACGGTTTGCATTAAGTGAAGTAACGGTGAAAATCCCCAAAAAGGCATAAGCAATCCAGATGGAGAGTTGGCTTCCCTGAAGCAGCAGCAACTGTGCGATTACTCCCGAAAGATAAGCTACGGTCATGACCTTAAAATAACCGATTTTATCGATGAGTTTGCCGATAGGAAAACTAATAAATGTTTGTGTTGCTGTAGAGACAACAAACAAAAGAGGAATCCAAAAAGTTTCAATTCCAACTCCAAAAGCCCGCATTGTAAAAAAGGCATCACTAAATAGAAAAAATAGAAACAGAAAATAAAAAAGTAGAGTTTTAACTACGGCAATATCCTCTTTAGTGATTGAAAATTTCTGCTGTTTGTTAATTTTTTTGGGTGCATCTTTGACAAAAAAGGCGACAAGCACTAGTGCGATAAGTCCAGGTATGAGTGTCGCTATAAAAATAGTTCGTATCACCTCCTCGCTCTCTCCCCAAAATACCAACACGGCAAAAAGCAGTAAGGTTCCGATTAACTCTCCTGAGATATCCATCATTTTGTGAAAACCAAAAGTCATCCCCTCTTGTTTGTTTTTGGCATATTTGGCGATGAGTAAATCTTTTGGAGCTGAGCGAATTCCTTTGCCTAATCGTTCAACTCCTTTGAGTGCCGCTGCACTTTTCCACCCCTGGCTTAATGCAAAGAGCGGTTTACTGATTGCTGAAAGTGCATAGCCGCTAACCACCAGGGGCTTGATAACTCCGTAGCGGTCACTGATATAACCGCTAAGAAGCCTCAGTGCATATGAGATAAATGTCGCAATCGCAACGATAAAACCCAGTTTGTCATATCCCTCATTCAAGACACCCACAATAAAGATAGGAAGTATTGGATTGATCATAGCGGAAGCCATATCGGTAAAAAAACTAACCCAGCCGAGCATAATGACATTTCTGTCAATGGTTTTTATATCCAAATCTCCTCTTCTTCTTTAACAATATGCACTTTTTTATCAGGCATTTTCTCTTTGATTGCTTTTTTAAAGATTTGTTGCTTATCTTTTTCACCATGTATTAGAAAAATCTTCTCTAACTGTTCAAAACCCTCTATCCATTCTAAAAGTTCACTTTGATCAGCATGTGCAGAAAAGCCATTGATTGTATGAATTTTTGCTCCTATTTGTATCTTTTCATGATAGAGTTTTATCCACTTTGCTCCCTCAACTATCTTTCGTCCAAGTGTTCCATATGCTTGAAATCCAACAAAAATAACACTATTTTTCGGATTCCAAATGCGATTTTTAAAATGATGCATAATCCTTCCGCCCGTACACATACCACTACCTGCGATGATAATACAGCTATCTTCATTATTGATCTTTTTGGACTCTTCGGGTTTGAGTGTGTAGTGTAGATAAGGGAACTCAAAAATTGTACCATCTCTTTTTAGCATTTCATTGCAACACTCACTAAGCTCTTTATGATAGAGATTATATAGATTTGTTGCACGAATTGCCATTGGAGAGTCTAGATAAATTTTGCATTTTGGTAGTTCATTGTTATCGTACATCTGTTTGAGAATACACAAAATCTCTTGAGTTCGCTCTATTGCAAAAGAGGGTATCATGACACTTCCTTGTGAAAGTAGCGTCTCTTGGATAACCTGTTTAAACTCAGCTTCACTCTCTTTGATCCCTTTGTGATTGCGGTCTCCATAGGTAGACTCGATATAAAGTGTATCAGTTTTTTTTACCTGCTTAAGTGGTTGCATTACCATATCATTATGATTTCCTAAATCTCCGCTAAAGACAATGGTTTTTGTCTCTTCTTCTTTAAAATCAATTTGAATCGTTGCAGAACCCAAAATATGACCAGCATTTCGAAAGAGTACTTTAACATCTTTGTTAAGAGAGATGACATTATCATACTTGGCATACTCAATAGGGAGTTCATAAACAGCTTTAACATCATCTATAGTATAAAGTGGTGCTTTAACTTTTCTCTCTTCGCCCCGTCGTTGTGCTTTTTTATAGTGAGTGCGAAACTCCTCTTCCATCAGATGAGCACTATCCAAAAGAACTACTTCAGCTAAATCCATAGTTGAGCGAAGTGTGACAATCTTACCTTTAAAACCTTCTTTGACAAGCTTTGGAATACGCCCTATGTGATCTAGATGTCCGTGGGTAATGAGCAATATATCAACAACTTTTGGATCAAAACCAAAAGGCTGGAAATTTTTCTCTTCATTTTTTCCTTGAAATAACCCGCAATCTACCATGATATTTAGTCCATTTTTTAACTGTAAGAGGTGACAAGAGCCAGTCACTACTTCCGCTGCTCCGTATGATTGTATCAATGCCATTTAAAATCCTTTTAATTTCTTAACTTTATGAAATTGTACTGGAAATATTTAAAAAAGATTGCAACTTTAGTAACATTAGGCTTGAAATATTTATAGTATAATTTCAAATAGTTTATTGTTTATTTTAAAGGAAAAACCAACTTATGAAAACAACCAAAACAGACCAATCAATATTTCCATGGCAGCACCCAAAACTAAGCAGTGAAGACCCCAAAGCATTAGAACTTGTTAAAACCATTATGACCAGCCCGACTTATCGTGTGGCAGAAATGGATTCTGATTTTATTGCATCGTATGAAGCCAGAGGAATACGACTTGAACTAGATTATCTAAAAACTGAACTTGTTATGGCAAAATTTGGGATTGAACATACGATTGTTGTCTTTGGGAGTTCGAGGATTGTGGAGCATAAAACGGCAATGGATAGATTGCGTGCTATCCAAAAAAAGTTAGATTCAAATCTAAAATCCAGAGAGTTGCTTGAGCAGATGCATATTGCCAAGCGTTTGGTAGAAAAAAGTATATATTATGATGACGCAAGAAAGTTAGGAAGTTATATAGGCAAGAGTGGAAAAAGCGAGGAAGATTGCAGGGTAACACTGATGACCGGCGGCGGTCCGGGCATCATGGAAGCCGCAAATAGAGGAGCTTATGATGTAGGTGCCAAATCAATCGGACTCAATATCAAATTACCGCATGAACAATACCCAAATCCCTACATTACTCCCGAGTTATGTTTTCAGTTTCACTATTTTGC
>CAYUSV010000149.1:0-3701 GCA_964447385.1 uncultured Campylobacterales bacterium | reverse complement strand
ACTTTTGCATCTCCTTTTAAAAACGGATATCTCTCTTGTAGCGCAGCACCTTTTGCCAAGATGATAGTCACTCTATCTTCATACTCTCTTAGCATCAAAACCGTGCTATAGTCATCTTTAAAAGCTACTTGATGAGCACTTTTACTCTCACTAACTCCTTCAAAACTTAAAATTATACTCTGTATCTTTTTGAAAATCTCTCTCATCAATTCTCCTCCACAAAAGCCCTAAGCTCATCTATATACTTTTTAAATGCCTCTGCTCCCTCATCTGTGATATAAACTGTAGTTTTTGGTCGTTTACCTTCAAAGCTCTTCTCAATCTTTACATATTTAGCATTTTCTAGCTTGTTTAAATGGCTAGATAAATTGCCATCAGTGACACCAAGTATCTCTTTTAATGCTCGAAACGGCAACTCTTCATTTGCTATGAGTGATGAGATGAGTTTAGATCTAACACTCTGGTGTAAAAGTGGATCAAACAACTTTCGCCTCTTTTTTGATATAAAATGCAAGAAAAATAGGAACAACCCCAATACTTACGATAGTAGCTAACTGTGTGAGTCTAAAAAACAGAGAGTCAACACTACTTAACTCAGATACAAAAACAGAGGCAAATATAAGCAAAATTGACGATGAAATACTAAAGTACCCAGCAATTGAAAATAGCTTTTTATTTATAGTATGTCCAACTACAATATTTCCAAGCCCACAAATAAACATCCACAACATAAAAATTGGAATTAAGAGTTGATGTTTTGCCAAAAGTATGCTCATTGCTATACCAAAAAGTGCAGTAAAAAAGTAGATACGAAAGATAAACTTCTGTCTTCTTGTGCAGTCGTCTATATCATAACTGATATTCTCTTTTTTGGTTAAAAATCCTTCTACAAAAAATCCACCCCCAACTAAAAACAGTAAAAAAAGTGAACCATAAATAAGACTACTTTTTAAAAGCATCGGTAAAAATAGTGATAAAACTATAGAGATAACACCCCAAGATATAAGTGCATTGTAGTTATATGGAAAAAACTTTTTGTCATCAAGTACCGATTTTATACCATCTAAATGTTGCAGTGCCTCATCTTTTTCACTCATTGTTTTCCTTTGCAAATTACTTTGTGACGCAAAGTATATAGAAAAATAGTGTTTTTGTCAATAAAATAATTATAAATATATCTAAATATTTACCATAACTATCCGATTATATCAAAAATAGGGGAGTTGTCTTAATGAAAAATTTAAAATTATTATTAATATTGCTTTTTGTATTAGTATTATCTGGATGCCAAAATAGTGAAATTGAGCCAACAAATAATATTTTATCGGCAGATATTGCTAAAAAAAACCGGAAAAATCAAACTACACAAACCATAGTAGCACATGCAAATCCAAAGATAATATATATTGATATAAAAGGTAGTGTCCATTTTGATGCAAGCAATAGCTATAGCCTTGATGGAGATATAATGAGTTACCGATGGATAGATCAAGATGATATAGTCTTAAGCACAAAAGCAGTTTTTGATAGAGTATTTTATAATGAGGGTATCTATATAAAAACAGTTGAAGTTACAGATATCAGGGGAAACTCTGCAATTGACCAAAATGTTATCGTCGTCGGTAAGCCTGAGAAATATATCCTCTTTACACAACCTGATTTTGCAAAGATAAGCTTATCTGCGCTAGAGAACTACAAAGCGGTTAAAACTGTAAAAAGTAATCTTGTAAAATATAACAAAACTACAAACAGTATAGATCATTGGGTATTTGATTTTGAGGGTGGAGAGTTTGAGATAAGTATACTTTCTGAGACGAGTAATTTAGGTAGTTTTATAGATATAAACAGAGACAGTAAACAATTAGAACTGGATACTTATATATACTTACATAAAAAAGATAGTGATGGTAATTGGCAGTTTATAGATGAAAATGATGATTTTTCTCTTGCAAATAGCAATAACTTAGATGGCTCAACCCACTATTATGATTCATACATAAAAAGAGAATTAGTTCAAGGCGAGTACATGATATCTGTTGGAACTTATCCATTTTATAAAACCGAAGCACTACTAGATAAAAAACAGTCAACCAGCATATATGAAACCATCGAAGGACCTTATCAGATCTCATTTAACAAAAACATAAATTTCAATCAAACACCAACCAACATGATAAACGATCAACAAAATATAAATTTTTTCACTTTTGATGTAATTAAAAATGATAAAATTATAAATAGTCTTAGCAATAACACCCTATATATCATAGACGCGACAACAAAAGATAGTTTTGCAGATGTAAGAGTTAAAGAAAATAAAATCCTCTTTTATCCTAACAATGATTTTGACAATCTCCAAAAGGGGGAAATTAAAAAAATTGATATTGACTACACGGTTAAAGACAATTTTGGTGCTAAACAAAAAAATATCTTAACTATCTCTATTATCAAGTAGGTATACATAAAGTTAAACACTCCAAGTTAAAGTTTTTTTTATATCTGTCGATTTAGTTCTGTTCAAAAAAATTATATTTTTATTTTGTTGTTTTGAATAAAATTTTATAAACAGGGAGCATTTTTATATGCAAAAAATTAAGAAGCTATTAGCACTTATGCTAATAACTGGAACACTGAGCACTCTTTTTGCAGCTGGAACAATATCTGGAACTACTGTATCAAGTACAGCCACACTATCGTTTGGTGATACTGAAGAGAGCGCTACTACTATTGACTCAAATACTGAATCATTTGTAGTAGATAGCAAGATAGATATGTCAGTCACAACACTTGACATAACCGCAGTTCAAACTGCACCAGAGGTAACTGGTACCGCACTAAAGTTTAAAGTTGTAAATACCGGAAATAGCGTGCAGGATTATTCACTCCAAGCACTTACCTCAACTCTTTCATTGACATTAGGTGGTGAAACACTAAATGATAATTTTGACGCAATAGTCAATGTAGTTGTTGATAATGGAGATGGCGCATATGATGCAGCAACTGATACGCAAACATATATCGATGAACTAGCACCAGATAGTGAAGTGATAATTTTTATAGTAGCAAACATACCTGCCAATCTACAAAATGGAAATGTCGCAATTTATGACCTACAAGTGCAAGTAGCGCAAGGTGGAGCAGCAACTACACAAGGTACAGACATAACAACAGATGATGGTGCAAATG
The DNA here is from genome assembly GCA_964447385.1 of uncultured Campylobacterales bacterium. Taxonomy (GTDB): domain Bacteria; phylum Campylobacterota; class Campylobacteria; order Campylobacterales; family QNZT01; genus SZUA-1433. The sequence continues at coordinate 515 of CAYUSV010000149.1, read as the reverse complement.
TTGAAAACCCGTTAGCAGTTCAAATAGTATTTGCCGATGGTGCAGGAAGTGTGACGGGCGAAGTAGAAAAAGATGGTAAATTATCAAGCGCAAGTGCATATATAATTGTAATCGCAAATATGCAAATTGTTAAAGCTTCATTGGTAGTACAAGACCCCTACAATGCAACTACAAATCCAAAAAGAATACCAGGCGCTACAATCAGATACTGTTATAGCGTAACAAATAGCGGTGGAGCAAACGCCCCAGTAGCCAATATCGGTGATGATTTAGACGAAACTATATTTGACTTATCAGCATTTGACAATAATGCTATAAAAATTTATGTTGGAATAGATGCATTTGACTGTGCAAATGCAGGAAATCTCACTACAAGTACAAATACAGGTACAGTAGACAGTGCTACTGGAGTTATTAAAATTGTTTTAGGTGGCGTAGATGCCGGCACATCTAAAAGCGCATACTTTGATATTGTTTTAAAATAATTTATATTGGTGACATGATATCTATTCTTA
>CAYUSV010000148.1:0-3727 GCA_964447385.1 uncultured Campylobacterales bacterium | reverse complement strand
TTTCAAATTTACTTTTAGCATCTTCTAAAACCTCCGCAAAATCTTCTATATATTTTACCACTCGATGACTTGGCATACTTGCATATTTATTTGTGTTTACATATATTGTTTTAGCTTTGCTTGCTGTTATTGGGAGTTTTAGCCAAGGTTTGATTAGGTTTTGTTTATCATCATTACTTCCATCTTCTAATTCGTGGGCTAGTATATAAATAATGTCAGGATTTAACTGAACAATGCCCTCATATGATAAGAGAGGTTGTTTAAAAGATTGCTCCTTATAAGCATTTTGGTTTCCTGAATTTCTTATGATATCTGCAAAGTAGATACTGTTTCCACTTATAAAAACCTCTCTTTTCAAATCAAACTGTCTTCCAAAAACTATGAGAATTTTTTTATCTTTTAAAATTCCTTCTGTTTTTTTTGTGGCAATATCAATTTTTTCTATAATCTCTTCTGCTTTAATCTTTGCATCTGTTAACTCTGCAATTTTTAAAATACCGTTTTTAATCTCTAAAAGAGAAGATGAAGTAACAAGCTCTGTTTTTATACCTAAATGCTCCAACTTTGGCTTTATATCGAGATTGTTTTTTTGCATAAAAATGAGAGTTGGTTTTAACATAAGAATTTTCTCCAAAGAGATGGAAAAATATCCACCAACCTTTGGAAGTTTTATAGCCTCTTTTGGATAAGTAGCATATGTTGTATTTGCCACTAGCTTATCTTCTACTCCAAGGGCATAAATGTTTTCATTTATAGATGGGGCGAGTGCGATTATCCGCATCTCTCCCACTAAAAAAGTTGTAAAAAGGAGTGTTAAAACTATTTTTTTCATTACATCTTATATCTAAATCCAAGATAAAAAGCTAGCAAATTTGTCCCATACCCTGAAATATCTTGATAATGTTTTCTAAGTGCATTGTCCATCTTTACATAGACATTTAACTCCTCATTTACATCATAACCTCCAATAACATCAACAACAGTATAACTACTCTGTTTATCTCTTTTTCCAACATGCCTTACAAGAGTTCCGATATGTAAACCTTCTACACCATAATAATCAAGTGTAAGATTTGCACTATTTTTAGGTCGTCTTGCTAATTTTTTTCCATCTTTATCTTCTGCTTTTAAAAATGTATAGTTTACTCCATAAGCTAAACCGATAGAGTCTATAAAATTAGAGTGAGAGATTTCTACACCACGGAGTCTGCTTTTTCCTTTTATATTGTTAAATTTGGAAGTAACAAAATCATAACTTATCATCTCATCAATCTCATTGTCAAAATAGCTAACTCCAACACCTTTATAATTCAGTGTCACATCAAATCCTTTTGTCTCTTCTGCATTTAAGCTTTCATTTCCATAAGTTGTATTGTGTAACTGATCGAGAGTTGGGATATTGTAAGCAGTTGCATAGTTTACAGATGCAACAAAATCTTCTATTTTCACATGGTCGTGTTTTAGTCCAATTTTATATGTGAACTTATCATCAAATGAGTCAAACTTATCGTATCTTATACTTTGTGTAAATGTAGTTTTTTTCTCATTAAAAAGGTTTGTATTAGTTAAAAATAGACCCTTATTTGTATAATCTTTTGAGATTTCATTATCATGAGCAAACTCTTTATAGTCAAAACCACCACCAAACACACTATCTCCAAGATAATTAAACTCTCCATTCAAACCTGCCTCATCTACATTTCCATCAAAGTTTTTTGTAAAAGATGAGTTTGGATAGTATCTCTCAAATTGTGACCTATTTAGATAGAGTTTTGTATTATAATTGTCACTTTTTCTACTATAATTTACTCCAAAAAACTGCTCTCTTGACTCTACTGTTGCATTTTTATCATTTGGTGCATTCCAGCCGTCAAACTCACTCTCACTATCAATAATGTTATAAAAAACCTCAACTCTATCTTTTTGGCTTAGATTTACCCCCATTTTTATATCTGCTGAACTGTTTTCATATCCATCATCTTCATATTTTTTTGTAAGCTCTCCTTTTGGAACCTGTGCAGAAAAACCATCACTTGTTAATCTTTGAAGATTTAAAGACACATCAAACATATCTTTTTTAAAACTTGTGTTTACTCCGTATTTTTGGGTGTTGTAAGTTCCATATTCGCCATTTATTGAAGCCTTGAAGCCATCTTTTGTAGCTTTTTTAGTGATAATATTTATAACACCAGCACTTGCATCTGCTCCCCAAATACCAGAATGTGCCCCTTTTACTATCTCGATTTGCTCTATATTTTCAACTAAAAGATTTGAAAAAGATGCACCCGATGAAGAAGTTGGATTGTTATATCTAACACCATCTATCAAAACCAAAACTCTTTGTGAGTCAAATCCTCTAACTTTTATAGAGCTGCTTTTTCCAAGCCCTCCATTTTGAGACAAACTTATACCAGCTATTGTGCTTAATGCTTTTTGGACAGTTTTAAATCCTCGCATCTCTAGCTCATCAGATGTGATAATATCTACATTTGCTGTTGTGTTGACTAGTGATTGGTTTGATTTTGTTGGAGTTGTAATTGTGATTTTGTCTAGGTCGATGTTTTTTGCGAAAGTAGTGCTTGAAAGTAGTACTACTAACAGTAGAGAAAGTTCTCTTTTTTTCATATTTTTATCCTTGATATGTTTGATTCTTTTTTAAAATTTGTTCTAACTGTATGTGAGTCATTTTTATCTGTACACTTATGTACTTTTTTATCTGCTCACAAAAGCGATTATATAACTTGCTCAATGCTCGATTGATTGTAAAAATCATCATGCCAAACATTGAAAAATAGTGTTTGCATCCTTTTATCATCTCTCCTCCTTTCCTAAAATATCTGCCCATGCCCTATCATGCCAAGATTTAACCTCTGCACCGTTGTATTTAATCTTTTCGCACTTATCTAAGCTCTCTTTACTTGGAAAAATAGCCTCATTTTCCAGATAAGCTTTGTCCATTAACTGCTTAACTCTTTCATTTGGTGTAGCATACTGAAGATATTCGGCTAAATCAACCCCGGTTTTTTCTTCATAAAGATAGTTTATAAACTCTTGGGCTAATTTTTGATTTTTAGACCTTTTTGGTAAAACTATACAATCCTCCCAAAGAAGTGTCCCCTCTTTAGGAACCACAAAACCAAACTCATCACTCTCATCTATAAGCTGAAGCATATCTCCATTCCACTCCAAAACTATATCTACATCACCATTTTTAAGAAGGTCTTGTCCATTATCGGCTGCAAAGTATTTTATATGTGGGGCTTGTTTTTTTAGAAGTGCGGCAGCTTTGTCAATCTCAGCTTTGTTTTTTGTATTTAGAGAAAAACCTAAATACTTCAATGCCATCTGGATATTTGTAGTGCCATCTGCAAGCAGGGCTATCCGACCTTTGTATTTATCTGAATCTAGCAGATATTTTAAGCTATCTGGCTTTTGCAAAAAAGCAGATTTTCGATACCCAATACCAAGTGTCCCCCAAAAATACGGCAATGAATAGACACGAGATGGATCAAACTCTGCTGTTAAAAAACTCTGCTGGATATTTGATATATTTGGAATTTTCGACTTATCAATTTTTGATAACAAACCTCCAAGTCTTATAAATCTCTCAACATTTATATCTGAAATAAACATCAAATCATAACGAGGATTACTAGCTAAAAACTTTGAAACAGCCTCACTCTCACTTCCATAAGTATCAAGATGCACTTTTTTACCAGTTAAAAGC
>CAYUSV010000147.1:0-3767 GCA_964447385.1 uncultured Campylobacterales bacterium | reverse complement strand
TACATGTTTTAAATAAAATAGATAATTATGTAAAATCACACAATACAAATAGATCCTCTTTTTTTAAAGATTCAGCACTTCAAGCTATTGACACAAAGTAAAAGATCCATTTTATAAAGAGGGTAAAAAATTAAGAGATTCTCACTGTTTGTGAAAATCAAGTAGCTGGATTTGATTAGTCAACTAATTGAGATTGGTTTTTGTTTTTAGTCTTATTTTGATACATATTTTTATCTGCTTGTTTTAACAATTGGGTTTCAGTAATACCGTCGTAAGGGTATGCTGCCAGACCAATACTGTCGCTGATAGTAATTTTTTTATCAAAAATAGTATAAGGTTCACTGATGATAAGACTTAAGCGGTTTAAACATTTCATTGAGCCTTCTATGTCATCAGGAGTTACTAAAACAATACCAAACTCATCACCTCCAAGTCTTGCAACAAAATCACTCTCTCTTAAAGTTGTTTGTATTCTATTTGAGACCTCTTGTAACAACTTATCACCATAGTCATGACCGTATGTATCATTAACAGGTTTAAAGCTATTTAAATCTATATAAGCTACAGCAAAAAAAATTTTGTTTCGTTTAGAACTTGATAATATTTTTTGTAAATATGTTGTGAAAAAGGATCGATTTGGTAATCCTGTTAAAGGGTCATGTAAAGAGGCGTGTTTTGTTTTTTCTAACTCTTGGGAAAGTTTTTGATTTAATATATGAAGCTGTTTGATAAGTTTAATATAAAACAGAGATAAAATAACAAATCCCATCAACAAAGCAGATGCAAATAATAACTCCCCTTGCCATAGTGGACTATAATAAACTGCCATCGCAAATGAAATAATTGCTACACCTAAGGATATAAGTAGGTATTTGACACCATAACGCATGCCATTTCCAACTATAACCCACAAATAAAGTGGATATGAAAAAGCCCCTTGAACTCCCATATGATATACAATTGCAGATATTATGCCAAGATCTAAAATTATTGCAAAAACTCTTCTTGCAAAAGATTCTTTTGGATATCTTTTTATAAAATTTAAAATAAGAAGACTTAGTATTAAATGTAATGATATATAAAAAAAAGAGATAAAAAATATATTATTATCAAGTACAAATACCAAAATTGTAACAATTACAAAAGAAATTGATGAAATATTTACTCTTGTAAGTGCTTGTGCTAATTCTTGATCTTTGACTTTCATCACATGTATACCTACAATTTTTTACAACATGATCGTCAAAAAATAAAAATTGTTTAGGTCTAATTACCTACATTTTTTTTCAAGTAGAGTTAGAGCTAAGTGGTGCATTATACACCATCCCCCTTCCCAAGTCGTTATAAGTTTGATTTTAAGGAGATAAAACCCATTAAAAACAAAGCTAAAAAAGATACAATCTTGTCATGGCAAGAACGATTATCATAAAGAGAGTAGAATGTTAAAAGATTTTGAAGGTTTGATTAACCAGATTCATTTAGATGAAATTCTAAATGAAGTTATAGGATAAGATATAAATATCCAAAAAGTAGAAGATTTAAACACTCCTAAGTTAGCTATATACCGCCAGCTTAGGGATAATGCTTTTACAAAAGAGAACAATTTTATAGCAGATAGTCCAAAAGTGGTAAATATGCTTTTAAAAACAGATCTTAAAATTAAAAGTATTTTAGCAACAAAAGAGTATTTTGAAGACTCATATGAGTTAATTTCAAAAAAAAATATCCCAGACCTTTTTGTAGCAGATAAACAGCTTATGCAAAGCATAGTAGGGCACAAGATACACCACAATGTTATGATGTGTGGTATTCGTCCCAAACCAAAGAAATTAGAAGATCTAGGAGATCATATCATCATGCTAGAAGGTGGTACATCGGCTGAAAATATTGGATCAATTGCAAGAAGTGCAGCAGTTCTTGGAGTAAATTCTTATGTATTACCAAAACATTCTCCTCATCCATATGGAAGAAGAGCTTTAAGAGTTTCAATGGGACATGCAAGTCTACTAAAAATTCATATCTATGATGATATATTTTTAACATTAGAAAATCTTAAAAAAAATGGATATAAGGTATTTGCATCTGAACTAACACCTTTTTCAACACCTCTAAAAGATATAAAAGTTCCTAAAAAATGGGTGATTTTAATGGGGCATGAAGATAATGGACTTAGTAAAGAGGTTATAGATTTTTGTGATGAGTGTGTGCAAATCGAAATGATGCAAGGCATAAAAAGTTTTAATGTTTCTGTTGCATCTGCGATTTTGATGTATCAATTTAAACAAAGTTTATAAATGACAAATACGAAAAAAGGAGAGATGTATGCAGTTTTACTCTCAATTTTAGAGAGTTTTTTCCCGATATTTACCCTTATTATTTTGCAAGCTATTGGTGCTCTTTCTGCTTATACTTTGTCTATTGTGGTTGCTACTATCGCTTTTGTAGTGATTATCACTATAAAAAAAGGCTGGGGGGAGAGTTTAAAGTAAAAGAGGCTTATAAAGACCTTTTTTTAACAACTTTTTATATTACTCTTCTTTTTCTCTTAGTTGTCATAGGATTACAATATACAACAGCTGGAAATATGTCTGTCATCATCACTCTTCAACTATTTTTTTCTTATCTATACTTTAATGTTTTTGGAGATGAGAAGATGGGGGTTTTACAAACTTTTGGAGTATTTTTGATGGGAGTTGGTGCTATTATTGTTTTGTTTCCAAAAGACTTCTCACTAAATTGGGGTGATTTTTTGATATTTCTCTCCGCTATTATCGCACCTATTGCAAATGTCTATCAAAAACGAGCAAGAACCTATGTAAGTAGCAAAACAATTTTAGCCTTTAGAAATATCGTTGCATTTCCTTTTTTGCTAACTTTGATGATATATTTTGAAGGTTTACCAACACTAGACAAACTAGAACCGATATGGTGGCTTATACTTTTAAACGGCATCTTAATCCTAACCATCTCAAAAATAATGTGGATAGAAGCTCTAAATCTAATTTCCATTACAAAACTTAGTGCTTTAATCTCATTTATACCTATATTTACTCTTATATTTGCCTATTTTATACTTACTGAAATTCCATCACTTAGGCAGATGTTTGGAATAATTCCTATACTTTTTGGTGGTTTTTTTATAACAAGAATGAAATAGTGGTGAGTTTAATTTTGTAAATATAATACTCATTAAAAACAAAACTAAAAAAGATACAATTTTACTATGGCAAGAATGAAAAAAGTAGTATTATCGGGTTATTCTCATGTGTTCTAAAGAGTAAGTACATATCAGAACTCTCAAAAAAACAGGCACTAGTTACTCATATATAACCAATAAAAATAGTTGAATTATACTCATCTGTTTTCTCCTTGTTTTTATACGAAACTATAAGATAAATTGATTGCAAAATAGTAACTATGTTTGTAGCCAAATTGTAATGGGTTTGTTATCCTCGTGTAATAAATATTGGTTAAAGTCTCGTAGGCTGTGGTGTCCCCACCACAGCCTACGGAATTATACGATATCTAAGTGATGGATAATGATTTTTAAGTTTTTTTATATTGGACAAATTTGCAATTTTTGATTAATTTTTTTTTGAGTATAGTTGACTACGGAACTACGATGGCAGAGGTGTATCATGTGATTGTAAGAGGTAATATCGTTGTCAATAGTACACCTGCTCTTTCATACCAAAACGCATATGATGTAAAGACATATAACCATCCCAGATCAAACTTCATCATAACAGTAAGTCATAGAGGGGTGA
>CAYUSV010000146.1:0-3852 GCA_964447385.1 uncultured Campylobacterales bacterium | reverse complement strand
TGATCAAAACTAAGTTGTTTTAGTGAGTCATCCCTCTTTAGATATATTCTTGAATCTCCAACATTTGCGCCATAAAGACGATTGTTGTGTATGACAATTATCGCTAAAGTAGTAAGAAGTTTTGCGCTACCGTGTTGTTCTTGTGAATCTTGATAGAGGATATTGTTGATATTTGTTATAAAAAGTTTAAGAGACTTTGGTATATCCCATGCTTTTGGACGATTTTTGAAGTTGTTACTCATATAGTCAACAACTCTTCGCGATGCTTTTTCACCCTCTCCGCTACCGCCAACACCGTCAGCTATTATGCCTATGGTTATATCACCAAAAGTCCTAACACTATAACTATCTTCACTTATAAGCTTATCGCCTTTGGCAAGCCCAAAAGCACTTATGCGTATATCATGTTTTTTTGACATGATTAATCTTTGATTATCTCTTTAAGCAACTTCTCCGAGCTTATGATGAGATAAGCTTTTGCATCATCAAACTTATCTTTACTCTCAAACATTTTTGTACTACTTAGCTTTATGGTGTAGAGTTTATTTAATTTTGAATTTTTGGCTTTATCGTTTAGTTGTAAATCTTTCCAAATCATATAATCATCATTTGTGATAAGCAAACCATCTTCTTTGTAAATCCAATACACAATGTTACCATGAGTTAGCGTTGTAGGTTCTCCATATGCCCCTATAGTACCACCTAAAACTCTTTTTAATTGGGTAGAGTTTTGATCTTCAAATATTTTATAAAGTACAATTACCCGATTACTCTTTTTGTCAACTGTGACAAATAAATCTCCATCTTGAAACTTATAAGTTTTGATACTATTAGTCTCTAGCGGACTTTTTTTAGCACTAGTTTTTTGATTTTCACTTATCATCTTGCCCAATTTGTACTCACCAACACCAATATTTAATTTTTCAATTTTGTCAAATAGTGTTTGTGTAGCAAAAAGCTGTAGTGTTAAAAAAAATAGTATTAAAAAAAGTTTCATATATTCCCTTGTGTAAAAGAGGCACTATTTGCGCCTCTTTTTTAATTATTAGTGTGTTTGACCGTATCGTTCTTTATTTTCAGCTTCTATCTTTTTTAGAAGTTCTGGATTACCACCGGTCTCATTCCATTTATGTTCAGGTCTATCCATGATGGCTTTTATAAGCTTTTTGTACTTTTCGCCATGTCCTGCCTTGCCAGCTAATTTTTGCACTTTTGGTATAAATTTATTGTAAAAGTGTCTTGAAACTTCATACATACCATGCCAGTGAGTATAATCTGGTCCTTGCATAGCAGCACCCATTCTTGCCCGTCTACCTTCATGATGCCAAATTTCAAACCAGATATAACCTATATCTTCTTGCTCTGTTTGGAAACCTGAATTTTTCCAAATTTTATCTTTTTTCATCTCTTTTACAAGTGATAAACCAGGTTTTGCAAACTTATTATTGTAAGTATATACTAAGTCATCATACTGCTTATAAAAGTTTTCTACTTTTGGTGTAGAGTGACAAGTCTTACAAACTTCCATCATATTTCCTCTTCTATTTTTCCAAGAGAGAACTTCTTTAACTACCTTTTTGGCTTTAATTTTTACAAGTTTACCATCTTTTACTACATAATCAACAAACTGTTGAGTAGAACCAACTTTTGGTGGTTTTTCGCCTGGTATATCTTGAACTGTTCCATCTTCAAAAGTTACACGGTTAAGTTTTTTAGATACAGGTGGGCGAAGTGTCCAAGAGATTCTATCTCCAACATTGTGAGTTCCTTTAACAATACTACCGTTTGATTTTCTATAAGCTCCCATATGACAAGTTGAACAAGTTGGGGCTTCAAAGTAATCTTTACCAAGTACCCATTTACCTTGTTTATAGATATTCATACCTCTCTCACCTTTACCTTTTGGCGCAGAATAATAAGCAATACCATGTTTTGACTCTTCATAAATCTCTTTTTGAGGATGATCTGGTCCCATGTGACACTTACCACAGTTTTCAGGTTGACGAGCACGACTAGAATCAAAACTATGTTTTGAATGACAAGCATTACAACTACCACGACTTCCATCAGGATTAAGACGACCTATCCCAGAGTTTGGCCAAGTTTTATAATCAAGCTTTGGAGCACCTTCGGCATTGAAGATTTTTTTGCCATGCTTATCTTTTTCAAGCTTTACAATAGAACCATGACACTGCCAACAACCACTAACGGCATCTGCAATAGTCCCAGGCATTGAGGCTATAGTCTCTGCTAACATGTTATCAAGTGAAGCCATAATTTGACCAGCAGTTGCATGGTGAGAGTTTGTCATCTCTTTTGTCTCTTTTTCATGACACCATTTACAATCATTTGGAGAGAGTATAGTAGATATAAACTGCCCCTCATGCATATAACCAAACTCATTATCTTTTTTTGTAGCATGGCAAGTGTAACATCCTACATCAGCAGCTTCATGAGCTGAATGCTCCCACTGTTTAGATAGTGATCTTGACTCCTTCATATGACAAGTTACACACTTGTCATTTTTATCCTTGATAGCCTCTTGACGCACCTTTGACGATGCTTTTGTTGTTGCAAATGCTTGACTTGTAAAGCAAAGCAAAACCATAATCGCAAGTATATTACGAAATTTCATATTTTCTCCTTTTAGTAATTTTTATCTTTTGTAGTGCGTAATGTGTCGCTTAATTCTATCTGTATCCCATAGCGGAAAGATTTTACTAAGTATCCAAAAAAAGATAATTGGAGCAACCAATAAAATAATACTCACCAATATCCCCTCTTTTTCAAACATCAAAGGGTGATAAGTGGAAAATCCTCTCTCGCTCTTTGCTAACATCTGTCCACCTATAACTGTGTTCCATCGCATAAAAAACACTTCTGCCAAAAGCATAAGTGACGCAATAGGTAAGAAAAATAAAATTACTCTTCTACCTATAAATCTAAGTGATAAAATAGCCAGTATAATTGACGGGACAACACTCAAAATCAACACTTGCATAGTCCAATATGAAAAATTAAGTGGTCCATCTAAAAGTGATTTGATCAAATCCCACTTTTGAGTGCTTGCATATGCCAATGATGCAATCTCTAACATTTGTACTGTAAATGTAAACGCAAACAACGCCCACAATATCTTAGTCAAAGTTCGTAATGTCTCTGTCTCAATATCAGCAATTTTTCCAGTTAGAACTTTTGCCAATATATAGAAAAATATAACTCCGGCAACTCCAGATACAAGTGCTGAAAAGAAAAATATTATAGGCATAAGAGGTGTATTCCAAAGCAAAAACGCATCAATAGTCCCAAGTACAAAACCCTCATAACCATTTAAAATAGCCGCTAGTGGAATACCAATAGAACTAAGTAACATAGAGATTCGTATATCTCGTTTACGATTTTTGGCTGATCTTTCATCTGTACCCAATAAAAGTGCATTATAAAGCTTCTTTTTAAAACCTGTTGCATGGTTTCTAAGAGCTATAAATTCATATCTATATACAAACAAAACCTCTAATATAAGAAAAACAGCATATAAAGAGAATAATATACCAAAACCTGCCATCAATGATGGACTCTGAAGATTTGGTGTCAGTACCATGTTTAACGCACGCTCAGGATGTCCTAAATGGTTTATTAGTGGAATTGTCACAAAAGGAAGCCAAGCCAGAGCAAAAATTAGTGAAAATTTTGAAATTGACACCAATGAAATGGCACCAAAAACTCTTGATAGTGATGAGATGAAAAAAGCACCAGCTACCATACCCAATATATACGGATAGACAACAACCATTAAATTCCAATGGATGTGAAGATCATTTGGAAAAACAAAACCTAAATCTTGCATTAGAT
>CAYUSV010000145.1:0-3873 GCA_964447385.1 uncultured Campylobacterales bacterium | reverse complement strand
GAGTTGCAAAATTATGGTTTATCTGCTATAATCGCGAATTCCAAAAATCCATTTAGGTACTTAACATGAACACATATTTAAAACAGCTTGTAGATTTAGTAGAGATTGATAAAAAGATTGATTCATTTGAACCGCAAATCGAACAGATTAGAGCGGAATTGGATGCAAAATTAGATGTTGAACAAAATCTTAAAAGCAAAATAGAGAAATACAGAGAAGATTTACAAGATAATGAGCTTAAAAAGAGAAAAAACGAACTTCATCTAAAAGAGCTCTCAGATAAATTAAAATCTTTAGCTACTAAAGGTTCTTCAGTAAAGAGTGAAAAAGAGATTAAAGCACTTCAACTTGAAGAGGAAATTGCAAAAGAACAAGTTGATTTTGCAAATGAAGAGATTGAGCGGTTTGATAAAATACGAGAGCAAAAAACATCTGAGATAGAAATGTATGAAGAAGAAATAGTGCAGATGCAAGATGAAATAGTATCCCTTAAAGAGCAGACGGATCAACAGTTAGATGAGCTTGAAAAGCAGAGAATGAAAATTTTTACACAAAAACAGACACTAATGTCTGATATGAGTCAAAATATCATCGTTTTTTATGAAAAAATTAGAAGATGGGCTGGAAATACTACTGTAGTTCCTGTTAGAAAACAGGCATGTTATGGGTGCTACATGCGTATTAATGATCACATCTATTCAAGTGTTATAAAAGGTGAAGAGATAACAACATGTCCACATTGTGGTCGTATTCTTTACCTAGAGCCACAAGAACAAGAAGAAGAGGTAGCACAGAGCTAGTTTGAATATATTTAGCTTTTTTTACTTTTGTATTGCTTTGATAATCTATATCTTGGCGATACCATTTTTGTTTTTTCTTGCATTTAAACAAAAATACCGATACTCAATTCCTATGCGATTTATACTTTTTAAAAACCCTCCTTTTAAAGAGGAGGGGATTTGGTTTCATGTGGCTTCATTTGGTGAAGCAAAATCTTTAAAACCGTTAATTTCAAGACTTAGCGGAGTTATCAATATATCTACTGTTACCCAGACAGGTTTTAAAGAGGTTGGAAACTTAACAAAATATCGTAGATATCTTCCATATGAGATATTTCTCCCTTTTTGGATAACAAAACAAAAAGCCTTAGTTGTCAGTGAGGCGGAACTGTGGTATATGCTTTTTTGGGTAGCTCATAAAAAAAGGATAAAAACATACCTCATAAATGCTAGAATATCTGATAGATCTTATAAAAATTATCTAAGATTTGGATGGTTTTATAAGAGAATTTTTACAAATATTGATATGGTTTTTGCACAGAGTCAAAAAGACAAAAAACGCCTACAAGAGCTTGGTGCAAAAAATATAACAGTAAATGGCAATATCAAAGCGATTGCTCAAATTGAAATAACAAAAAGATATATAAAACCATCTAAAAATTTAATTACATTAGCAAGTACTCATAGAGGTGAAGAGGAACTTATACTTGAATCTTTAGAGATACAAGATAGAAAAATTATGGTAGCCCCTCGCCATCCTGAACGCTTTGATGAGGTAGATAGGTATTTGCAAAAGTATGCTAAGAGAAGAAATTTAAGTTATCACCGTTTTAGTTTAGATGAAAATTTCGATAGTGATATTGTTTTGATTGATAGTTTGGGAGAACTTGTTAATATTTATGCTATTAGTGATATTGTGATACTTGGTGGATCGTTTATAGATGGAATTGGTGGGCATAATCCGCTAGAGGCGGCTTATTTTGAATGTAAGATTATAAGTGGTGAGTATATATTTAATCAACAAGCTCTTTTTAGTTTGATAGAGGGTATAAAAATTTTGAAACCCTGTGAGATCAGCAGCGTACTAATAGATTTGGATAACACTAAGATCATAAAAAGTGGTGATATTGAACTTATTATAGATGAATTATCAGTGATATAATTTAGGAGTAAAAAATGACAGAAAAAGCATATAAGCTATTGGCAATTGCCGAAAGTATTACTAATCGTTCTGCTAAAGACCTTATCGATCGAGGTGTTGTTTATAGCGGTGGTAAGAAAATAGTTATGGCAAGAGCCGAGATGAGTGTAAAAACTAAGTTTCGAGTTGAAGAGATTACAAAAGTTAAAGTAATTTTTGAAGATGATAAAATTGTAGCAATTGATAAACCTGCATTTGTTACAAGCGAGCAAATTGCAAAAAAAAGAGGTGAAAAATTGCTTCATCGTTTAGATAAAGAGACAAGCGGTGTATTGCTTCTTGTCAAAGACGAGGAGTTTAGACAACAGGCAATTGAAGCTTTTAAACGCATGGAGGTGCAAAAAGAGTATATAGCGTGGGTTAGCGGGATTGTTGTAGAGACTATTGTTATTGATACTCCTATATTGACAATCAAAAAAAAGAGTGGAGCTTACTCTAAAATTTCTAAAGATGGCAGAGATGCTTTGAGTGAAGTTAGTCCTATGATAATTGAGGGTAGGTCGTCTAAAGTAAAAGTGAGTATAAAAACCGGTCGGACACATCAAATACGAGTACATTTAAAAAGCCAAGGATATCCGATAATTGGTGATAAATTATATGGTGGAAGTGCTCATAAGAGAGTTTTACTTCACGCTGGAAAGATTTCGCTTTTAGGGTATAGTTTTGACTCTTTAGAGCCTAAAGATTTTAGGCTCTAAGAAGATATGAGCTAAGAGCAAAAAGAAGAGTTGAGGCAATTGCGTATTTGATTGTAGTTCCTACAATATTTCCAATTTGACAACTTGTACAGGAGTTTTGTTTTTTTGACTCATAATATGCTACAAAAAAGTAGCCAATTAATAGCAATAGAGTAACAAAAAAACCATATTTTGCAAATGTATAAAATGAGTTAAGCGTTGCAGGAGATACAAAAAAACTGATAATATTTAAAAAAGCTGTAAGAAAAAGAATTTTTTGTATAAAACTTATAAAATAGTCTCGTTTAGAGATAGTTGGGCAACTCTCAAAGGAGCCTTGTCTACCATCTTTTGAGAGTACTTTTTCAAAGCTTTTTCGTTTTGTTTCATCAAGCCTATTAGCTAGAGTTGCACCATAAACATAGTCGATTTTTCTCTGAAGTGTTATTGCTTTATCTCCATGTGCGTCTAATGATTTTTGTTTTCCTTCTCTATTTTGATAAATTAATTTAATTTTTTCATACCGTTTTACACTTTGTATAGCATCTGGAAAATAGAGTGTTTTCTCTTTTGAGTCGATTAAACCACTTTTGCTGATAATCCTTGGATTGATAATTTCTTGATAAGTTCCATCTTGCTCTTTTATTACAATTAGTGACATTGGTATGGCTATCTGAATTGCTGCCATTGCATTTGTATTGTGGGCGTTCATCGTATCTTTAAGGTCTTGTATCACTGATCTAAGATCATCGTCAAATAGTCTTAAATCTGGTGAAATGATGTTTATTCGTTTGTCGGGGTATATGACGATATCTCTAATCATGAGAACTCCTATTGTATAAGCTTACATTATAACTTTACTTGCTTAGTCTAAAGTAAAAATTGGTTACACTAAAGATATACTCATCCCAACCTTAAATTCCCTCTTTTGATGGAAT
Source organism: uncultured Campylobacterales bacterium (assembly GCA_964447385.1). Taxonomy (GTDB): domain Bacteria; phylum Campylobacterota; class Campylobacteria; order Campylobacterales; family QNZT01; genus SZUA-1433. The sequence continues at coordinate 278 of CAYUSV010000145.1, read as the reverse complement.
TTAAAGCTGTTATCTTTAAAGATAACAGCTTTAAAGTCCACCCAAAGGGCAAGTGATAAGTCGCCGTATATTAGATAAAATAGCTTTGAATTGCAACAAGCAGTCCTACAACTATTTTATCTAATCTACAACGACTTCTCACTTGTCAAAAGAGGGAATTTAAGGTTGGAATGAGTATATGAAAAAAAGAGGTTTAGAGAAGTTCAACAATTTGGTAGATGCATTGTCAAAGCTTCCAACAGTTGGTAAAAAGTCTGCTATTCGTTATGCTTATCATA
>CAYUSV010000144.1:0-3910 GCA_964447385.1 uncultured Campylobacterales bacterium | reverse complement strand
GATAATTTAAGTTGAGGTATAATTTTTATATCAAAAATTGTACTTCAGATTTAAATTTAGGCGTTCATTTTATACCTGCTTCTACAAGGTCATGAATATGCAAGACCCCTTTTATTTTTCTATTTTCATCTGTGACGACAAGATGTTGGAGTTTATACTCCTCAATTAGCTTTAGTGCATCACTTGCCAACATATTTTCATCTGTTATATATTTTGGATTAGAGCTTGCATAGGTTATAGAGTCAGCTTCCATAGAAAAATCATCTCTCATCAAAGCTCGTCTAAGATCACCATCGCTCAAAACTGCTTCTAATACACCATTTTGAGCAATCAAAACATTTCCAAGTCTTCCTTCGCTCATGGTAACTATCGCATCTTTTAAGAGTGTTTTTGGCTCTACTATGGGTAGATCTCTAACTCTCATGATATCTTTTATCTTGGTAAAGAGCATTTTGCCAAGGCTTCCACCTGGATGAAAAGAGGCAAAATCCTCTTTTTTAAATCCTCGATACTCCATCATACAAACTGCCAAAGCATCACCAAGAGCCATAGTTAAAGTTGTAGATGAAGTAGGAGCGATCCCCAGAGGACAAGCCTCTTTTTCAACATTTATCGGCAAGAAAACATCAGCATAACAACCTAGAGTAGAGTTTATATCTCTAGCCATAGCGATAAGAGGTATGTTAAATCTTTTGATATGTGGCAGTATTTTAGTAAGCTCTTCACTCTCACCACTATAACTGATAGCTAAAAGTCCATCATCTTTGCCAATCATGCCAAGGTCACCATGCATAGCCTCTGTGGGATGTAGAAAAAAACTACTTGTTCCTGTACTTGCAAAAGTAGCTGCCATTTTTGAACCCACAAGCCCACTCTTGCCAACTCCTGTGATAATTAACTTACCTTTTAGTTTTGAGATGAGAGAGACAGCACTATCAATCTCATCTTCTATTTTCAGAGCTGCATTTTCAAGCTCTTTTGATTCGGTTAGTAGAACATCTCTAGCTATTTTAGAATAGTTCACAATTTGCACCTTTTTACATCAAAAATATTGTCGGTACAATTGTAGGGTATTTCTTCTTTTGTCTAAATATATGTTTTCTAACAACTTGTCTTATGCCGTTTTCTATGCCTTTTTGATCTTCAAACATTTGTGGTTTTGCATTTATAAGAAATTGATCCAATATATCTTCCATCTCTTTTGAAAATGCTTTATCTCTTCGATCTGGCACAATTCCGTAAGTTTTAACAATCGGTTTTGAGATTAGTTTTTTACTCTGTTTATCTATTTGTGCGATTATCATAACAACTCCAGCTTCTGCTAGGTTTTGTCTATCGTTTATGATGTCATCATCTATCTGCTTGTTCATTTGATTGTCTATAAAAGTTTTACCAGTTTTTACTGTGCCTACTTTTTTTAGATATTTTGGACATATTTCTACTTGATCGCCATCGCTCATCAAAAGAATATTTTTAGAGTTTACACCACACGCAACTGCTGTCTGTTTATGTTTGTGTATATGGTTGTACTCACCATGTACTGGCAAGAAAAACTTAGGTTTACAAAGACGAATCATCAATTTTTGCTCTTCGATTGCAGCATGACCACTGACATGAATCTCAGTAAAGTCTTGATATGCTACTTTCGCTCCAGCTTTTATGAGATAATTTAACACTCTTGAAACACTCGCTTCATTTCCGGGGATTGCTTTTGCTGAGATAATTATTTGATCGCTTGGTTTGATCTTGATATGTCTATGCTCATCAATCGCCATACGAAAGAGTGCGCTCATAGTCTCTCCTTGGCTACCTGTGGTGACTATGAGTACCTCTTTGTCGTTGTATTTATCTACCTCATGAGGATCTATAAATATACGACGATCAAGCTTGACATACCCAAGCTCCATGGCTATATCAAGGTTTCGCTCCATCGATCTTCCTATAACACACACTTTTCTGTTATGTTTTACACCATGTTCAATTGCTTGATAAACTCTGTGTATGTTTGATGAAAAGGTTGACATTATGACTCTACCTTTTGCATTTTTGAAAATTCCGTCAAATGTAGGTCCTACTGAACTTTCACTCTTTGTAATTCCCTCCCTGTATGAGTTAGTACTATCACTCAAAAGACATAAAACGCCTTGTTCTCCATAATGTGCAAAACGGTGTATATCGGTTGGATAACCATCAATCGGAGTGTGATCTATCTTAAAATCACCAGTATGTATGATAGTTCCCGCCTCTGTTGTAATTGCCAAAGATGATGCATCTATGATAGAGTGAGTAACATGCATCCACTCTACTTCAAATTCACCGATTTTATAAATTTTTCTCTTTTCAACTGGCCTAAAGTATCTCTTCTCTTTTTTTAATCCATGCTCGTCAAATTTGTTTGATAACATTCCTAAAGGCAGAGGAGTCGCATAAATTGGAAATTGAAATTTTTTGAAAAAATATGCAATTGCTCCGATATGATCCTCATGTCCGTGAGTTATAACAATACCATCAATTTTATCTTGAATTTTTCTGATATAAGTAAAATCAGGAATCAAGATATCAACACCATGCATATCCTCTGAAGGAAAACTCATCCCGATGTCTATGATGATTGCAGAGGTGTTTGTCTCCATAATCATAAAGTTACCGCCGATTTCGCCAAGTCCACCGAGTGGGGTTATTTTTATCTTTGCATCTGTATTTGTGTTGATTTTATTGTATGATTGAAGTGATCTTGAGTGAACAAGCTTATTTGCTGTGATTGCTTCTTTTATATCAAGTTCCCACTGTTGATTTCCTAATTTTGCTGAAAATTTTGGAGGACCTCGTCTTTTTTTTGGTTTGTTTGCTCCCCCACCTTTTTGGTTTGGATTTGAGTTTTGTTTTTGACCTTCTGGTGCTTGATTTGTCTGTTTTTGCGGAGTTTGTGAAACTTCTTTGTTTTGTTTTTCCATAGATTTTTTCCTATTATTTTAATTTTTTAAACAATAGATGATATTTCTCACTTGATAGTTGATGCGGTCTAAAATTTGTCGGTATCTCTAAATCTTCAAAATATTTGATCAGATCATCTTTTTGGATAATTTGTCCAAGATTTTTCTTTAAAATTTTTCTAGGTGCAGCAAAAGCTACTTTTAGAAAACTTTTAAATTTTTCAAGCTCTTCTTTATCTTCAAAAAGAGCTTCTTGATTTTTATGACCAAGATAGTTTGAAAATTTTGTCAACTTTAAAACTGATGAAGTCACTTTTGGTGGCGGGTCAAAACACTCTGCCCCCACATCAAAAAGAATTTCAGTTTTACAAATACTCTCTGCTAAGATAGATAGTGCCGAAAAACTTTTCTCTCCCACACGGGAGCTAAATTTTTGTGCAACCTCTTTTTGCACCATGACTGTGATACTCTGGCACTCTTTATCATCAAGTGCCTTTAGGATAAGATTAGTAGCTATATAGTAGGGAAGGTTTGCAACTATATGATACTCATCATTATAAAGCATCTCGCCCCATTTTTTGAGTACATCATTACAAATCAACTCTAATCGCTTTTGTCTAATCTCTTCCAAAAACAGTTCTTGCAGATAACCGCATAACTCTAAGTCGATTTCAAAAGCTGTTACCTTCTCACACTTTTGTAACAGCCTTTTTGTTAAATCACCTAAGCCAGGTCCAATTTCAACAATCATTCGATCATCATTGGGCATCGCTTGGACGATTTTTTGTAGTACAGACTCATCTTTTAAAAAGTTTTGACCAAATCTCTTTTTTGCTTTAATCAACATAAACCTTTTACAAATAAGCAAAGATTATAGTAAAAGTAGACTTAAATCTTAATTATGAACTGTAATAATTTGATAATTATAACCATCCCAGACCAAACTTCATCATAACAGCGATTATCAAACAGTGCGA
>CAYUSV010000143.1:0-4058 GCA_964447385.1 uncultured Campylobacterales bacterium | reverse complement strand
TTGAGATAGATATCTTAGCAAAGAGAAAATCTGGAAAAATGGTTGCAGGTTTATGTAAATATAGCAAAACAAAAGCTGGTAAAAATGACCTAGCAAAGCTAAAAGAAAATTGTAAAAAGGCAGAACTTGATATAGATACTTTTGTTATATTTTCTAAAAATAAATTTTCAAATGAGCTAAAAAAAGAGAAAGGTGAAGATTTGATACTCTATTCACTTAGAAATATCAAAAGTCTTTTAGATGAGCTTGATAAGACAGATTTGCTAGTAAATACAAATAAGAGATATTAAAATCTATTTCTTATTTGTGTCATAAGAGACTTTTACTCTATTAACCGTAACTCATATAAAAAGTATTACCCTAAGTGTTACCCATGAGAGAAGTTGGCTATATTTGCATTAATGGTGGGTGGCTAAAATTTCCTATTTTTTTAGCCTATATCCATACAAAACCGTATTTAAAAATAAAGTTTTATTAACCTTGGGTATTGAAAACTATACCTTTTTAATACTTTTTTATTGCTAAAAATCTACCCACCATTAACGCGAATATAGCCTTTATGCTCTTATTAAGGGGGATTGAGACGGGTGCTTTCAACTTACAAAAAGGAGTACTAGAGATCATAGTGCCACATCTATTTACAATGACTATTTTAGCTTTTGTTTTAAGTCACTTTTTACTTTTTATAGAGAGCATTGAGAGAGAAAAAAAAGAGATAGTGTTGTTGCTATTATTCCTCAAGTTTTATGAAAAGAGTGTTCATTTAAGGAGATGACATTGGGTTATTGATTTGGTTTTATGCATTGGAGAGTGAGGTTTATTGTTCTTTATCTTAGATAAGTGTGAGATAAATGTAGTCAATTTAAACTTATCTACTGGTATAGAAGTGATAACTTCTTCTGCCAAAGGTTTATAAAAATAATACCCTTGAATTTGGTCGCAAGCTAACTCTTTTAAAAGTGTATATTGTCGTTTATCTTCTACGCCTTCAGCAATGATGGGAATATCTAAATTTTTAGCAAGATTGATAGTAGATTTGATGATTGCTAAATTGTACTTATCTAGCAAAATACCATCAATAAAACTTTTATCTATTTTAATTTTATCAAATGCAAAATTTCTTAAATTTGCAAGAGAAGAATACCCTGTACCAAAATCATCAATGGATATACTGCATCCAAAGTCTTTTAATAACTTTAAATTTTGGATAGATTTTTGCTCATTTTCAAACAATGCACTCTCAGTAATTTCAAACTCAAATCTTTGAGAATTAATACCACTATCTTTGATAATAGAGATAATATTTTCAATATTTTTACGATATCCGAGCTCTCTTCTTGATAGATTAATAGCAACTTTAAAAGGGGGTAGATTTTGTTTTTGCCACTTTAAAATAATTTTACAACTATTTTTTACAACCCATTCATCTATCTGAAATATTAAAGAACTTTGCTCTGCAATTTTGATAAATTTATCAGGAGGGATAAAGCCCAATTCTTTGTCTACCCAACGAATTAATGTCTCTACTCCAATTATTTTTTGAGTATCAAGCTCTACCTGTGGTTGAAAAACAAGATAAAATGCATCATTTTCTAAGGCACTTCTTATTTTATGTTCAATAGTTCGGCGTTTTTCTATTTTATCAGCAATCTTTTTTTGAAAAAAATAACAGTTAACATTTGCCTCTTTTTTGGCATAAAACATCGCTTCATCGGCATAATTAACAAGTTGTGACAAATCTTTGGTGTCATCAGGGTAAAAACTAACACCTATGCTTGTTTTCATACTATAATTTTTACCATCTATAATAAAAGGTCTATTAAACTCTTGTTCAATCACTTCACTTAAAATTTTTATCTCTTTTTTATTTTTAATGCCAAGGCAAATATAAACAAATTCATCTCCACCCATACGAAAGAGAAAATCTAAATTTCTTTTGACTTTTAATAGCCTTTTTGAACTCTCTTTAAGTATTTCATCTCCTATATCATGTCCCATAATATCGTTGATTTCTTTAAATTTATTTAAATCAAGGTAGAGTATTGCAATCTTTGTATTAGTAATTTTATTTTGCATTAACTCTTGTAATTTTGTTTGAAAAAACCTTCTATTATATAAACCTGTTAAACTATCATGTATTGCTAAAAATTCCAGTTTTTTATAAGAAATTCTCTGTTCGGTAACATCTCTTAAAGATAAGATAAGTGTTGTTTGATCATTTTCTATCAATCCTGTTGTCATGATATTTATATCAATGATATAGTTATCTATGGCGATTTCTAACATTTGTAGTTTTTTGGTTTGAACTGCTTCTTCTACCAAAACTTTTAATACATCTATACCATATTTTATTTTAAAAAGGTTATGTATATTAGATAATGAATCATCAAACTCCTCTTTAGAGAATATTTTTTGTTCACCTATTGAAAATAGTTCGATACATTCGCTGTTGCCATTGATAAGTGCCATCATATCAGGCATAGTTTCTGCCACAGCAGACATACGACCTTTTAATTTTTCATAAACATGGGTCATATCTAGATTAAGTTGTTGCATGGTATGTTGAATCGCTAGTGTCTCTTCATCATGATCTTTATACATTGAAGATATCAATGAAATTAATTCTGCAAATTTTGCAGAATTAATTTCAGAAAAAGAGTCTATTTTAGACTTTTTTATCTGGCGAGCGAGCAGAGAGTGCATATTAAGATTCCCAAAATACTGTCAATGTCATAGTTTGATTATGTAAGTCGCATTGCCCTGAGGCCATTGGCGATATTTCTCCATAAGAATAGAAGCCTATCTGTTTTGTTTGTTTACCTAAAATCTTTTTAACTACTTCAAGTTCATCTTCAGTACGCTGTTTCATTACCAACTTTCTACCTACACAACTAATGGCTATACAAGCCACTTGGGAAGCATTTTGAAATGCATCTAAGTTTAATTCTTTTGCAGCATTTGCAGCACCTTCTATCAAGTTAACAAAGTTAGAAGTCATAAGTGAGATCTTGCTTCCTTGGGGTAGTTCACCGGCAAATGTAATTGCCTGTGTCTCTTCATCTACAGCTAGTACCGTGCGTATTTTACTTTCAAGATTTTCATTTATTAGTTTGATGGGAAAGAGTAATCCTGAAGCAGGTAGCCACTTAGCACGATCACCAAGGTATTCTTTATATATTTGTAAAGCAGGTTTTCCATCGATATCATATAAAGTATTTCCCTTTGATTTAGTGATCGTACGCTCCGGTCCAATGGCTTGCCATCCACCACCAGAACCATAAGTAACATTTATATCTTTACCATAAAAACCTAGAGTACTTACAAATCTCTCCTGGGGATTTTTATTAACTAATACCCATGTTTGTTCAAATCTTTCATCATCTCCAGCCAATCCCCCTGTAATAATTACTTGTGTTCCCAATATTGATGACATACCTTCTGATAGTTTTGTACCATTGACATTAAGACCATCACTTAATACAAAAAGTGATTTTAATCCATCTTTTGAAAAAGAAGAAGCTAACTTTTCGCCAGCTGCAAAAGAGTCTTCACTATTTTTAACTTCTGTACAAACCAACTCTATCTTTGTTTTCTCAAAAGCAATCACCATAACACTTAGCGTCGCATCGCTTATCTCATCTTCTATGATAACACCCGCACTAGATGAACCCATAAATATAGAAGAAGGAAATGCCTCTTGTATCTCTTGTAAAGGTTTCATAATAACTTCTCTATCTGAAACTCCAAAAACTAAGACAAGTGAGTTTTCACCGTCAAGAGATTTATCAAACTCTTGACTCCAACTCCCATCACTATAATCATAAATACTTTGCTTCATTTAATACTCCTAATATTAAATATCGACAAAATAAATATTTTATAAAATCTTACACAACTTTCGCACCCAAAAAACTAAATATTTTCATAACAACTTCCAACAACAACCATAAAAATATCACTACAATTTCCAATTATTATGAAAGAATAAAAGGGGTCTATGTGTGCCAAGAAGGCGTAACAACTAAGTAATTTAGGAGGATTACAAAAGCTATGCTATA
>CAYUSV010000142.1:0-4095 GCA_964447385.1 uncultured Campylobacterales bacterium | reverse complement strand
ACATTAAATATTATTGAAATATAGATATCAAAACACCAGCAGCAACTGCTGAACCAATTACACCAGCTACATTTGGACCCATAGCATGCATAAGAAGTACATTTGACTTATTAGCCTCTTGTCCAACTTTACTAACAACCCTCGCTGACATTGGTACAGCAGAAACACCAGCTGCTCCAATAAGAGGATTTATAGGATCTTTACTAAATTTATTCATAAGTTTTGCCATCAAAACGCCAGTTGCAGTCCCTACGGCAAAAGCTACTAAACCGATTAACATTATTCCCAAAGTTTCAGCTACTAAAAATTGATCAGAAGCTAACTTCGAACCAACAGCAAGACCTAGAAAAATTGTCACTACATTGATAAGTGCATTTTGCATAGTATCACTCAATCTATCAATCACTCCTGTCTCTTTTGCAAAGTTACCAAAACATAACGCCCCTATCAATGGAGCGGCAGATGGAAGAAGAAGGAGGGTTAACATAAGGACAGTCAATGGAAATATCATCTTCTCCATTCTTGAAACCTTTCTTGTCGTAACCATCCTAATCTTTCGCTCCTCTTCAGTTGTAAGCGCTTTCATAATTGGAGGCTGTATAACAGGAACAAGAGCCATATAAGAGTAAGCAGCAACTGCAATTGCCCCTAAAAGTTCTGGTGCTAATTTGCTAGCTATAAATATAGAGGTCGGACCATCAGCTCCACCAATAATACTTATCGCTGAAGCTTGCTCTAATGTAAAGTCAAAAACTCCAAGTTGAGAGAGAGTTGCTGCTCCTACGAGTGAACCAAAAATTCCAAATTGCGCAGCGGCGCCAAGTATTGCAGTTTTAGGATTTGCCAAAAGTGGACCAAAATCTATCATAGCACCAACACCCATGAAGATAAGAAGTGGGAAAAACTGATTTGTTATACCCATATCATATAAAATTCCAAGCATTCCATTTGGACCTGCAATATCGGCAACTGGAATATTTGCCAAAATACCACCAAATCCCATAGGTATAAGAAGAAGTGGCTCAAAATTTTTAGAAACTGCAAGATACAGAAGCAAAAAACATATCATCAACATAATAATACGACCAAAACTCTGTTCAAACATTGTCATTTTCTCACCATGCGCAGTTTTTGCATCCTCGGTTGGGTTAAAAATAGCACTTATACCAGTAGATTTAAAAAAACTACTAAAAAGTTCAGATACACTCTTTGGCTCATAAGGGTGAGTTTGAACAACTTCATTCTCAACCTCTGTATGTGCTGAAGATGCATTTGAGAGTGTTGGGAACAAAATTGTCAAGACTAAAATTAGTGACAAAAGAAATTTTTTCATCATAAATTTCTCCCCTACTCCATAGTCGCAAGCAGTTGACCATCAGCTACGACATCGTTTGTGTTAACTTCAATACTTTTTAAAACTCCATCTTTTGGTGCAGGAATATCTATCTCCATCTTCATAGCTTCCAAAATCATTATAGGATCTCCCTCTTTTAGAGTATCACCAACATTTGCAACAATTTTCCACACATTACCAGGTGTTTGAGAATGCACTTCAACTCCTCCTTTTGCCCCATTATCTACTACTGTTGGTGCTGAAGCAGCCGTTGCAGCTACAACAGGTACTGCATTTGTTACTGTTACTTCACCATCATATCCTTCAACTACATCTACATTGTATGTTGTTCCATTTACAACTACTGTATATTTTCCTGCCATCTCACTATTTCCTTCTGTTATATTACTTTTATTAACACTATCACTTGAAGATAGACCATTTTTTCTCACATTTACTACTGCTTCACCTTTTAAAAATGCAATACCTTTTACATCACAAGCAGCTACTATAAAAATATTTTCATCATTTACTTCTAACTCATTTTCCACAAGCATTTTTTCAAAATATTTAAGTGATTTTTTCTCATCATCATCAGCAATCTCTCTAGCACTTCTACTTGTTGACTCTAGTTTTAACTGTTCTTTTGCTAACTTTACTACCTGCTCATCAGGTTTTGTTGGAGTTTTTCCAAAATATCCCAAAACCATCTTACCGTATCCATCTGCTATCTTTTTCCAAGGACCAAACATGACATTATTAAAAGCTTGTTGAAAATAAAATTGTGAAACAGGAGTAACAGAAGTTCCATATCCACCCTTTTGAACAACTTCTTGCATCGCTTTTATAACTTCTGGAAATTTATGTAATATTTTATTATCCCTCATCATTTGAGTGTTTGCTGTCAATGCACCACCAGGCATTGGAGAGAACGGAATCAATGGAGAGACTTGCACCGCTTCAGGTGGCATAAAATAATCTTTAAGACAATCTTTTAGTACATCTTCATACTCTAAAATTTTTGAAGTCTCTAATCCACCAAGATCAAATCTTGTCCCTTTTGTAGCGTGAAGAAGCGTTAAAATATCTGGTTGACTTGTACCTCCACTAACGGGACTAGCAGCAAGATCAATCCCATCAACTCCAGCATCAAGAGCTGCTAAATAACAAGAGACACTAACTCCAGCTGTTTCGTGAGTATGTAACCGTACATGTACATTTTCTGGAAGCAACTTTTTAGCCATTGAGATTGTCTCAAAAACTTTATGAGGGCTTGAAGTTCCACTAGCATCTTTAAAACAAACACTATCATACTCAATTCCAGAATCTAAAATGTCTCTAAGTGTCTTCTCATAAAATGCAACATCATGGGCACCACTACATCCTGGTGGCAGATCCATCATAGTCACTACAACTTCATGATTTAAACCATGTTTTTTTATGCACTCTCCAGAAAACTTTAAATTTTCTACATCATTTAATGCATCAAAATTTCGTATAGTTGTAGTACCATGTTTTTTAAACGTTTTTGCGTGAAGATCTATAAGATCACTACTTCCAGTATCTAATAAAATTGTATTAACACCTCTTGCCAATGTTTGAAGATTTGCTTCAGGTCCTACAACTTCTCTAAATCTATCCATCATATCAAATGCATTTTCATTTAAGTAGAAAAATAGTGATTGAAACCTTGCCCCTCCACCGAACTCAAAGTGACTAATTCCCGCATGCTTTGCAGCTTCAACTGCTGGGAAAAAGTCCTCCATTAAGACCCTACCACCAAAAACAGATTGAAATCCATCTCTAAAAGTAGTATCCATTATATCAATTAATTTTTTTGCCATTTCCTACCTTAGTTTTTTTTAAAATCTGTAATTGCAGCAGTAATTGCAGCAACAATCTGACTATCATCTGTTGCATCTTTAGTTGTAGTTGGAACTTTTGGTGTTATTTTTGTCTCTTTTTGTGGAAAATATTTTTTAAATATCTTCTCCTGTAATTTAAGTGTATATATAAGTAGCAGTAAAAACAGAAAAACTGTACCCATGCCAAGAAGCATGAACTTTAGCCCTTCGGTAATATAATTTACCTCCATAGGTCTTCCTTTTTGCAGTATTATTATAATCGCAAAGATGATAACATATGCAATATTAAACAGAACTAATTTGTTTTAAAAATTGAAACATCTTTTTTTGTTGTAGTTTTCTTGCATAATCAAGTGCAGATAAATTCATACCATCTTTTATATCTATATCAGCACCATAACTCATAAGAAGTTTAACAAGATTTATATTTCCATAACACGCGGCTTGGATTATTGGGGTTAATCCACTTTTTCTTTTTGTTTGATTTGGATCTATCTTTTTTTCAATTAAAAGATATTTGATAAATTCTATATCTCCAAAGGCAATAGCCTCATCTAAAATCCCAACACCCTCTTTATCAATATACTCAAGATCAACACCATTTTCAACCATAAGCTTTAGCGTTTCAAAAGAGCATTTTTTGTGCAAAGCATAAAATATTAGACACTCTTCATTTTCATTATCTTCATTTTCAACAATTTGATTGATATCTATACCATTTTTGATCTCTTTTTTTAGTTGTAAATAATCATCATCACAAATTATTTTTTGAATATTTAACACATCTTCCCTCACACTTATCTCAAATTATCAAACATTATATCACAAGATAAATTGGGAAATTCATAGAAGATTACCTAGATCTCCTATGTAATGTAAGAGATCTAGGTAATAGTT
>CAYUSV010000141.1:0-4097 GCA_964447385.1 uncultured Campylobacterales bacterium | reverse complement strand
CGATTTAGTTTATGAATTTAACAATTCAAAATAAATTCCAGGCAAAAGGAGCCTCTCCCATGAAAAGAAATTCCCTACTTAAAGGTGTAGCTGTGTCAGTTGTACTTAGTGCAGTTTTAGCAGGCTGTGGTGGAACATCTGCTGACAGTGTAGATAGTGACACTACGGTACAAACTTCGATAAGCGGTAAAGCAGTTGACGGTTATTTAAAAGATGCCGTTGTCTGTTTAGATTTAAATAACGATGGTTATTGTCAAGCTAGCAGTGAGCCACTCACAACAACACTTGAAGATGGTTCATTTACATTGGCTATCAGTGAAACACACAGAGCAAATGAAAATTTTGACGAAGCTATGCTTTTAGTATTTGGTGGTATTGATGTAGATACTGGTAAAGATTTTAAGGGTAAATTATATGCACCAAATGATGGCAGTGCATTGCTTAATGTTTCACCAATGACTACGCTAGTTGCCAAAAAATTAGAGAGAGTATTAGCAGGTAAAACATTAACAAAAGAAGAGATTAAGGAGAAAATCAAAACAGCAAGAGAGCAAGTTGCCAATGCTTTAGATATACAAGAACATGAAGTTAGTCTTGACCCAGTTGAGTTTCAAAAGGTAAAAAAAGATGACAAACTTATCAGAAAAGCCCTGCAAATACAAAAATCTATAGAAGCGTTGATGTTTGCAGCAAATATACAAGATAGTGAAAAAAAGGAGAAAATAGAAGAGATTTATGAAGCACTTGCACAAGGTCTTGAAGATATGGGGCAAGAGAGAGGTTTAGATAAATTATTCGATAAGGCAGCAAAAAGAGATAAATTTAAAAACATGTTCAAAGATCAAAACAGCGAAGCGATGTTGGCAATTACCGATGCTGTGACGCAAAATCTTGATACAGCATTTGATAATTTTGACTTATCAGAAGATCAGTTAGAAAAAGTTGCTGCAATCACAGAGGATACATTTGAAAAAATTAGAAAGGGTGTAGAAGACAATCAATCAGACTATATCTCCGGTGTTATATTTTTAAAAGAAGATGATAGATTTAAAAATAGTTTTGATTGGTTAAGAAAATATATCGAGCATGATCTTAGAGAACTTGGAATTGAGCCGACGCCTGAACTTATTAAAAAATTAAAAGATCTTTATAAAGATAATGGTAAAGCGGGCTTGTTATTAGAAAAAGCTAAAAAACTAAAGGATAGCAAAGATATAGAACTACAAAAGATCTATAAAAGAGTTTTAAAACTAAAAGAGATATCAAAACTAAAAAAAGAGGCAGAAGAGGCGAGATATGACCATCCTGTTAAAGTTGATTTAGTTTCACTACTGGCAGGAAAAACTTTTTATACAGTTGATCGATCTAAGAGTTGTGAAGTTTCTACAGGTGACGACTTTGGAACAAATTGTAAAACTACTTTTGAGGTCAAAAAAATTGAGATAAATGAAGATGTAACAGTAGCCACTGATAGTGAAGGTGACTTACGCATTAAGGCAAAAGGCAATACTCTTCATATTTTTACAAATAGTGGTAAAAAGGTTATACTAGTCTATAAAGAAAATGATAGAAAATATCTTGAATTTTATCAAACTCGTGGAGAGATTGTAAAACTTTTTAAAGATGCTAATGATGCACAAGAGTTTTTAACAAAAGAAGAGAAAGAGATTTCAGATGAGATGTTTCCACATGAGGATGAACTAAATGATCAAGTAGATTTACCCGCAAGTCTCATAGGAGGTGAAATTAAAGGATAGGCAAAAGCCCTATCCTTTGTCTATAAGAGTATACAAAAGATTAATCTCTTGTTCCCAAATACTAGAGTCGATGGTTTCTAAAACCATTGGTATATCATCAATTCGATCATCATTCATTAAAAACCTAAATGAATCAAGTCCGATCTTGCCAACTCCTAGGCTATCGTGTCTATCGACATGAGAACCAAGATCGGGCTTTGAGTCATTAAGATGCATACCTTTAAGATACTCAAATCCTACAATTTCATCAAATTCATTCCAAGTTTTTTCATATGCCTCTTTTGTTCTGATATCATAACCTGCTGTAAACATGTGACAAGTATCTATACAAACTCCTACTCTATTCTTATCGATGGAGTTATCTATAAGATATGCCAAATGCTCAAATTTAAATCCAAGATTACTACCTTGTCCTGCTGTATTCTCTATAATTAACGAGACATTGTTGGTCTGTTTTAGAGTCTCATTCATGCTTTGTGAGATAAATTCCAAGCACTCATCTGTGCTAATTTTTTTAAGATGACTTCCTGGGTGAAAATTGAGCTTATCAAGTCCTAACTGCTCACATCTTTGCACTTCATCTATAAAGGCATCTAACGATTTTTGTCGCTTCTCTAGTTCTGGATGCCCAAGATTTATCAGGTAGCTGTCATGTGGGAGCACATGGCGAGGTAGTATTTGGGCAATTTCTAAATTTTTCTTAAAAAGATCTATAGTTTTGTCATCAAGTGGTTTTGCACTCCACTGTCTTTGGTTTTTGGTAAACAGAGCAAATGCTTTTGCCCCTATGGCTTTGGCATTTAATGGTGCGTTAAATACCCCTCCACTTGCACTTACATGTGCGCCTATATATTTCACTATTTAAGCTCCTTTAGTTTTATTATAATTTTGTTTTGCTTATCTTTAAAATAGATATTATCCCGTGAAATTTGATATTTTATTTTATAATTTTTTGTCTCTATTTTTTGCACAAAACCATTTTTTGTTTTTTTAAGATTTTTACCTCCAAATATAGGCTTACTTGCCAAAACATTTTCTATCATATCATCTGGATAATCACCAACTAAAAAGCTTTGATTAAACCCGTGTTTTGTGTTGCAAAGACTACCTACACAGATATCATCTGTCTTTTTAACTTTAAGATCTAAAACAGGACTTCCCATAGCTAGAACATTTAGATGTAACATATCAGAGGTTTTTACCAAAAATCCAGTATCTGAAAATGCAAATTTTTTAGTTTTCATTGTCACTTTATAGCTTTTTGAATCTTCTTGTTTTATCACTTCATCTTTAATTATTTCTACAGCTTGTGGCTGTTTTAAAATAACTTCTTCTTGAACTTTTGCAGCTGGTTCTTGTATCTGTTTTACAACTTTTGAATCTATAGGTTTTTGCTCTACATATCTTGGGATACATCCTGATATAAAAACAGCTAAAATAACTAAAAAAATATACGCTTTCATGTTTACTCCTGGTAAATTACTTAGTATAGTTGTGGCATACTAACATACATTTTATTTAGTAAAAAGCAAACTTTAGATACAATCGGCGACAATTTTAATCACAGAGGGATATAGATGAACATTAAAACAGAAAAAATTGATAGTGCAAATAGCACTGTTACTGCTACCATCTCCAAAGGGTATGTAGGACAAAAAGAGAACCAGCTTGCAAATAACGCAGCCAAAGATATGAAAGTTGATGGTTTTAGGAAAGGTAAAGTTCCTGCACATATCGTAAAAGCAAGATATGGTGAAAAATTGACGGAAGATGCAAAAAATGAAGCACTCAGAGAAGTTTATGAAAAAGGTATTTCAGAGTTAAAACTTGAACCAAATACAGTAATTGGTGAGCCAAGTGTAAAAAAATTTGAAGAAAACGAAGGTATACTTGAAGTTGAAATATCTATCTCCACCAGACCTGAAATCAAAATTGAAGGTTACAAAGAACTAGTTCCTGAGACTAAAAAACCAAAAACTACTAAAAAAGAGATTGATGAAAGAACCAGTGAGATGTTAAAATCAGTAGCAACCATGCAAAAAGTTAAAGAAGATAGAGCACTTAAAGCGGGTGATTTTGCACTGATTGATTTTGAAGGCTCTATTGATGGTGTACCATTTGCAGGTGGAAGTGCAAAAGCTTTTACATTAGAGATTGGCAGTGGAAGCTTTATAGAGGGATTTGAAGATCAGATAATTGGTCTAAAGCCTGATGAGAGTAGAGATATCACTGTAACATTTCCACAAGGGTACAACTCAACAGATCTTGCTGGCAAAGAGAGTGTTTTTAGTGTAACACTTCTTGAAATTCAAGAAAAAGTTATTCCAACCGATATAGATG
>CAYUSV010000140.1:0-4115 GCA_964447385.1 uncultured Campylobacterales bacterium | reverse complement strand
ATACAATTCTCCCTCTGCAATATTATAAACTAAAAAAGTGTTTTTTTAAATGCTTATCAAAATTTGCTACTAAAATACTCTTTTAATGCCTCTAAATCATCTCTATTTTGTGAATATACAAATCCATAATTGAAGCTAGTTGTTTTTACTGCTGTAACAAGTTGTGTAGGATTTCTAAAGATTGTTGGTTTTGTGTAAGCTTCTATCTTGATTTTTGGTGGGGTAAAGACGATACTTTTTGACATGGTGACCTTGGCGGTTTTTGCATACTCTCTGCCTTTTGAGATATCTTCTGTGTTGTCGGTTACAATTACTACATGATCGTTGATTTTCTCTTTTTGGATATGTGTCTCATCATCTATAAAAATTGGTATAAAATGTTTTGTATAATTTACTTTGTCGATAGAGTAGGGGAGTTTATACTCTTCGCAGAGAGAAACGGCTCTTAAAAGATGAGATAGATGAAATGGTGCCATCTTTTTATGTTGGTAGACAAACTTTTCTACTCTAAATGTAGAGCGAAAGAGTGTATCTTCTATATTGTATCCAAAAGCGGTTTTATCATATTTTTTGATATTTGGCTTGATTTGGCTCAAAAGCTCTTGGTCATCTGAGACAAATATCGCCTTTGGACTATTTAAGATTAGCTCAAATGCCTTTTCCCAATCATCTGGTATATACTCTACATCTTTTTTTCCTAATTGAATCATTTTAAAAAAAGAGATTGTATGTGAACTTAAGAGGTGAAAATGTAAATCTTTATCATCTTTTACGATATAAGATAAGAGTTTTAAAGCACTATTTTTTATGGAGTCTACTTTTATAAGAGCGACATCTTCGTTTGTATCTATATCCTCTTTTGTGTCATAGATGATTGCACTTGCTTTTTGTGCTATAGCCTCTTTTATCGCTTCTTTGCTAGAGCCTATAAAGAGGTCATTTTGTGAAACTTTTTTTGAGTGGATAGTTGCGCTAAAAACCTCATTTTTTGAACTTGTGTTTGTATAAATTCCGCTTGTAATATCTAAAAGTTTCTCTATTGTCATTTTCGTTCCTGTAATTTTTTTATCTCTAAAACTTTTGCTTTTATCTCAACTTTGGAAGTTTGACAAGAGAAGATATCATCTAGTTTGAGATTTTCTAATGAAGTAAGTTTGCTGTTTTTACTAATTTGTGCATATCCCGTTTTATCTCTTTTGCTTGGATTGTTAAGAGTATATGCATTTAAAAGTTGGTTTAATTGACCCTGTTTTTGGTTAAGAGATAGTGTGAAAAAGCTTTGGTATCTTTTTCTTAGACTCTGTATCTCATTTTGATAAAAGTTAAGTTTTGCGTCAAATGAGTTTTGTTTTAGTAACTCCTTTTGATGCTCTAATTCTCTTGTTTTTTGTTGTAATATCTTTCTTAAGTGGGTATTGTAACTATCTATTAAAGAGTCGATATAAATTAAAATTTCAGTCATATCAGGAAGGATTAACTCCATAGCAGCTGATGGCGTAGGGGCTCTAAGATCAGCTGTAAAATCACTGATTAAAAAATCTATCTCATGACCTACTGCTGAGACTATTGGTGTAGGTGAGTTAAATATAGCATCAGCTACAACCTCTTCATTAAAAGCCCATAAATCTTCCAAGCTTCCACCCCCTCGACCTACTATGATGATATCAGCATCTATACTGTTAGCTTTTTTGATATTTATTGCGATAGAAGTTGCTGCATTTTCTCCCTGAACGATGGTATCAAATAGAGTAATTTTTAAAAGTGGCCATCTTTTTGTAGCTACATTTAACATATCTTGAAGGGCTGCTCCTGTGTTAGAAGTTATTATAGCTATATGTTTTGGAAATTTTGGTAACGGTTTTTTACTACTTTGCTCAAAGTATCCTTTATCTTCTAATTTAGCCTTTAACTGTTCGTATGCCAAGGCTAATGCACCGCTTCCAGCTGGTTCTAAAGAGGAACAGTTTATCTGATAACTACCTCTTGGAGTATAGAGGCTAATTCCTCCACCTACGATGACCTTCATCCCTTCCTCTAGGCGAAATTTTAATCTTTGATTATTTCCTTTGAACATTACGCATGAGATAGAGGAGTTTTTATCTTTGAGTGTAAAGTATAGATGTCCTGAGCCGTGATAAGTGACTCTTGATACTTCACCCTCCACTAAAATAGTCAAAAAGTGGCTCTCTAGGAGTGATTTTATCTGGTTGTTTAGTGTTGTTACGGTGATTGGAGTCAAGTTAGTGTACTCTCTTTTTTGTTATGATAATTCCATCAAGATCGATATACATATGATCGTTTGGTTTTAGAGTTGCATTTGCAAACTTTAGTGTTATATCTCTTTTTGCTTCTGATTTTTTTGTACTTTTTTTAGGACAGACTCCAAGTGCAAATAGTCCTACTTTTATATCTTTTACAGCTTCTATATCTCTTACAAAACCATTTATGATGATTGCTTTCCAGCCGTTTTTATATGCTAAATTCATCAAATTTTCACCTACAACTGCACAATAGGAGGCATCTACATCAACAACTGCAACTTTATCGGTAACTTTAGTTTTAAGTAGCTCTATCAAGCCACTGTTGTCTTCATCTAATTTTATTGTTTTTATAGTTGCATAACATTTTTTCAATCCGCCGTAGCTTTTAAAAATAGGGTCTAAAACTGTTACTTCATCACCAAATGCATCACAGATATCAGCAGTATAAAAATCCATTATCATCCTTTATAGAGAGATTTGAAGATTTAAAATCTTCTCTTTTCTTTTTAGTTTTATATCTATATTTTTATCTTTGTCTTTAAAAAATAGTATGTATTTTAGCTCTTCTAATGTTTTTACATCTTGTTTGTCAACACTTAATATGATATCATCTTTTCGTATGCCAAGCTCATCAGCGATAGTGTTCTTTATAACTTTTGTTACCTTTAAACTCTCTTTTGTGTCAAGATAGACTCCAATTCTTAGAGGTTCTTTTACTTTGAGTGGTTGGGTGTAGAGTGCAAAATCTGCAACTTTTTCACTCACAGGTATATCTTGGACAATGATGCTAAAAGGTAGAGACGATCTTCTAAAAACACGACTGGCAATACCGTGAAAGCTCTCTATATGTCCAACTCCAGCTAAAACTACAAAAGAGTCTATATCATTATGTTTGACAAGATAGTTTGATATACTCTCAGCCATCGTCTCATCCCAGATGATTTGTGATTGATATATAAACTCTGGATTGATTTTGTTGTTGCCATTTTTTATAAGGGCATTCATGTGAGCTGTGGAGTTAAAAATTTTTTGTAAATTCTCTTTGTATGTTTGGTTTGTAAAATCCAAGCTTTTTGGAAGGGAGTTTTTCTCTTTTTCACTCAGTGCATAAAAACCATTTTTTGTAACTTTTTTTATGATCTCTTTTTCTAAATTTAGAGCTATTATAGGTATCTTATTTCTCTTTGCATACTCTATGATTGGTTTGTATAAATTGTAGTTATATTTCCATCTTGTGAAGTATTGACTATCTTTTAAAAAAGTTTTTTCATCAATTTTACCACTTATATAATCATTCAAGACAGGTTGAAATCTTCTTTGAAACATCTCCATACCAATTGCCACTTTCTTCCCTTTTTCAAAAAGTGCTTTTATGATGTTTAGTTGATTTATATGGTGCGCAAAGTTTGTATGAGACTCACCCACAAAGATAATTTTTTTATCTTCAATCTCTTTAACAATACTGTTTAAGCTTAAATTTTTTGATGTTTTAACACCTTGTTGCTCTTTTGCTATAGTATATGTTTTTCCTCTTTTTGTCCGGATGATTGATTTTTCTACTAGTTTTCCATCTATAAAATGAAGCTTAGACTCTTTGGAGTAGCGTTTAAGCTTTCGGATCACACTCTTTTGCTCATTGTCATCAGAGCTGTATATGTAACTTACAATCTTTTTTCCATTCCATGGATTTTTTTGACAAACGATACTAAAACCTTTTTTGTCTTCTGGTAAATCTACTAAAGATTTTTCTGCTAAATCTTTCGCGTCAGCTAAAAAGAGGATATTGTGATTTTGCATCTGTTTAAAAGTTAAATCATCTTTTTTTATCTGTATAGCTTTTGGAAAAACTTTTTT
>CAYUSV010000139.1:0-4116 GCA_964447385.1 uncultured Campylobacterales bacterium | reverse complement strand
GCTCTTTTAAACAATCCTTGTTCCGGATTAGCTCAGCGGTAGAGTAGGTGACTGTTAATCACTTGGTCGCTGGTTCGAATCCAGCATCCGGAGCCACTACTATCAAAATTTTTTATCTTTTTATATAAATATTTTTCATAAAACTCCGATATAGTTTTAAATCTATTATTATTGCAATAATATGGATTTATTCAAAACTTTAATAAAAAAGGATTAACAACCATGCTATCAAATCTCACAATTAAAAATAAATTATTGCTCTTGATGCTAATTCCCTCAGCATTGATTATGTTTTTTGCAAGTTCACTTGTTTTAGAAAAATGGACGATCAAACAAGATGTTGCAAAGGTCAAGAAGCTTTCACAGCTGAGTTCACAAGTCTCCCTTTTGATACACCAGACACAAAAAGAGAGAGGTGCTAGTGCTGGATTTGTAGGGTCAAATGGGGTAAAGTTTAAACAAAAATTAGCAGACCAAAGAGAGCTTACAAGTAGACAAAAAGAGGAGTTTTTAACATTTATAAAAAGTTTTAAGTTTTCTGATTTTCCAAACACGCTTAAAATAGGAACAGATAAATTGTTGGGTGATTTAAATCGTCTTGATGAGGTAAGGGGTAGAGTTTCAGCATTAAACATAAATTTAAAAGATACCGTTGCATATTTTACTAACATGAATAAAAAAATGTTAAATGTTTTAGCGGATAATGCAAAAAATTCTCCTCAAAATGATATAACAAAAGTACTTTCGGCTTATTTTGTCTTTTTGCAAGCTAAAGAGAAAGCGGGGGTTGAGAGGGCAGTTATGAGTGGTGTTTTTGCAGAAGACTCATTTACACCAAAATCTCTTCATCAATTTTTAGGATTAACAGGTGCTCAAGATGCGTTTATAAATAGTTTTATTGGTTTTGCGCCAGATGAGCTGATAAATTTTTATAAAGGAAAGATGAACACTAATGCAGTCAAAGAAGTATTAAGACTGAGAAATATCGCTATAGAAAAATCAGTTGAGGGTGGATTTGGGATTGATCCGGTGTATTGGTTTGATACAATTACTAAAAAGATAAATATTTTAAAAGAGATTGATGACGAGATAGCAAAACATCTTGATGAACATATTGAAGTATTTGATTCTGTAGTTTCTCAAAGTGTAATTTTATACTCTATTTTGGCGATAATTGCTATCTTGTTTAATGTTATTTTTGCAATATTTTTAATCAGAGGGATGAATAGCAGTATCAGTAAACTAAGAACTAAGATAGAAGATATTGCATCTTCAAAAAATCTTTGCACTAAGATAGATATTTCAAGCAAAGATGAGATAGGCTCTATTGCAAGAGCCGTTAAGGCTTTGATTATTAGCACTTCAGGTGCGATAAAAGGTGCACAAAATACAACTGGTCAAAATCAAGTTGCAGCAGAAAAAATAGATACAGTGTTTAAAGAGGTAACAGTAAATATAGAAAATGAAGCTAGAATAGTAGAAAAGACTGCAAATGAGGCATATAAACTTCAAAATATTTTAGGTACTTCAGTTGATGAAGTTAATGGTACAAGAGATAATATGCAACAAGCGCAAGAGAAATTGGACAAAACAAAGACAAAAGTCCTTGATATGATAAATCAAATGAGTGATAACTCCGCTAGTGAAATTTCACTAGCAGAAAAATTAAACCAGCTAAGCACAGATGCAGAACAGGTAAAATCAGTCCTCAGTGTCATAAGTGATATAGCAGACCAGACAAATTTATTGGCACTAAATGCAGCTATAGAAGCAGCAAGAGCCGGTGAACATGGAAGAGGTTTTGCTGTTGTTGCTGATGAAGTTAGACAATTGGCTGAGCGAACACAAAAGTCACTAAGTGAAATAAATGCAACAATAAGTGTTATCGTACAAGCTATAATGGATTCAAGCCAAGAGATGAATAAAAATGTTGAGCATATCAATGATCTTACACAAAAGTCAAATGAAGTTCAACAAGAGGTTGATGAAGTGAGTGAGACTATGAGATTTGCTGTTGATAATGTTCAAAGAACAACAACATCTATAAATGATTCTTCAAAAATGATGCAATCGTTTATCACAACTATGGATGAGATAAAATCTCTATCTTCTCAAAATAGTAACAATATTCAAGATGCATCAGAAACAACATCGGAGCTTAAAAGTGTTGCAAAAGAGTTAAAAACTTCTCTTAGTGAGTTTAGTTGCAGAGCCTAATAATAAAAACAAATGAGAGTAAATACTCTCATTTATAAAATCTTCATTTTATTTGGATACAATAGTGTATTCAAGATATTGATATTTATTTCTAATAAAGTAAATATATAAAAGGTGTGATTTTATGAAGTATGGTGTTATTTTTACTGTTTTACTCTTTTCAAGCTTCTTGCATGCTGAGCAAAATAGTTCAAAAGAGGTATTACTAAAAAGTGTTAATAATCAGTATCAAAAAGATTTAACAAGGCAGCAGATGCTTCGTCAAGCGAGATATTTGACAAAAAAACATGAAGATATTACGCGAAGACTTGAAAATTGGGAAATTAAAAAAGAGGAATTAAAAAAAGCATTTACTCAAAAAAATCGTCTCCAAGATAAGTCATTTGGTACGGGAAATACATATGGAGAGCAGAGAGCAAATAAGAGAAGACAAGACTATTATAAATCATTACAGCAACAAGAAGAGCGTTTAGTAGAGCGTTATTTGGAATCCCAAACAAAACTTTCTATGTTAAAAGAGGAGTTTTTGTTTAAATTTGCAGTACCTTTAACAACCAAAGAGATGAGAAGTGGTGAAGCTCCAACTGTTAGAGATAAGACAAAAAAAGTACAAATGCTTAACGAATATATCAATGAAAATAGTGCTTGGGAAAAGTGCAAAGAGAGAGTATCTGAGTTTGACAGAGTTCAAAATGTTGCAGATTCCATTGAAAAACTATTTCCAGAGACTAATTTGACACAAAATTTTATCTCAAAAAAGAGTGATAAAAATCAACAAGATATGCAAAGACATATAAAACAATATCAGAGTATCGATCAGGAGTTCAAAATAAAATATGGCATCTCTATCTTAAATGATACAAGAGCTAAAGCGATGATAGAGAATATAAATAATAATTAATCTATTTCAAAAACATATTCGCTATAGTTTTTTCGTCTAATTATCTCCAAAACTTGAAGGTTTTGAAATCTTATCTTTTGAAACTCCTCTTCGTTTTGAGGTTGATGGCGTGCTAATTCTCTTGCTATTTTTCCACGATATGCTTTTGCCCAGTGACTAATGACTTTACCGTTTTTTATAAATTTTATAGTGATATGATAGCTTTTGGGTTTATAAAACTTTAAATAAAATACAGCTCGAAGATCAATTATGAATTCATTTTTAAGTAAATCATCTAAAGCATCACTAAAGTGCTCTTTATAATATTTTTCAATTACAAAAGAGCCAAGTTTTTCTCCCTGTTTTAATTTATAGTTTGGGAGTGGATGCTGTGCAAAAATCGGTCCAAAAAGGTTTGAAAATATAATCATATTTTTGTCAATAAACTTTTTTTGCTCTACACTTTTATAATCAAGATACTCGTAAGCAACACCACAATATCTTTCAACTGCTTTTAAAGTTGGAGCATTAAAAATGTCAATTGAGCTGAAAAAGTCAATATCAGAGCTTTTTTTTAATCCAAAAAGTTTGTTGAGTAATTCATCGCAAGAGCTTTTTATATAGTCATCATAAGTTTTTAAAACATGCATTTGTTTATCAAGTAAGTCTGGAAAGAGGTATATTTGTGGATAATTTTTGAAGTTGTTATTGTCTCTTGTTTTTGATTCACTTGGTGAAAATAGTATCTTCATGCCATATCTTTTAGACTATTCTACAAAAAAATTCTAAAAACTATTGACTTCTTATAAAAAAATAAGTATAATCACGGCTCACAAAAAGTTGTGCTGGTGTAGCTCAGTTGGTAGAGCACCTGATTTGTAATCAGGCGGTCGGTGGTTCAAGTCCTCTCACCAGCTCCATTTTTTGTACAGTGTTTGACCAGAAATGATCAAGTGGAAATATTGGTGAGATACTCAAGTGGCCAACGAGGGCAGACTGTAAATCTGCTGGTTTTTACC
>CAYUSV010000138.1:0-4150 GCA_964447385.1 uncultured Campylobacterales bacterium | reverse complement strand
AATTTTTCATACTAATTAAAATTTATTTTTCAAAAGACGATACTTCCTTATATAACATAAAAATGAGGAAATTATAATGTCAAAAAAAATAACTACTTCTTTACTTTTGGTTTCAATTTTATTTGCAGGTTGTAATTTAGATCAACAAATTGATGAAATAGATAAACTACCATCAGATTTAGATACACAAATACCAGTTTTTGGTACTCCAAATACAAAAAGTATTGGTGAAAATAGTACAGAGGTATTAATTGCAACAGTTAATAATACAAGTGAAATAACATTTGATATATCAGCTGGCGCAGATGCAAATAAATTTAGTATAGATTCAACCACCGGTACACTTTCGTTT
Source organism: uncultured Campylobacterales bacterium (assembly GCA_964447385.1). Taxonomy (GTDB): domain Bacteria; phylum Campylobacterota; class Campylobacteria; order Campylobacterales; family QNZT01; genus SZUA-1433. The sequence continues at coordinate 3,798 of CAYUSV010000138.1, read as the reverse complement.
AAAGTTGCACCTGATTTTGAAAATCCAACAGATAAAAACAGAGACAATGATTACGAAGTAGAGATCAAAGCAACTGATAACAAGGCAAATGAGATAACTAAAACTATCACCGTAACCGTAACAGACATTGCTGATATAGCACCAACTCTAAAATCAAGTAGTTTTCAAAGTGCAGAAAATATTTCCATTGGAAATAAAATTGGAAATATTATTATCGCTAACAGTGGAGATAGTACCATAAAGTCAATTATCCTAAGCGGAGATGCAAATGAAGATTTTTTACTCAATACAAAAGGTGAGATAACTCTTGTAAATGCCCTATCATATAATACTAAACCAAATTATAACCTAAAAGCCATAGCAAAAAATGACGCAGGCTATAGCCAAGAGATTACCATATCAATAACAGTTTTAGAGCCAGATACAACAAAACCAGTATTTACTAATACAAGTACAAAAAGTATCACTGAAAACTCTATATCAATACTCTTAGTCTCAGCCACAGATGAAAGTACTGTAACCTACTCCATATCAAGTGGCAATGATAGCGATAAGTTCAGTATAGATTCAAACTCTGGTGAACTTTTGTTTAAAAACGCGCCAGATTTTGAAAATCCAACAGATATCAATACAGACAATATTTATGAAGTAACGGTCAAAGCAACAGATAGTTCATCAAATGAAGCAAATCAAACTATTACGGTTACTGTAACAGATGTAGCAGATATAGTACCTACTATTGAAGGCTTCACAAAAGATGTAAAAGAGAATATCGCTATAGGCTCTACAATAGGTACTATTCCAATTAACAGTAGTGGTGACAGCACTATAAGCTCTATTGTATTAAGTGGAGATGCAAGTTTAGATTTTGCAATCAATGCGCAAGGAGAAATAACAGTTGTAAATAAACTTTTATTTGCTACAAAACCTACATATAACTTAACAGCAATAGCAACAAATAGCGCAGGAGATAGTAGTAGTGTAACTGTAATAATAAATGTTTTAGAGGTAAAAGATGTAATACCAGCGACCGGTCAAATAGATAGTAAAGTAGATTTTGATGATGGATATTATAAAAAGGGTCTTGAAAGAGGTTATACCAAAGATGTTGAAACAGGCATCATAACAGATCTTGCGACACAGTTACAGTGGCAAGATGTTACCCATAGTGATGGAGTAAATGCTTATATCAATTATGATATAGCAACCTCTTATTGTCAAAGTTCAGCACAAGGAGCTTTTGATGATTGGAGAGTACCTACGATGAAAGAGCTTACATATCTAATAGATAGAGGAGATGTAAATACTTTTGCTAATACATTTGAGAATGTTAGTGCTTGGTTCTATTGGTCTTCGACACAAAACATCTCAGATCAAACACAAAACTGGGGTATTGATTTTACAAATGGTGAAAATGCGCGTAAATCCAAAGTTGCAGCTGGATTTGTAAAGTGTGTTCGAGGAACTCCACAGGCAGATTCAAATTTTACTAGAGATGATACCCTCTCTATAGTTACAGATAACTCTACAAATCTAATTTGGCAAGATACAATTGAAGTAAAACAAAATACAAAAACAAGATCATTTCAAGATGCAATAACATATTGTAATGGATTGGAAATTGACACTTTAACAAATTGGAGACTACCAAATTACAATGAGTTATACTCAATCGTAGATATATCAAAGGATCCGGCAATTGATACGAGTTTTATCAATGCAGCGGCTAAGTATACACAAGACTATTATTGGTCGTCTACTTCTGACATTCACCAAAATGTTCCATATGCATGGAAGATTAGCTTTAAAAATTCACAAGATTATAGCCAATATACTGCCAACGGAAATAAAAATTATGTCCGCTGTGTTCACTCTGTAGAGTAATTTAAATGTAGTGCTCATAAAAGTTTATAATTTTTTGCTAAAATGTAAAAAACAATAAAAAAGAGCACTCATGCAGATAACAAAATACAACGCTAGTGGTAATGATTTTGTAATTTTCCATACTTTTTTAAAAAAACCTAGACATGATTTAGCTAAAAAACTCTGTAATAGGCAAAAAGGTGTGGGTGCTGATGGACTGATTGTGTTAGTTCCACATAACTCTTATGATTTTGAATGGGAGTTTTACAACAGTGACGGTAGTGATGCAAAAATGTGTGGAAATGGTAGTAGAGCAGCTGCACACTATGCATTTAAAAATGCTCTATGTAAAAACAAGATGAAATTTTTAACCACGGCCGGTGTAATCGAGGCAAATGTTGAAGATAATAGTGCTGAAGTAAAATTAACAGAGCCAAAAATTTTAGATAATATTATCGTAGAAGAGGGCTTCAAGTGGAGACTCTTTGATACAGGTGTACCGCATTTAGTAACTTTTGTAGACGATTTAAAACTCTACTCAAAAGATATTGCGAAACAGATGAGAGATAGATACAATGCAAATGTTAATTTTGTTAAATTAGATGCAGAACACAAAACCCTGCATGTTCGCACATATGAAAAAGGAGTTGAAGATGAAACTCTAGCATGTGGTACTGGCATGGCTGCTTGTTTTTATGCAGCATATTTAGATAAAAGTGTAGAAGCTGTAACAAAAGTTTACCCAACAAGCAAAGAGGAATTGACACTCTCAATGATTGATGGTTTTATCTACTTTAAAGGAAGTGTAGAGAGAGTGTTTCAAACATCTATCGATGAATAGAGAGATTTTAAAGCTCGCTATTCCAAATATCATTAGCAATATCTCCATCCCTCTTTTGTCAACAGTAGACACAGCACTGATGGGACATCAATCATCTTTACATCTTGCAAGTGTTGGAATTGCTGCTATGATATTTAATCTAATCTATTGGAATTTTGGTTTTTTACGGATGGGCACAACTGGCATGAGTGCACAAGCATATGGTCAAAATGACAATACAAAGTTAACAAATACTTTAGTAAGAGCACTTTTCCTTTCACTTATTATCTCATTTTTATTGATTGTTTTTCAAATTCCTATTATAAAAATAGTGGCTTATTTTATGAATATTGATCAAAACTATTATCTTTTAGTTGCACAATATTTTGAAATTCGTATTTTTGCTGCACCTGCAACACTCTCTTTATATGTACTTTTTGGTTGGTTTTTTGGTGTGCAAAATGCCATAATTCCACTCATAATTACTCTTTTTGTCAATATTATAAACATTATACTTAGTTATTATTTTGTAAAAGAGTTAAATTTAGGCATAGAGGGTGTGGCATATGGTACGGTAATAGCACAATATGGGGGAGTTTTTTTAGCATTTATACTGCTTCTTCGCTATAAAAATAGATTGCAAACTATTAAAAAAGAGGCGATTTTAAACAAGAACTCCCTTATGGAATTTTTAAATATCAATAGAGATATTTTTATCCGCACAGTTGCTTTGACATTTGCTTTTGCCTTTTTTTATGCGCAAAGTGCAAAAGAGGGAGAGATGGCGTTAGCTGTGACTGTTATATTGCTTCAATTTTTATCTTGGATCTCTTTTGGAATTGATGGCTTTGCTTATGCTGCTGAGAGTTTAGTAGGTAAGTATTTTGGAGCAAGAGATAGAGAAAAATTTTATCAAGCTATCAGATATTCGTTTTATTGGGGATTTGTATTGGCTGTTTTTTATGCTTTTGTTTACTATTTTGGTGGGGAGTGGATTTTAAAGCTTTATACCAATAAGAGTGATCTTATAGAAGCTACAAAACCTTATCTTTTTTGGACTGTTATGATGGGATTTGCTGGAGTTGTTGCATTTGTTTGGGATGGGGTATTTATCG
>CAYUSV010000137.1:0-4168 GCA_964447385.1 uncultured Campylobacterales bacterium | reverse complement strand
ATAGAGCATATGATTAGCTTTTCAAACTATATTGTTGATTCACAAAGTATTGATATAGAGCTTGATTATGCTCTCTCAAAGATCGTGCCAAATAAAACTAAAGAGCAGATAATTGCTGCTGCACTAGAGAGGTTATCGAGTCAATAGATGATCAGAGAAATTATAACTTATCCTAATAAACTTTTAAAAGTAAGATCAAAAAAAGTAGAGTGTTTTGATCAAGAAATTCATACACTTCTTGATGATATGTATGAAACCATGATCAGTAAAAATGGTATTGGATTGGCTTCTGTTCAAATAGGTGAACCTTTAGACATACTCATAATCAATCTACCAAACAAAGATGATAAACAGTTAAAAGAGGATCTTGTAGAAATTATCAATCCTAAAATCATTCAAACCAAAGGCACTACTCTCTACACAGAAGGGTGTTTAAGTGTGCCTGAATATTATGAAGATGTAGAGAGAGCCCAGTGGATAGAAGTGGAGTATCAAGATAGAGATGGAAACCTTATCAATTGTGAATATGATGACTTGATGGCGATAGCATTTCAACATGAGTGTGATCATTTAAATGGTGAACTTTTTATCGAAAAACTCTCCTATTTAAAAAGAAAAAAATTTGAAAAAGAGTGGAAAAAGAAGATAAAAGGCAAAAAATAGGCATGAAAAAACTTTTATGTGCCACAATGGATGGCTTTGATGCCAAAGTTGTGGATGTAGAGGTGGCTTTTGTACGCGCTCTTCCAAGTTTTGCAATTGTAGGACTTGCTCAAACATCTATACAAGAATCCAAAGAGAGAGTTAAATCTGCTCTTAGTGCGATTGATTTTAAATTTCCTCCACAAAAAATTACTGTCAATCTCTCTCCATCAGATCTTAAAAAAGAGGGGAGTCATTTTGATCTATCTATCGCTCTTTTGATCTGCTTGCAAAAAACAGATATAAATTTCGATAATTTTTTTGTATTTGGTGAACTTGGACTTGATGGAGCACTTAAAGATACACACTCTATATTTGCCATTATTTTATCATTGGCAAAAGATGGTTTACTAAAAAAGGTCATCATCCCAGAAGATAGCATGAAAAAAGTTTCCAAAATACCAAATATTGAGATATACAGTGCCAAAAACCTACAAAATGCCATAGAGATATTTACTAATCCTTCAAAAAGGAGTATTATAAAAACCAATGAACAACTTTCATATGATTTCGTAACCCATAATGATAAAAAATACTATTTTCAAACCAAATACGAATTAGACTTTTTACAGATAAAAGGTCAAGAATTAGCTAAAAGAGCTTCTTTGATTTCAGCCTCTGGCATGCACAATATCCTATATGAAGGAAGCCCTGGATGTGGCAAAAGTATGAGTGCTAAAAGAGTTGTACATATACTTCCTCCTATGAGTTTAGAGGAGATACTAGAAAAAGCCAAACTAGATGCTTTGGATGGGAAAGAGCCTGATTTTAAACCAACAAAAACCATAAGAAGTCCTCACCATAGCGCTACAAGAGCTAGTATATTTGGAGGTGGAAGCAGAGGTGCAAAGATAGGAGAAGTTGCTTTGGCAAACAATGGGGTACTATTTTTTGATGAGTTTCCATACTTTCAAAAAGCTACATTAGAGTCCCTTCGTGAACCACTTGAAGATCATAAAGTCCTCATTTCAAGAGTAAATACAAAAATAGAGTATCAGACAAAATTTCTTTTCATAGCAGCTATGAACCCGTGTCCTTGTGGAAATCTTTTGAGTCGTAAAAAAGAGTGTCGATGTAACGATTTGGAGATAAACCGCTACAAAAACAGACTCTCAGCACCACTACTTGATAGAATAGATCTTTATGTACAAATGGATGAAATCTCACCAAAAGATAAATCTACAATAAGTTCAAAAGAGATGTTTGCTAAAGTAAAAGAGGTATTTTTAATACAACTCCAACGAGGACAAAGTGAACTAAATGGTAAACTAAGCGACACCGAGATTGAGCAATACTGTAAACTAGATCATAAAAGCCAAACAATACTAAACCGAGCAGTAGAGAGATTTGACCTTAGCCAAAGAGCTATCAACAAAACGCTAAAAGTATCAAGAACTATTGCTGATTTGGAATCAGAGGATAAAATATGCAAAAAACATCTTCTTGAGGCATTGAGCTATAGGATAAGGGGCTAAAAATACTCAAACTGTAACCATTTTGTAACCCAACTCAGATAATATATCTTTAATCAACTTTTTTCCAAAAACAGAGGGATAAATTTTATGGCAAAACAGATTATTATGGATATCAAAGATTTTTCATTTCAATATAAAGGTGCAACAAAACCAGCGTTAGAGTCGATAAATTTACCTATCTATAAAAACAAAATAACAGCTATGATAGGACCTAGCGGTTGTGGTAAATCAACACTGCTTCGCTCTTTAAATCGTATTCATGATTTATATCCGGGTAATGAGTACAAGGGTGAAGTAAATCTTTTAAACTTAAAAAGTGATGAGTATGAAAATATCTTAAATATTAAAAAAGAGAATGCTCTTATAGCACTTCGCCAAAGAGTTGGAATGATTTTTCAAAAACCAACACCATTTCCTATGAGTGTTTTTGACAATGTTGCTTATGGATTAAAACTCTCAGGTATCAAAAATAAAACTATCTTAGAGGAAAAAGTGACATCTGCCCTAAAAGATGCAGCAATTTGGGATGAGGTCAAAGATAGATTGAAAGATTCTGCTACGGGTCTTAGTGGTGGACAACAACAGAGACTTTGTATCGCTAGAGCGGTAGCACTTCGTCCAGAAGTATTACTTTTAGACGAGCCGACATCAGCACTTGATCCTATCTCAACGGGGGCTATTGAACAGCTTGTGAGTGAGCTAAAAAAAGAGCTCTCCATCGTCATTGTTACACACAACATGCAACAAGCTAGTCGGCTCAGTGACTATACTGCGTTTATGTATTTAGGAGAACTTGTTGAGTATAATAAAACTGATAAGATCTTTTTAAATCCAAAAGAGAAATTAACAGAAGATTATGTAACAGGGAGGTTTGGATAGTGTTAGAAAATTATAAACAAATATTGAATAACTCAAAAAAGAGGGTATTGGAGCTTGCTTTTGATGTGCAAACAGCTTTCACACTGAGTGTAGAGGCTTGTCAAAGCCTTGATGTACAAAAAGCCACCCAAGCTAGGAATTTGTTAAAAGATGCGCATGAAAGAGGTAACAAGATAGACAATGAAATTATCAAAACTTTAGCACTATTTTCACCGGAGGCTAGAGATCTTAGAGTGGTGATTGCTTATCTTAAAATTGCCAGTGAACTTACACGGATTTCTGATTATATTAGAAGTTATGCCAAAAAAGTAAAAATGCAAATTAGTGGCGAATTTGATCTAAGCTCTATACAAGATGATATGAATGCTTTTTTACAAAGCACCCAAAAATCACTCCAAGCTGCTGTCTCTTCCATAGAAGCAGATTCAAAAGAGGCACTTGAAAATCTATATAGAAAAGTAAACATCGAAGAGAGCAAGTGTGATGATATCATCTCAATACTTGAAAAAAATATACTTCAACAGATCTGTATCACTCCCGAAGAGGCTGGGGATTTGGTAGAGCTTATAAAAAGTATGAGAAAACTAGAGCGTATATCAGACAGAAGTGTAAATATCGTTAAACTTGCCTATTTTGCACACAAGGGTGGAAAACTAAAGCTGTGAAAACTGCACACATCGTAATCATAGAAGATCAAGAGGATATCTTAGAGCTAGAAGAGTATCACTTGCAAAAAGAGGGTTACGAAGTAACAGGATTTTTATCAATAAATCATGTAGAAGATTTTTTGGTGGAAGAGGATGTTGATCTTTTGATAGTAGATAGAAATCTTGGAGGAGTTGAAGGTAGCGAATTTGTAAAAAAACTTAGAGATATCGGTTATAAAATCCCTGTAATTTTTGTAAGTGCCAAAAATCAAGATAGTGAAATTGAAGAGGGTTTTTTGCGAGGTGGGGATGACTACATGACCAAACCGTTTAACATGAATGAACTATTGCTTCGTGTAAAATCTCTTCTTAGAAGAACCAAAGGTGACGATGAAGGTAGAGTTGTTTATAAAGATATTATTTTAGAGCTAAATCAAAGGCTGGTTTTTGTAGATAAAAAGGAGG
>CAYUSV010000136.1:0-4261 GCA_964447385.1 uncultured Campylobacterales bacterium | reverse complement strand
CTTCGACCCCCTGGTCCCAAACCAGGTGCGCTAACCAGGCTGCGCTACACTCCGTTGACTCTAAAACAAAATTCCACTAATACAATATATGTTTTGAGTCAGAGATTTTATCCAATTATTGCTGATTTGTCAATAGTTTTTTACACTATTTTCCAAATTCTATCAAACCTTCAGTTGGAGAAGAGGCTGTTGCAAAAGGTTTTTTGGAAATTCTACCTGATAAATAACTCATACGCCCTGCTTTTACGGCTAATTTCATAGCTTCTGCCATCAATACTGGATTGCCTGATTGTGCTATTGCAGTATTTGTTAAAATTCCATCAACTCCTATCTCCATAGCGATACTTGCATCACTGGCACAGCCTATGCCTGCATCAACGATTACAGGCACTTTTACAGCTTCTTTAACAAAAAGTACATTGTATCTGTTTTGGATGCCCAATCCACTTCCTATGGGTGCGGCTAGTGGCATTATAGCTGCTGCTCCTGCATCTTCTAATCTCTTTGCCATAATTGGGTCATCATTTGTATATGCCATGATTGTAAAACCCTCTTTTGCTAAAACTTCTGTGGCTTTTAGTGTATCTATAACATCTGGATAGAGTGTTTTTACTGTATCTCCTATAACTTCCATTTTGATGATATCAATTCCAGTTGCCTCTTTTACCATACGAAATAGCGTTATAGCTTCATCTGCTGTAGTACAACCTGCTGAGTTTGGAAGTATTTGCACATCTGTATCTTTGAAATAATCCATAAGATTCTCTTCATTTGGATTAGTTATGTTTACTCGTCTAACTGCTACTGTTATCATATTTGATTCACTTGCAAGTGTTGCATCTCTTGTCGTTTTAAAATCTGGATATTTTCCACTGCCTACTATTAATCTGCTTGGAAATTCGTATTTTCCTATTTTTAATGTATCTTTCATGTTTTTCCTTTTAACCAATTTTCAAAATATTCTATCTGTTTTAGCGTACTTTTTGTAGATGTACCACCATATGAATCTCTTGAATTCATAGAGTTCTCCAATGAAAGTTTTCCAAGTACATCTTCTTCTATTCTCTCATCGATCGTCTTTAGCTCTTCTAAATTAAGTTCACTTAAATCTTTACCTAGCTCTTCAGCCTTCGCAACCGCACTACCTGTGATAAAATGAGCTTCACGAAATGCCACCCCAAGCTTCTGAACTAAATAATCAGCCAAATCAGTAGCACTTAAGTGTCCAACTCTGCAAGCTTTGCTCATCTTTGTTTTGTCTATTTTCATAGTTTTTAGAGCTTCTCTTAAAATTTCTAGTGAAATTAAGGCCGTCTCTACGCTATCAAATACTCCCTCTTTATCCTCTTGCATATCTTTATTGTACGCTAAAGGAAGTCCTTTTAGAACAGTTAAAAGAGAGATGAGGTTTCCGTTTACTCGTCCTGTCTTACCTCTTAAAAGTTCTGGGACATCTGGATTTTTCTTTTGTGGCATGATTGAACTGCCTGTTGAGTATTCATCACTAAGTGTCACAAAGCCAAACTCATAACTACACCAAAGTATAAGCTCTTCAGAGAGTCTTGATATATGCATCATCATAGTTGAGATATTAAAAAGAATCTCTAGCGCAAAATCCCTATCACTTACCGTATCAAGACAGTTTATAGAAGGCTCTTTAAATCCCAACTTTTTTGCAGTAAACTCTCTATCTACATTGTGAGGAGTCCCAGCAAGTGCGGCGCATCCTATAGGTGAGATAGAGTTTCTCTCATAAGAGCTTTCAACTCTTTGGATATCTCTTTTAAACATTGATACATATGCCAACAAATGAAAAGCAAAATTTATAGGTTGGGCGTGTTGTAGATGTGTCATACCGGGTAACATAGTTGTAGTATGTTTTTTTGCAATTTCTACTAAAACTTTTATTAACTCTACAAGTAACTCTTTTATGATGAGTGAACTTTTTTGTACAAATAGTCTAAAATCAAGCGCAACTTGGTCATTTCTACTTCTTGCTGTGTGTAATTTTTTACCAGAGTCTCCTATAATTTCTATAAGTCTTTTCTCTATCGCCATGTGAATATCTTCATCGCTTATGTCAAAAACAAACTCGTTTTTTTCTATCTCATCTTTTATCTGTATTAAACCGCCATATATCTCATCAAATTCAGAGTTTGTGATGATTTTCTGTTTTGCAAGCATTGCAGCGTGAGCTATGGAGCCTTCTATATCTTCAGCATAAAGTTTTTTATCAAACAAAAGAGAGGCATTAAACTCATCTAAAAGTGTTGAAGCATTCATTGAAAATCTACCTGACCATAATTTTGGCATTATTTGTTATCCTTGATTTTTTATAATATAAATAAAAAATTATTATTAAGTCGATATAGTAGCACAAGGCTACATAATTTTGCCAAAAGTATTTAAAAAAGATTAGAGGAAAAAACATGAAAATTAAAAGTAAAAAATCAATTCTACTAGCACTTGTAGCTGTAGTAGCACTAAGTGTCAGTAGTTTACAAGCAGAGGATAATGCTTCAAAGTGGGTTAGACCAGACGCCGTTCCTCAACCAGCAGACAACAAATTAACTCCAGAGAGAATTAATCTTGGAAAACTTTTGTATTTTGACACAAGATTGTCAAGCTCAAATGCGATATCTTGCGCAACCTGCCATAACCCTGAATTGGGATGGAGTGATAGACAGACAAAAGCTATCGGACATGAAGGCAAAAGAGGACCTAGAAATTCACCTACTATTATAAATAGTGCATATCAATATCATCAATTTTGGGATGGTAGAGTCAGAACCCTTGAAGACCAAGCATTAGGTCCAATTGAGGCTGATGTTGAGATGAATATGTCATTAGATGCACTAATTCCAAAATTAAGAGGCATAAAAGGTTATGTGGCACTATTTGAAAAAGCATATCCTGGTCTTGGTATAACAGAAGATACTTTAGCAAAAGCAATCGCCTCTTTTGAGAGAACGGTACTCTCTACAGAAGCACCATTTGATAAATTTATCAAAGGTGATAAAAGTGCCATAAACCAAAGTGCAAAAGAGGGGTTTGAGCTTTTTAAAAACAAAGGTCGTTGTACGGATTGTCATGATGGATTTAATTTTTCAGATGGAAGTTTTCACAACTTAGGTTTAGGTGATGGTGATGAAGGAAGAGTAAAGGTCAGAAGAGGTGTTACAAAACTGTTTGGAGCTATGAAGACACCAACACTTAGAGATGTGACAAAATCTTGGCCATATTTCCATAATGGTTCAGTAAAAACACTTCATGAAGCAACTGCTATCTGTGGAAATGGTGGAAGGTTTTCTGATGCAAAGGGATTATCATCTTTTATAATCGATAGAGGATTAACACCCGATGAAATTCAAAAAATTGTTGATTTTATGAAAACACTTGAGGGTGAGCCGATGAAGCTTAACATACCAACAAAGTTTCCACAATAGATAAAATTTAGGAGAAAAAATATGAAAAATTTAAAAATAGCTTTAGCACTGCTGGTAGCAACGACAGCTATAAACGCGGCTGAACATGTAGTCGTTCAAGAAGGTAAACAATTTGCACCAACAACAATAAGTGCAAAAGTTGGAGATGTTATAAAATTTAAAAACTCTGATCCATTTGCACACAATGCATTTAGTGAAGATGGGGCAAATGAATTTGATATAGGCATGCAAGCTCCTGGAGAGGATTATACAATGACTGTAAAAGCCCCTGGAACAATCAATGTAGAGTGTGCGATTCACCCGGCAATGCACCTCAAAATAGATGTGAAATAAGATGAAAAAGTTTATCTTAACTGCATCTATTGCTTTACTATTTTCATCTAGTTTATCTGCTGGAGAAAAAAATTTGAAAAAAGTTAGCGGTGAAGAGATATATAAAAATGGCTGTATGCTTTGTCATGGTGAAAAAGGTATGGGGGATGGGATTGCTTCAAAAAATCCTAAAAATTACTTTTTTCCAAAAAATCTAAATAAGATTATATTGACAGAGGAGCAAATGTTTTTAGTAGCAAAACACGGTGCTTATTATTATGGAGCGCTCAAACATGACATGCCTGCTTGGGGTGTGAAGTTTAGCGACGAAGAGTTAAGGGCAGTTGCGAAATATGTCAAAACGACTTTCAAAAGAGAAAATATTGAAAAAACAAAGTAGTAAAACTGCTTTGTTTAGTATTAAATATCAAACAAAAAAGGAAAAAAATGCTTAACGGGTCTATTAAAAAGAAATTGATGGTACTACCTATTGCAATAGTTGG
>CAYUSV010000135.1:0-4463 GCA_964447385.1 uncultured Campylobacterales bacterium | reverse complement strand
TGATAGATATAGAGCAGAGATTGAAAACTATCTTTCAAAAAGAGAGATTGGTTTTTTGGTATGATGATAACGAAGCTTTAAGAGATGAGTTTGAAAAAGTAGAGTTAGATGGTGTAACTAAACTAATCATAGAGAACAATGAGTTTGGCATAAAACGACAAGTTTTAAACTTACAACCAAACGATAATTTTTTGATCTACTCTCCTATAAAAGCACCACAAGATGAAGAAAATTGGCTACTTGATCTAAATATCGCCAACTATATGTTTTCTGCTGATAAAACAAGTCTAATCTTGCAAAGTATCGGGCTTGATGTAGGCTTCAAAGAGTTTATCGCAAAATTTGATAAGTTTTTCAATACTCCAAAACGCATAGAATTGCTCAAAATGATGATAGGGGAGAAAGAGACCTATGATACTCTGGCACTAAAGATGATGGCTTTAAGTATAGGTTCTGACCATCATCATATCGATAGTATCATGCTCAGAGTTTTTGAGTTGGATAAACATTTTGAGACTTTAGCCAAATACAATCTATCTGAACTATTTTTTGTAGCGGTTAAAAAGAAGTATACTTATGAGGGTGATACACTCAAAGATTTGTTGTATAAACTATTTCAAAATCACTTTTACTCTCATCTGGATAAAAGCAAATGCCCACTAAACCATGAGGCTAGACTTTTTGTAGATAGCTGGATGGATAGCAGTCGATACAAAAAAAGTTTTCACACACACTCTGTACAGATAAGCAGAGAACTTAATATCGACACTATCATGATAGAGACAGAAGCTATAAAAATCATCTCATGTGACACCTATGAGAAGTGTGACAAAGTAGTCATCACGCATCTTTTAGAGAAACTGTACGATGGCTCTATCTATGCTGATGAGATGGCAAGCATTATCGATATCAGAGGGCATACATTTTGGTATGAGAGTTATAAAAATATCTATCGTGCCTTGCTTAGTGCCTCTTTGTTGTGTGACTTTGTGAAAGAGACAGATTTTGAAATGGAGAGTTTTGAAGAGGGGATAGAAGCATATAGTACACACTGGTATAAGGCAGATAGCTACTATAGAGATTATTCATTTTATGCGAATAAAGCGGAACATCTTGAACTCCTTAAAAAACTAAGTAGCAAGATAGAAGATCTCTACCTCAATGGATTTTTACGAGTTTTAAATGATAAATGGCAAAGTTTCGCAGATGGCTATACTATCCAAACAACACTCTCACATCAACAAAACTTTTATCAGACAAAAGTTGAACCACTTTTGTCAAAAAAGCAGAAAGTATTTGTCATCATATCAGATGCTTTGCGTTATGAGTGTGGAAAGGAACTCTCTTCAAAGATAGTGAGTATAGATAAGTACACCTCTAGTTGTGACTTTATGGTGAGTTCAGTTCCATCCTATACACAGCTTGGTATGGCAAGTCTTTTACCACACAAAGAACTCTCTATCGCTGATAAAAATGATACTGTTTTTATAGATGGAAAATCCTCTTTGGGTACAGCCAATAGAGACAAAGTACTAAAGTCTTATGATATTTCCTCTTTTGCTATCGGGTATGAGAAGTTTGTCAACTTTTCTCGTGATGAGGGGAGAGAGTTTGTTAAAGGCAGTAGAGTGATTTATATCTATCATGATGAGATAGACAAGATGGGTGAGAAAAATGAGATAAAGACATTTGATGCAGTTGCTAGTACTTTTGAGACGATTTTAAAGATAGTAAAACAGGTTTCTAATTTTAATGGAGCCAATATCTTTATCACTAGTGATCACGGTTTTTTATACACAAACAGTCCAACGCTTGAAAGTGAGTTTTGTAAAGTAGATAGTAGTGGTAGTATCAAACTCAACCGTCGTTTTATCATAGGAAAAAAGCTTAAAGGCAGTAGTTGTGTGACTAAGTATAGTGGAGTTGACTTGGGTATCAAAGGGGAAAATGAGTTTCTTATAGCCAAGTCACTTAACAAGATAAGAGTACAAGGTGGAGGAAATCGCTTTGTGCATGGTGGTACTACACTACAAGAGTTAGTTATCCCTTTGATACAGATAAAGAAAAAGAGAACACCAGATATAAAAGATGTGAATGTAGACATAATCCCCATAAGAAACATCTCAACAAACAGTGTCAATGTGTCTGTATATCAGTCTGAAATTGTAGATGAAAAGATAAAGCCACTCACGCTTAAAATCGCTTTTGAAAGTAGTGCTGGAGTGGTGCTTTCTGATGTTGTAAAACAGACTTTTGACTCTAAAGAGATGTATGATACCAACAGAGAGACAAAATTTAGGTTTACTTTTAAACAAGATATAAATGCCTATAATAACCAAATGATTAAACTTGTGATGAGGAAAGTATTGCCCCAGAGCAATGAAACTCCGATATATAAGACGATGGATGTAAAACTGGTACTTTCATTTTTTAATGATTTCGATGATGATTTTTAGGAAAATATAGATGAATTTAAATGAGAAACTAAACCAAGAATTTATAGGTAAAGTGGTCAGAAAAGACTTAACCAAATCAATCAAAGAGGGTGCAAATGTGCCTATCTATGTTTTGGAGTATTTGCTAGGGATGTATTGTGCCACAGACAATGAAGAAATCATTCTTGAAGGGGTTGCTAAAGTCAAAGATATCTTGGCAAAAAACTATGTTCGTCCTGATGAAAAAGAGATTGTAAAATCTCGGATTAAGCAAAAAGGTAGATATAAAGTTATTGATAAAGTCTCTGTTAAACTCAATGAAGGCAGTGATGTTTATGAGGCAGAGTTTAGCAACCTTGGAATCAATAAAATCATCATCAATGAAGAGTATGTTAAAAAGTATCAAAAGCTTTTAGCAGGGGGAATATGGGTCATCGTTACCTTGGAATACTACTATGATGAAAATGCTAAAGGTAGCAGTCCTTTTTATATCAATGACTTAAAACCGATACAAATGCCAAACATGAACCTAGAAGAGTTTTTAGCACAAAGAGAAAAGTTTAACAATGACGAATGGATGGATCTTATCATACGAAGTTCTGGTATGGAGCCTACTAACTTTGATAAAAACATAAAATGGCATCTACTAGCAAGACTCATCCCTTTTGTTGAAAATAATTACAATATGTGTGAACTAGGTCCCCGTGGAACTGGTAAAAGTTTTGTTTACAAAGAGATATCACCCAACTCTATCTTGGTAAGTGGTGGTCAAACAACGGTAGCAAACCTCTTTTACAACATGAGTAGCAGGATGATAGGCTTAGTAGGAAATTGGGATATCGTTGCATTTGATGAAGTTGCTGGTATAAAGTTTAAAGACAAAGACGGCATCCAAATCATGAAAGATTATATGGAAAGTGGTTCATTTGCTCGTGGAAAAGAACAAAAACAAGCAAAAGCATCGTTTGTCTTTGTTGGAAATATCGATGGTAGTATAGAAAATATAGTCAAAACATCACACCTTCTTTCTCCTTTTCCAAAAGAGATGATAGATACGGCATTTTTCGATAGATTTCATCTCTATCTTCCTGGTTGGGAGATACCAAAAATGAGACCTGAATACTTCACTAATGAGTATGGTTTCATTACCGATTTTATGGCAGAGTGGATGCGTGAACTTCAAAAATACAACTTCTCAAATGCTATCGACAAATACTTTAGACTAGGACATGACCTCAATCAAAGAGATAGTAGGGCTGTTAAAAAAACAGTAAGCGGTCTGTTGAAACTTATGCATCCCAATGGTGCATTTGACAAAGAAGATGTGAGAGTCTGTTTAGAGTATGCATTAGTAGGAAGAAGAAGGATAAAAGAGCAACTTAAAAAGATAGGTGGGATGGAGTTTTATGATGTTAACTTCTCTTACATCGATATAGAAGATGATAATGAAATCAGAGTCTCTGTGCCAGAAAGCGGAGTACAAGGTATCATACCTGATGGACAACTTCCCAATGGCTCACTTTATACAGTGTCACATAATCCTGACAATGGTCATAAAGGTCTATTTAGATTAGATTTGCAAGTGATGGCAGGTGGCGGTAAACTTGACCATACTGGTTTTTCTGGTAGTGCTATCAAAGAAGAGATAAAAGAAGCAACAAACTATATTCAAGCCAATTTGCATAGAGTATCACTCAATGCAAAATATAAAGACTTTGACTATCACTTAAAAGCATCAGATATGAATGGTATAGGAAAATCTAAAAATATGGAACTCGCTATATTTGTATCTTTGTGTAGTGGTATACTAGAAAAGCCACTGTTGTCACAAATGGTAGTGCTTGGCAGTGTGAGTATAGGTGGGACTATCATAGGGACAGAGAATTTACCAGACTCCTTACAGATAGCAAATGACAGTGGTGCTAAAAAAATACTACTCCCAGCATTAGATATGGCACAAATGGCAAAAGTACCACCAGAGTTGATGAGTAAGTTTCAGTTGATTATATATGCTGACCCAATTGATGC
>CAYUSV010000134.1:0-4518 GCA_964447385.1 uncultured Campylobacterales bacterium | reverse complement strand
TATTTTGGGGGTATCGGAGCGGCATCTCATAACGGCATACTTTTTAAAGGTTCAAATTACCTTGATGTTATAACCAATGTTGACACAGTAGTGATGGATAAGACAGGAACACTCACAAAAGGTGTTTTTGAACTCCAAGAGGTAGTAACCCAAAACTATGACAAAAAGTCCATGTTATCTTTAGTATCTGCCTTAGAGTCACACTCCACTCACCCTGTGGCAAAAGCTATCACGGGGTATGCCCCTAGCTCTTTAAAAGCTTTTGAGGTTGAGGAGATTTCTGGACATGGCATGAGAGGAATGGTTGAAAACAAAGAGGTACTTGCTGGAAATGCAAAGCTTTTAGATAAGTTTAACATTGATTACGACAAAGCACTTCTAACAAACGATAAAACTATCATAATGGTAGCAATAGATAAAAAATTTGCCGGTTATATCACCATAGCAGATAGTATCAAAGAGGATGCATTAGAAGCTATAAAAGCATTGCACAAGATACCTAAAATCAAAGAGGTCATAATGCTCTCAGGTGACAAACAAGCCGTTGTAGATGCTATCTCAAAAGAGTTAGGTATAGATAGAGCTATAGGTGAACTTCTACCAGAAGATAAGTTCAAAGAGGTAGAGAAACTAAGAGCAGAGGGCAAAATAGTCGCATTTGTAGGTGATGGTATAAATGATGCACCTGTCATCACTCTAGCAGATGTTGGCATGGCGATGGGAGGTTTGGGAAGTGATGCTGCCATAGAGACAGCCGATGTAGTAATCCAAACCGATCAACCCTCAAAAATAGCCACCGCCATCAAAATAGGTGATGCTACAAAAGTAGTCATCTGGCAAAATATCGCTTTGGCATTTGGTGTAAAGATAGCAGTCCTTATAGCCGGAGCCTTTGGTCTAGCTACAATGTGGGAAGCTGTAATCGCGGATGTTGGGGTGGCAATAGTTGCGATTGCAAATTCCACTCGGATTGGAAAGATGAAGTTTTAACTCAGATTATTTTGATTTATATCTCATTCATGCTCCCAACAACCTTACCTACAACTTCGACACTACAGAGATCAACAACCTCTGTGGTGTAATTAGGATTATCAGATATCATCTCTAATGTCCCATCAGTTTTTAATCGTAATCTTTTTACGAACAAACCAAATGGTGTAGAGATGACAAAGATACCTCCTTTTTGTATCTCTTTGTATGTACGATTTAAAAACATGATATCTCCATCTCTAAAAGTTGGCTCCATTGAGTCTCCTAGGACATTTAGTGAATCGATATTTTTTATCTCTTTTTTACCACCAAGTCTCTGTATCAAGCGATCATCAAGAGTTAAATACTTATAATCTTCATCATAGTTTAAGGCTCCTCCACCCGCTGATGCATAAACATCACTGAAGTATCTTACATTTGAATATTTTTCCGTCTCCTCTTCTAAACTTTTTGTTAATTGATCATAAAAAAGCCAATTTATAGATATCTTTCTTTTTGCACAAAAGTACAATATCTCTTCATAAGGAATTTTACCTCTGTTCTTCATTGTCGTAAAAGTAGGTTGATTGATTTGCAATGCCAAAGCAACATCTTTGTCAAAAACTTTTCTATTTCCAAGCTCTTTTGAGATAATATTTTTGATCTTTGGTAATAAATCTTTTAAGTCAAACATGACATCCTCCAATTATATTTCATTTTGAAACATAATTATAACAGATGAAGCTTCTTATCTTACAATATGAAATATATAGTAGAAAATTTTTATTTTGTTCAAATTATATATATTATATATTCTGTTTTGAAATAGAGTTTTACAAGAAGTTTAATAAAATTTACAAAAAAAGGAGTGGATTATGAATAGCACTAAATACAAAAAAATGGACAAGTTTGTAAATGAGATGAATCAATCTGTAAATATAGTAGGCGATATGAGTATATATCTATTTAGTAGATTTAGAAACTTCATAGGATATCTATTTATCACAATAACTACAGTTGCAATCTCTTTTATCATTGCAGAATTTATAAGAAGCTTTCAGTTTGCTCCTATTATGGGTATAAATGTATATTTTATAGCATTAGTAGTTTCATTGATTTTAGGATTTTACATCGCTTTTTATGCAGAAGAGGCAAAAATCGCCACAATCAAAGGTGCTATCTTTTCATCAGGGAGCAACCGAACATGGCAAGCTATTGCTACATTTACAATTATTCTGGTTTTAATAATAATAAATGCAAAAGGTGTTCAAAAAATTGCAGATTTTTCACTACGATATATGGATAAAGAGTTGCAAGAAAATGTTGTGTTTAAATTAAGAGAAAAAAAGATGCAAAACCATGCAACACTTGCATCTACTACTGTCGATTTAAGTATACAAAATAGTGCACTTAACGCTCTAATTAAAACCAAAGAAGGTTATGAGAAGGCAAAATATAGAGAGATTAGATCTATTGAACAAGCACTTGGTAGCTATCTAGTTGGAAGAGATCCCAAAATATACCGTACATACATAGCCAACAAAAAGCTAGAAAACAGTAGACAGATCGCTAAAGTTGAACAAAGGTGGTCAAAAAAAATATCAAATATTGATCAAAAAATCTTAAATGCTCAAGATAAACTAAACAGACGAATAGATACAACAAACAGAGTCCATCAAAACCAAATGTCACAGGCAGATAAAGCTACAGAAGATTTGATAACCTACTATAAACATGAGTCAAACAACAATAAAAATATCATAAACAGATATAAAAACATAGGGCTTATTATCGCAATTGGAGGTGAAATAATTGATGGTATTTTAGCTTTTTTGCTGTTTATGATTGTAAAATCAAATCCAAATGTCAACGGCACACCACAAGTACAGACAAATACAAGAAAAATGATGAAAATGAAAAGTTATACCAATGATAAATCTGAAAATAGTATCGATATCTCTACAACAGATGATGAATCTCTTAATGAATATAAAACATTTGATTTTTCGCAAAAGGAGTATCAATTTCAAGGAGTAGAAAAAGAAGAGCTAAATGATAAGCTCCTTACAAAAATAAAAAAAGTATCACAAGTATTAGCAAAAGAGCAAAATAAATTTGTAAAAGTTGGTAGAAACAGATATCTAAACCATCCATCTCGAAGAGAGATCATCAAAGCTTTTAAAGATTATAACATCATCATCACACCTCATCAAATTGGACAATATTTTATGAAAATGGAAGGGGAAATTATGTTTGTAAATCAAAAATTGGGATTTGTATATACACAAGTTGTTGAAAAATCAGCGGCATAAAGATAAAAAGAGAAATAGCTCTTTTTATCTCTTCTTATGCACTTAGCATATGTGAAAATGTTCTTTTAAGACTTCCAATTACACCATATTCCATTTTTACTTGTTCAAGCATGTAATTTTTAGTCATAAACAGACTCCATAAACGAAACTCAGTTGCTTCTTTTGGATTTAGCCTATAACCAATCGCTATAATAACGTCAAGATTATAGAAATTTCCAATAGATTTTTTGCCACTATTTGAAGTAACCTCAATGTATTGATTTACAACCATTGTGTTAAATACATCCTTTTGTTGTATCTCTCTTAGTGCTACATAAATTTTTTGTGCACTACAATTAAACAGACAACTCATACTGTTTAGAGTCAGCCAAAAAGTATTGTCATGATAATAGACATTTAATTCACTATCATCAACTTGTGATTGGTAAGGTATCAACTGTACATTCATATTTTATCCTTTGTACTCAGTTGATACCATTATAAACAAAAAATTCAAGAAAGCAGAAAAACATTTCAAAATGAAATATTTTTCTGCTTTAAAGTTATCTTAACTATAAAGCTTTGGTGCACCCACTTTTTGATGGATATCATTGGCTACTTGTTCAGAGATATTTAATCCCTTAGAAAGTTGATCTAAGTAACTTGCTTCAGATTGTGAATCAAGATCAATCGTTAAAAGTGACATCAAATAGACCTGTTGCTCCATACCTTTTGGAACACTATCTATAACACCTTGAAGATCTAGTGGTGATTGCATCTCGTTTTTTACAAAATCAATCTCCTCTGGTGTAACATCTCCAATATGTTTAGTGATACTCTCTTGCTCTTTTGCATCTATTTTACCATCTGCTTTGGCTGCATTTATCATAGCTTTTAGTATGATTTCTGCCTGTTTTTCTTGATCTGGCTGGACATCTTTTACCTCATTACCCGAAAACAGAGAACTCAACATGCCTCCAAGATCACCGCTGTTATTTTGCGTGGTTGCACTACTTTGTGAATTGCCACCTAGTGAATTTAGCAAACCTCCTAAACCACCGCTTGATTGATTGTCACTTCCTGATTTGTTATTACCCATAAGACCGCCAAGCAACCCACCAAGACCACCTGAACCACCTATAGCCTTACCAGCGGTTTTAGCGACCATAATCCCTATTGCAACTTTACCCAATGTACTCATCAAACTCATCTAAAACTCCTATTTTTATAATTTACAAATAAAATTATATCATTAATA
>CAYUSV010000133.1:0-4528 GCA_964447385.1 uncultured Campylobacterales bacterium | reverse complement strand
TCCACAATGGGAGATGTTATGAGGTTGAAAAAAGAAATTTCGCCACTTGAAAAAGAGGTTGCTAGTGAAGCGATGGCAGGTAAAAGTCCAAAAGATTTAAAAGAGAAGGTAGATAAGATAGCAGAGCTAAAGGCTGAGGCTACAATGGTACATATCAGATGTATATATGAGACCAAAAATATTTTAGATCCTAAGCAGCTGGAGTATCTGCTAGAGAACAAGTAGAGCTCTATTTCTCTTTTATAACTCCCTCTAATCTAGCTAAAGACATCATGCCATAAAGCTTCCATGCGAGAATTCCTTTTCTATTATAAAGGAGTTTAAATGGTATAGCACCGTTCCACTCTATCTGTTTTTGTGTAAAGATAATTAGCTCATTTGCCTCTTTTAGGTTTATTATCGGATAGTTTAGTTTATGTTTTTTTGAGAATTTTATCATCTCTTTATCATCTTTTGATGAGCTTGATTGGATTGCTATGATCTGTATATCATTTTTATAACTATTTTGAAACTCTATAAGCTCTGGAAACTCTTTTATACATGGTTTGCAATTTGCGCCGAAAAAATCTAACAATATTATCTTTTTTGGAAACTCCTTTATATGTAGTATTGACGCTGTCATATCTATGTGATAAGTTTCGCCTGTGATACTTTTTAGTTTAAACTCTTGTGCAAATAAAACAGAAGAGCTAAAGATAAAAATTGTGATGAGTTTGTACATTTTTGAGATTCCTATTATTTAATATTTTGTATTGTATCAAAAAGTTCATTTTTTGATATAATAGCCCTATGATAGAGCAAGAATCGATAGAAAATCTCAAAAATAGACTTGATGTTGTTGATGTTGTAGCAAGTTATATAGAGCTTAAAAAGAGTGGCGCTAATTTTAAAGCAAATTGTCCTTTTCATGGGGAAAATACCCCCTCGTTTGTAGTTAGTCCTGCAAAGCAGATATATCACTGTTTTGGTTGTGGAGTTGGTGGTGATGCTATTAACTTTGTTATGGAGTATGATAAGTTAAATTATCCCGAAGCGATAGAGAAACTTGCTAGTCAATACGGTATTGATTTGCGATATAGTCAAAAACCAAAAGAGTATCATGTAGGTGAAAAAAAGGTTGTTGAGGATTTAAATCTCTTTTTTAGAAAAAATCTTGATTACCAACAAGATGCAAAACAGTATCTTCTTGATCGTGGAGTTTATGAGTCATCAATCGAAAAATTTGAGATAGGATTTGCACCTACTTCACAAAAGACACTTGAATTTATGCGTTCAAAGTCTGTAAGCTACACTGATGCCAAAGATTTAGGACTGGTAGCAGTGGGTGAAAATGGCAAACCATATGCAAGATTTAGCAACAGAATAACTTTTTCTATCTTTAGCCCAAATGGTAAAATTGTAGGATTTGGTGGACGAACAATCACTAATCACCCTGCAAAATATATCAACTCCCCACAAAGTAAAATTTTTGACAAGTCAAAACTACTTTATGGATATCACAAAGCTAAAACAACTATATTTCAAAAAGCAGAGGTGATAGTAACAGAAGGCTATCTTGATGTTATCATGCTACATCAAGCAGGTTTTACAAATGCTATAGCAACACTAGGAACTGCGTTAACAGAGCAACATGTTCCGATTCTTAGTCGAGGAAATCCTAAAGTCATTTTGGCGTATGATGGTGACAAGGCTGGAAAAGAGGCTGCATTTAAAGCTTCTTTGATGTTGAGTGCAAGAGGTATAGCTGGTGGTGTAGTGATATTTGGAGGTGGGCTTGATCCGGCTGATATGGTTAAAAACCACAAAATTGAAGAGTTAAACAAACTTTTTCGTACATCAAAACCTATAATCGAATATGCGCTAGAGTATATCATCTCAAAGCACGATATAAAAGACCCTATGCAAAAAGAACAAGCTTTAAAAGAATCAACAGAGTACCTTCAAAAACTCACACCAATTTTACAAGAAGAGTACAAAGAGTATTTGAGTGCAATTTTGGGTATCAACGAGCGACTTATAAGGGTAAAAAAACAGCATCCGCTAGATCAACCATATCCACATGTTCCAAATCAACCAAAAGAAGATATCTCTGAACTCTCTATGATAAAAACCTTCCTCTCTAAGCCACACATGGTAGATATAGTGATGGATACAGTAGGGGAAGATCTTTTTATAAGGCATAAAAATGAGTTTAGGCTTTTTCTAAAAAACTCTTTTGATGAACCATCTCTCATAGGTATTAGAATTCGAGATGATCTAAATGAGCTTAGTGATCAAGAGCTTAAAAATCAAATTCTTGTTTTTTTGGTTAAATACAATAAAAATGCACTATTAAGAGTTGGCAAAAGCCGTGATCTCTCTTTTGAAAAGAAGAGTTTTCTTCTGCGCAAAATTAAAGAAAATCTAAATAAATTACAACGAGGAGTTTTAGTACCGTATGAAAGTTATACGATATAAGAATAAAAAACATGTTAAAATCATTCAAATTACAAAGGATGAATTATGAAAATTGTAAAAATAGTATTTTTGGTTTCACTTATGATGGGAAGCACTCTTCAGGCTTGGCAAGATCAAATAGGTGGGCTTTTTGAAAAAGCTAAAGAAGTTGGTTTGGTAAACTCTGGTGATAGTAGTTCACTATCTGGGCTTTCAAACACTGACATGACAGGTGCGTTAAAAGAGGCATTGTCAAAAGGTGTTAAGTTTGCTGTTTCTGATCTTGGAAAGGAGGGAGGCTATCTAAATAATCCTTTAGTAAAAATTCCTCTTCCAAAAAGTATGCAGACAACGGAAAAGCTTTTAAGAAGTGTAGGTGGAGATAAGTATATAGACGATTTGATTTTTTCACTAAATAAAGCAGCACAAGAGGCAGCACCACAAACTGCAGAGGTTTTTATGAGCGCTATCAAAAACATGACAATTGACGACGCTAAAAATATTTTGGCAGGTAGTGACAGCGCTGCTACAGAATATTTTAAAACAAACAGTAGTAGTGGGCTTTTTGGTGTGATAGCGCCAATCGTTAAAAAAAGTATGGCAAACAATGATGTCGCCAAGTATTATGACTCATTTCAGTCATTTTATAAGAAAAACTCAGGTATTTTACAAAACGATACAGTATCATCGCTAACTGATAAATTTGGTTTAGGTGAATATCTACCAAGTGCAAAAGATGAAAATTTAGACTCTTATGTAACCAACAAATCAATAGACGGTCTGATGACAATGATCGCTAAAAAAGAGAAAGAGATAAGAGACAATCCAGTGATGCGAAATAGTGATCTTTTAAAAAAGGTATTTGGCGCACTAAAATAAAAAACTAAGAGGAAAAGTATGAAAGCATTAGCACTATTTAGTGGTGGACTTGATAGCATGTTGGCTATGAAGACAATTAGTGACATGGGTATAGAGGTAGTAGCACTGCACATGAACACAGGTTTTGGTGGAACAAGTGATAAGAGTGAGACTATGAGACGAAGAGCAAAGATCGCTGGGGCTGAGTTTGTGGTCATAGATATAAGAGAGGAATTTATACAAAAGATACTGTTTGATCCAAAGTATGGATATGGAAAGTATTTTAACCCTTGTATCGACTGTCATGGGTATATGTTCAAAATTGCAAAAGCACTTTTACCAAAATATGACGCATCATTTATAATCACTGGAGAAGTCTTAGGACAACGCCCAATGAGTCAACGAGCAGAAGCTATAGCTACAGTCACAAAACTAGCAGAAGATGAAGATGGTTTGATACTAAGACCAATGTGTGCAAAACATATGGAGCCGACAAAACCAGAATTGGAAGGTTGGGTAGATCGAGAAAAACTATACGACATACAAGGAAGAAGCCGTGAAGTACAACTAGGATTGGCTAAAAAATTTGGTTGGGAAGATTATCAGAGTCCTGGCGGTGGATGTCTGCTGACAGAAGCGTATTTTAGCAAAAAAATAGAAGATTTTGTAAAGTATGATAAACTTGAAGTTGAAGATATAAGTACTCTAAAACACGGAAGACACTTTCGTTTACCTGATGGTGCAAAATTGGTTGTTGGAAGAGACAAAGATGACAATGAAGCTTTAGAAAAGATCGATAGTAAAAAATTTGAATTTATAAAACTCCAAATTATAGGACCACTCTCAATCATCTCAAAAAATGCATCCAAAAGCGACAAAGAGTTAGCATGTCGTATAGCTATAACTTATGCAAAAAGTACAACAGAGAATGAGTATGAAGCTAAACTAGGTGATGAAACCTACACATCAAAACCTTTTAAATCAAAACAAGAGCCACAAGCATACTTCATAGAGTCATAAGTAAAAACATCATATAATCAGCCCCTTTTTAAAGGGGCCTTAGCTCAGCTGGGAGAGCGCTTCGCTGGCAGCGAAGAGGTCAGCGGTTCGATCCCGCTAGGCTCCACCAAATAAGCTTTCATATCTTATCGTAATTTTTGTAGTGTTTTTTTAAATGGTTGCAAGGATACCCTAAAATATAACATATTTACTATAAAATCTATTATATAACCAT
>CAYUSV010000132.1:0-4593 GCA_964447385.1 uncultured Campylobacterales bacterium | reverse complement strand
CAGAATTTTCTCCCAAATGACCAGCAACATACCCACTAGAAAATGACCACTGAAGATTAAACCCTCCACACGGCCCATCCAAATCTACTATTTCACCACAAAAATATAACCCATCTACCAATTTACTCTTTAAAGTCTTTGGACAAATCTCTTTTAGTGATATACCACCTCTTGTTATCATAGCACTCTTAAATCCATCATGACCTATAACAGTTAGTGGAGTGGTAGCTAAAATTTTTATAAGATCATCACGATTTTTTCCAGCTATTTTACTAAATCTATTAGTCTGATTTATATCACAAATTTTGCAAAATTGAGTTGCGATAGATTGTGGCAAGATAAGAGATAAAGAGTGTAAAATTGTATGTTTTGAGTTATCTTTTAGATGATCTCTTATCTGCTGTTCATTCATTCCTTTTGTTAAGTTTATCAAAAGTGGTACTTTGTCATATTTTTCTAGCAGTGGCGTAATCTCTCTAGCAAAATCAAGCACAACAGGTCCTCTAATTCCATCTTTTGTAAATATTAAATCACCACAAGCTCGTAATTTTTTATACTTAGCAAGATTGATACAAATCTCTGCTTTAGCGATAGTATCAGCTCTTGCATGTGCTACCCAATTTTCAGAGACTTTAAGAGCCAACATAGCAGGGTATAGTTTTGTAACCTTGTGCCCAACCTCACTAGCTAAAATATAGCCATCACCCTCAGCACCCAATGACGGATACCCAAGACCTCCTGTAGCAACAACAACATATGAAGAGTAAAATCTCTCTTTTTGTGTATTTACTCCTGCTACATGATTGTCAGCTAAGACTATTTTTTCTACTTTTTGTGAACATAAGATTTTGATTTTGAGTCTATTTAACTCATTTAAAAGGGCTTTTATAATTGTGTCTGAATTGTGCGTAGTTGGAAATACTCTAACTCCATCAGGAGCGTGAGTATCTACACCTATACTTTTAAAAAACTCTCGAAGTTTTTGTTGATTTAGTGCATCCAATGAATGAGTCATAAAGCGACCATTTTTACCAAAATGAGCCATAAACTCTTCATTTTCTAAAGTATTTGTAAGATTACAGCGTCCACCACCTGTAGCTTTTAGTTTTGAACCCAGTTTTGGTAATTTTTCTAAAAGCAACACCTTTTTGCCAAGTCTTGCTGCTACAATAGCACTCATCATGCCAGCTGCTCCTGAGCCGACAACGATGAGGTCATAATTAGTCATTTTTGTAATCCCTTTAATTTTACAAAGAGATTAGCAAACTTCTTCTTTTTCTTTGATTTGTACTGTTTTTTTATTAGTTTTTGTCTCTGCAATCAACTCATTTGTAAATCTTTTTTCATTGAACTTTTTATTTAAAAATGCACATGCAATCATCGCATCTTTTTTTGCATTGCCAAGACAGCTAGTAGCTCCAGGAGATGGTGTCATGTTAAAAACGATACCCTTTTTTGTATCAATTTGTGCTTCACCTAGTAGAAGTTGTCTATTTTTTTTGTCAATTACTTGTGGTCTTAATCCTCCAACACCATCAGCATATACTAAATCATTTGCTTCTAAACTTGGTATAATTTTTCTAACCTCTTTTGCAAAGAGAGATTTTCTAATTCCAGGCATCTCATACAAAAAGTTTTTCAATATATAGTTTCTTATCTCTTTATCTCTCATAAGAGCGTAAAGGACTTTGAAAACATCTTTATTTGGGCTTAGTGATTTTAAAAACTCTATAAGATTTCCGCCACGATATCTCTCAAGCTTTGGAAGCACTAGTGCTGTTGGTCCAAATCTTACTTTTTCGCTCATGACGATATCTGGATCCCCGTGAATTGCTGCAAAAGGTAGTTTGGGATTTTGAACTGTATAGACTTTTGAGCTTAAAACCTGCTCTTTTGCATAGTAAAAACTCCCACCAATTGGCAATACAGAATAGTCCAAACCATAATTCATCTGGTGAGCTAAAAATAGTGAGTGAGCCCCAGCATTGACTACAACATAATCAGCGAAATAGGTATCTTTTAGAGTTTTTATAACAAATTTTTTACCTTTTTTCTCTATATGGTAAACCTCTTCGTTTAAATTTACGCTTATATCTTTGTTTGTAGCTTTGGCATTTTTAACAAAACTTTTTGAAATTTCACCATAATTTACTGCTGAATTTCGCCCCTTTACGCCCATCGCAGCTATGTTGCCTTTTCTTTCATATGCCAGTTTTGGTTCAATCTCACTAAGCATATCTTTGTCCCAAAACTCCATATATGGATAAAGACCCTTGAACTCCTCATACCTTTTTTTTATATAAGCAACCTCTTCATCACCCACACCTAATGCCATTTTTGTACATTTAAATATAGATTTCTCTTCATACCCATACATTTTTGCATAATTTTCAACCATAGAGGCTGTCTCTTTGACTTTAGCGGCTTTATCAAGTGTATAATTTGTCTCTATATCTCCACAGTGAAGAGTTTGAGAATTGCCAAGACCATTTGAATTTAGCGTTGCTATGTCACCATATTTTTCAAGAAGTAAAACACTTTTGATATTTGAATATTTTGCTAGTGTATAGAGTAGAGATGTCCCCGAAATGCCACCACCTATGATGGCAACTTCGAAAAAGCGTTGTTTTCGCATTGATAACTCCTAAGTTTTATATTAGGTATTATCGTTGATATGGAAAAAAATTTTAATTTTTCTATTAAAAATCTGTTTTTAACACAGCACCACTACTAGCATTTGTTACCAATAGTCTATACTGTTTTAGCCATGAGCCTTTTATATCTTTTAAAATTGGTTTAAATGATGCTCTTCGTTTTTCAATCTCTTCATCTGTTAAACGAACACTAAGGAGATAATTATCAACATCAATATCGATAATATCACCATCTTTTAAAAGTCCTATCAGCCCACTCTCAGCAGCTTCAGGACTAACATGCCCTATACTAGCACCTCTAGTTGCTCCTGAAAAACGACCATCAGTTATGAGCGCTACTTTATCTCCAAGTCCCATGCCCGCTATCAAAGAAGTAGGAGCTAACATCTCTTGCATACCAGGTCCACCACGAGGCCCTTCATATCTGATAACAACAACATCACCAGCTTTAACTTTGCCACCACTTATCCCCACAATCGCCTTTTGTTGTGAATCAAAACAGACAGCTTTTCCACTAAATACTCTCATGTTTGCATCAATTCCTGCTGTTTTTACAACTGCACCCTCTCTTGCCAAATTTCCAAACAGTATCGCTAACCCTCCTACTTTTGAGTAGGGATTGTCTATGGTGTGTATTATATTTTTGTCAGTTATCTCTGAAGAGGATATCCTCTCTCCTATGCTCTCACCCTCAATTGTTGGGTTATCAAGCTCTAGTACATTGTTTCCTCTTTTGGTTATCTCATTCATAACTGCACTTACACCTCCTGCATTATGAACATCTTCCATGTGTACTGTTGTAAGAGATGGAGATATTTTAGCGATATGAGATACTCGTTTGCTCATCTCATTTATATCAGCTAAATTAAACTCTACACCTGCTTCTGTTGCTATTGCTAACATATGAAGAACTGTATTTGAGCTTCCTCCCATTGCCATGTCTACTGCAAATGCGTTGTTTACTGCTTTTTTATTTAAAATGTTTCTAATTTTTAACTTTTCACTCAACGCTTCGTCTTTTGCTATTTCACAGATGCGTCTTGCGGCTACTCTTAAAAGCTCTTCACGCTCAGGAGTTAGCGCAAGAATGGTGCCATTTCCTTTTAGAGCAATTCCCATAGCTTCCATCAAAGTATTCATACTATTTGCTGTAAACATACCGCTACATGACCCTCCACTAGGACAAGCTTTACACTCTATTTCTGTAAGTCTGGCTTCATTTATCTCTCCTGCTTCAAACTGACCAACCGCTTCAAATGCCGTTGCAAGATCGATAGAAGTACCATCTTTGAGAGTTCCAGCTTTCATAGGTCCTCCACTAACAAAAAGTGTCGGAACATTTACCCTTAAAGCCCCCATAATCATACCCGGAGTAATTTTGTCACAATTGGGAATACAGATCATAGCATCAAGTTTGTGTGCATTCATAACAGTTTCAATTGAGTTAGCGATAATTTCGCGAGAGGGTAACGAATAAAGCATACCGTCATGTCCCATAGCGATACCATCGTCAACACCAATTGTATTAAACTCAAATGGTACACATCCATTTTTTCGAATCTCATCTTTTATGATTTTACTATACTTATCCAAGAAAAAATGTCCCGGAATTATCTCAATAAAAGAGTTAGCAACCCCAATAAATGGCTTATCAAAATCCTCATCTTTTAGCCCGGTAGCACGAAGCAAACTCCTATGTGGTGCTCTGTTATAACCTTTTTTTACCTCATCACTTCTCATAATAATCCCTATAAAATTTTTGGGCTATTATAGCAAAAAGTTGTAAAAAATATCTACAATCTTATCAGGTTACTTTTAATAGATTATTTAAAAATGGCAAAGATGTGATTAGTTTCACTCTGTTTGCTATTATCCCAGCTATCAAACTTTGAAACATTTCATCAGAAAGCTTTTCATCGATTTCTGATACATCCATAAA
>CAYUSV010000131.1:0-4655 GCA_964447385.1 uncultured Campylobacterales bacterium | reverse complement strand
ACATCACTCCAAAACAGGGAATTTCAACAAAACAGTACAAAGATGAAGCTCTCAAGGTTTTAGAAGATTTAAAAATTCCTGAAGGATTTTTTTATGAGTGGGCTGGACAGAGTGAGTACCTAGAGAGTGCCATGGAGAGGTTGTCTTATATCATTCCTCTTACTTTGGTGTTTATATTTTTGTTAATCTTCTTTTCGCTTGGCAATCTTATATATACTTCTATCATATTTTTTACCTTACCTTTTGCCTTAACAGGAGGAATCTGGTATCTTGACTTTTTGGATTTCAACATTTCAGTCGCTGTAATAGTAGGCTTTTTGGCACTTCTTGGAGTTGCTGCAGAGACTTCCATAGTGATGATGGTTTATCTTGATGAAGCGATGCAAGAGTTAAAGAAAAAAGGAGAAACATTTACAAAAGAGCATATTTATGAAGCTGTCTACCAAGGAGCGGCTCTTAGACTAAGACCAAAACTTATGACACTATTTGCCATCATCGCAGGACTCGTGCCTATTATGTACATAAGCGGAGTAGGAAGTGAAGTTATGCAAAGAATCGCAGCTCCAATGATAGGAGGAATGACAACATCCGCGATACTTACATTGGTAATTATACCTGCTATATTTTATCTATTGGCTCTTCATAAAAGGGAAAAGATGGTTGTTTAAAATATTTAGAGAGGAGATAAATATCTGCTCTCTAAATATAAAAAAAATTTATATCTAAAGAGTAATAATCTCAATCTGATATAAGCTTCAAAGTGTCTTTTGGATAAAATCCCCAAAAAACTACAAAGGTCAATACATGAGGGGCTACAAAGTCTTTTCTGGAACAGCAAATCTAGAATTTTCAAAATCAGTTGCAAAGTTTCTTTCTATACCACTTTCTGATGCTACAATTACCCGTTTTAGCGATGGCGAGATAGGTTTTAGGATTACAGAGAGTGTTAGAGGTAGAGATATTTTTATCATCCAATCTACCTGTGCACCTGCAAATGCAAACTTGATGGAGCTTTTGATTATGACCGATGCACTTAAAAGAAGTTCGGCCAGCTCTATAACAGCAATAGTACCATACTTTGGATATGCAAGACAAGATAGAAAAGCGGCTCCTCGTGTTCCAATCACAGCAAAACTTGTAGCAAACCTTTTTGAGACAGCAGGAATTGATCGAGTAGTTACAGTTGATCTTCACGCTGGTCAAATTCAAGGTTTTTTCGATATTCCTGTCGACAATCTTTATGGCTCAATTGTATTTCGTGACTATCTTCAGAGAAAAAATCTCAAAAATCCAATAGTCGCAAGTCCAGATATCGGGGGAGTTGCAAGAGCTAGAGCATTTGCAAAGACAATGGAACTTGACCTTGTTATAGTAGACAAAAGACGCGAAAAAGAAAATGAAAGTGAAGTGATGAATATCATAGGAGATGTAAATGGCAAAGATGTTGTATTGATCGATGATATGATTGATACAGCAGGTACTATGGTAAAAGCAGCCGAAGCACTCAAAGCCAAAGGTGCAAGCTCTGCAATGGCTTTTTGTACACATCCTGTTCTTAGTGGACCAGCATATGATAGAATCGAAAAAGGTGGTCTTGATGAGCTGGTTGTTACAGATACAATCCCTCTATCAAGAGAGAGTGACAAAATCACAGTTCTTTCAGTTTCACATCTTTTTAGTGAAGTGATTCGTCGGATTTATCACAACGAAAGCGTTAACGGGCTCTTTTCATAAAATGCAAAAAAATATAAGAAACTTCTCAATCATCGCACATATAGATCACGGTAAAAGTACCCTAGCAGACAGACTCATCCAAGAGTGTGGAGCTGTAACGCAAAGAGAAATGGGTACCCAGATGATGGATACTATGGATATAGAACAAGAGAGAGGCATAACCATAAAAGCCCAGAGCGTTAGACTAAACTATACAAGAGATGGTATAGAGTATACACTAAATCTCATAGATACACCAGGTCATGTGGACTTCTCTTATGAAGTTAGTCGCTCACTTGCCTCTAGTGAAGGTGCTCTTTTGATTGTCGATGCAAGCCAAGGTGTCGAGGCACAAACAATTGCAAATGTCTACATAGCAGTAGATAATGACCTTGAACTCATACCAGTCTTAAACAAGATCGATCTTCCTGCTGCTGACGCTGATCGTGTTAGAGATGAGATCGAGCATACTATCGGGCTTGATTGTACGGATGCACTTGAAGTGAGTGCAAAAAACGGTATCGGTATCACTGAACTGTTAGATGCAATCATCGATCGCATCCCTGCTCCTGATGGTGATGAAAACGCATCGACAAAAGCTTTGATTTATGATAGTTGGTTTGATAGTTATTTGGGTGCATTAGCACTTGTTCGAGTTTATGATGGAGAGATAAAGAAAAATCAAGAAGTTCTTGTAATGGGGAGCAAAAAAAAGCATGAAGTCTTAACACTTAGCTATCCACACCCCATAAAAGCCATCGATACTAAAAGCATCAAAGCAGGCGAAATTGGGATCGTCTCACTGGGTCTTAAAACAGTAGGAGATATACAAGTAGGAGATACGATAACTGATCTTAAAAATCCTACTAAAACACCCATCGAGGGCTTTGAGCCAGCAAAAGCTTTTGTTTTTGCCGGCATCTACCCAATTGAGACAGATAAGTTTGAAGATTTAAGAGATGCTTTAGATAAACTAAAACTAAATGACTCTAGTATCTCTTATGAACCAGAAACTTCAGCCGCACTTGGATTTGGATTTCGTGTTGGATTTTTGGGTATGCTTCATATGGAGGTTATCAAAGAGAGACTAGAGAGAGAGTTTGACCTTGATCTTATCGCTTCAGCCCCTACTGTCACATATAAAGTTATCTTAAATGACGAGACTGAAATTGAGATACAAAATCCAAGCCAACTACCACCAGTAAACAAAATGGATAGAATTTTAGAACCATATGTAAAAGCGACTATTTTGACACCAAATGAGTATCTTGGAAATGTCATAACACTTGTAAATGATAAAAGAGGTATCCAAAAAAAGATGGATTATCTAAGTCCTGAACGGGTTTTGTTAGAGTATGAGATACCTATGAATGAGATCGTAATGGACTTTTATGACAAATTAAAATCTGTAACAAAAGGGTATGCGAGCTTTGATTATGACCATATTGGGTATCAAGAGGGTGATTTGGTAAAGCTTGATATCAGAGTCGCTGGAGAAGTAGTTGATGCGCTCTCCATCATAGTACCAAACCAAAAAGCACTAAGCAAAGGTCGTGAATTTGTCAAGCAGATGAAAGAGCTTGTACCTAGACAACTTTTTGAAGTAGCAATTCAAGCTAGTATAGGCAATAAAGTCATATCAAGAGAGACTGTAAAATCTATGGGTAAAAATGTCACAGCAAAATGTTACGGTGGCGATATAACAAGAAAACGAAAACTTCTTGAAAAACAAAAAGCCGGTAAAAAAAGAATGAAATCAATAGGCAAAGTACAACTCCCACAAGAAGCCTTTATGACCGTTCTTAAAATAGACTAAATCTATCTTCAATAAATCTACAAATTGTTACACTTGTACAAAAAAATTAGTTTTTTTGTACAAGCAGCGAAAAAATTTTATCTTTTTATCTAAAAAGGAACTTTATTTGCTATAATCTTAAATGATATTATTAGCTATTAGGATATAAGTTTTGATTAAGAGATGCAAATTTTTAATACTTTTTATACTTCTATTCTCCACAACACTTACAGCAGATAAAAATATATTTGATAAGGGAGTTGGTTTTAAAGAGGGTATTGTTCATTACAGGATAAGTGGCAGTGAGAGTGGCATAAAAACTATGTATATAAAAGAGTATGGCAAAAGAAGAGTCATCTATACAAATACAAAAAGCAAGTTTATGAAGAAAAACTCAACAACAGATCAGATGACACATATCACACCAAAATGGATCTATAAAATCAACCTAGAGACAAATACCACCACAAAACTGCCAAATTTAAAATACCTCTTATTTAAACGCTACCTTGTACTCTCAAAAAATGAGAAAAAACTAATCGAAACTAATCTAAAAACTCTAAAAAATAGATCACTTCAAAATCTTCAAAGCAACAAGATACAAGAGATAGGAAAAGTAGTAAGACATCTCTGCAATATAGAGTCTATAAATGGAGTCACCACATACACAGCACAAAATAGTGACTTAATCTTAAAAACAGAGACTGAAATCTTAGGTTTTCATACAAAAACAGTAGCTACTGATATAGAGAAAAAATCTGTTAATATAAAAATATTTGTACTCCCTAAAAACCTAAAAATTATCCCAAAAAAACAGAAGATTGCTGAACTTAACCAAAAAGCAGACCAAATTATAGATTATCTTTTATCAAAAGATATAAAACTGCCTCAACTGATAGAAAATAAAAAACTAACAAGCAAAAAAAATGATCTACAAGATATCATACAAGAGAGCATTTTGATACTTGATAAACTTTAAAACACCACTCATAATCTATCAACTCAAATCCAGCACTAACCAAAAATAGTTTTTTACGACAAATATTACAACTTTGCTTCCTGTGTTTATCTGCACCAAAATGGAGTATTCAAACATATAACCATCCCAGACCAAACTTCATCATAACAGCGATTATCAAACAGTGCG
>CAYUSV010000130.1:0-4669 GCA_964447385.1 uncultured Campylobacterales bacterium | reverse complement strand
TAAAAAACAATGCTAACTCAAAATAGCTTAATTCTCGTTATAAGTACTATTGTATTCTATTGTTTATTATCAAATTTTCCTTAAAAATTTCAAAGTAGTTTCGATGATATCATCATCATCACGACTTGGAGCTTTTAGATACTCTTTTTTCTCATTATCATATACTATCGTAATATTTTGCCCATAACTTGTGATCATTTTTATATCTTTAGATGCAGCCAATATCTTTATAACTATAATCTCTAGAAAACTTTTACTAAGCTCATCAAGCTTACCAAAACGGTCAATCATCTCCTCCTCTATCTCATAAACTTCATTTACACTCTCACACTGGCTAAGTCGTCTATAAAGCTCCAACCTTATACGATCTTCTCCAACTAAATCACTATTTAAATACGCACTCACAGCAAGTTTAATCTCTACCTCTTTTTTCTCTGTTTTGCTCTGGTTTAAAAGTACATTTAACGCATCTTCAAGCATTTTAAGATAGAGTGAGTATCCAATATTTTTGATATGACCGCTTTGCGCTTCGCCTATTAGATTTCCCCCTCCTCTAATCTCTAAATCATGATAAGCCAACACAGCCCCACTACCTAAAAATGAGTTTGACTCCAATGCCATCAATCTCTTTTTAGAACTCTCAGAGATAGTATCTCTGTTTTGTACTAAAAAGTAACAGTACCCAACACGACCACCACGCCCCACTCTGCCACGAAGCTGGTGCAAATCTGCCATGCCAAATCTATCAGCATTTTCAACTATAATCGTATTTACATTTGGTATATGTATACCTGACTCTATAATTGTAGTTGAGATTAAGATATCATACTCTCTTTTTTCAAATGCCATAATCTCTTTTTCAGTTACAGCCGCTGATATTTTTGAGTGCAAAACTAAAATCTTTGCATTTGGCAATATCTCTTGAAGCTCTTTTTTCTTCTCCTCGATACTAGCAATTCTGTTATGTACATAAAATATCTGACCACCACGACGAATTTCACGAAGTGTTATCTCTTTTAAAAGTTTCTCATCAAACTCTTTGACAAAAGTTCTTATATCTTCTCTCTCGCTTGGTGGGGTGAGAAGCTGTGAGTATTGCTTGATGGAAGATAGAGCCATGTTTAAACTTCTTGGTATTGGAGTAGCACTCATAGAGAGTATGTGTAGATTCTCTTTTAGAGCTTTTAACCTCTCTTTTTGTTTTACCCCAAACTTATGCTCTTCATCTAAAACTATTAAAGAGAGATTGTTAAACTCTACACCAAAAAGTGAGTGAGTTCCTATACATACATCGATAGTACCATCTTTTAACCCTTTTAAAATTTGGCTCTTCTCTTTTGTACTTGTAAAACGATCTAGTTTAACAACTGAAATATTATATTTGTCAAATCTTATTTTAAGACTTTTTAGATGTTGGGAGGTCAAAAGTGTAGTTGGAGCTAAAAATGCAGCTTGATATCCACTCTTGACACAAGCAAATATAGCGTTCATTGCAACTTCAGTTTTACCAAATCCGACATCTCCACTAAGAAGCCTATCCATCACTTTACCATTTTTCAAATCATCAAAAATCTCTTCAATACTTTTATATTGATCATCAGTATAGACAAATCCTGCATCATTTTGAAAAAGTTTTAACTCATCATAACTAGAGTTTAATTTAACAGCTTTTATAAGTTCTCTACTTGCTGCAATCTCAATAATCTCTTTAGCAATTTCAAAAAGCTTTATTTTAGTTTTGTTTTTCATCTTGATAAAGCTACTTTTACCTAACTTATCTACAATTGCGAGATGTCCACCCTCACTGATGTAACGATCAATAAGTGTAAGGTTTTCAACAGGAATCAAAAGTCTATCGTCACCCTGATAAGCAATCTCTACAAAATCCCTGACAACACCTAAAACTTTAGTATTTGTAAGCCCTTTAAAAATTCCAATACCATAATTTTCATGCACAACATAATCATTAACCTTTAGATCATCTAGGACAATATTGCCTCTTTTTACTCTTCTTTTTCGCACCTCTTTGTTTAGTGATACTATAAGTTCACTATCGCTTAAGAGATTTACAATCAAATCGTTATAAATGTAGTTAATTTTTATATCACTTTTGATACCTGATTGTTTTGCTAACCCTTCATTTGAAGCGATAAGAGTTATCTTTTTATCTTTATGAAAAGTAACTAACGCATCTAAATCTACAACTTCTACATCTTTATATACCTTTGGCTCATCTACGATAGGTATCTTTAAAAGTTGCTCTTTTTTCTCTATGTTTTTGCTAAATGAAAAATAATCTTCTATCTCATTACTTAAGTTTGATGTACAAATTGTCGATTTTTGCGCCAAATAATCTTCACCAAACTCATCCAAACACCAAAATCCAAGTGAGCTTATATCTTTTGCAAAACTATCACTATCTAATTTCTCTACGCGTTGTTGAAAGCTTTTATATTCAGTGGCATCTAATGCAAAAAAAGCAGGTATGATAGATATCGATTCAAGCTCATCTTTTTGGCTCTTTTGTGTTTGAGTCTCAAAAACCCTAATACTCTCTACTTCATCATCAAAAAGTGAAATACGGATAGGTTTGGAACTGTTTATAACAAACAGATCAATAATATCACCACGAAAGGAGACCTCTCCTCTCTCTTGAACAATTTCAACAAATGTATACCCCCAATGAAGAAGTTTATGTTTAAAATCAGTCAAATCAAGAGTATCACCAAACTCAATTGAGAATGTTTTAAAAAGAGATTTTTGGGGTAAATTGTGTATAATTGTTCGAAAAGGTGTGATTAGGAGAGATTTTTTTTGGTTCGTCCAATAATCATTGAGGGCGCAATTTATCTCAAAGAGCTCTTCCTTGTAGGGTCGTAAATCATCTCCAAATGATGCACGAAAATCAGGAAGGACATAAGATTTTAATCCAAGGTAAGTAGCACAGTGTGCAACAATTTTTGCCTCTTTATCATCTTTTGTGACTAATATTTCGATATTTGGTTTGGATTTTAAATATTCATATATAGCAGCTTGCAAACTTTACCTTAAAAATTTTGAGATAATAGTAGCAAGGAGTTAATATAAAAGAGGTTAAAGGAGAAGAGTGGGTGTTTTTACTGATTTAGAATCTCAATTTGATTATGAGATAGTAGAAGAGTTTTTTTCACACTACTCATTTATGGTTGAATCATTGGAAGCTTTGATAATTGATTTAGATAAAGAGCACTTATATACTAACAACATAAATGAAATTTTTAGAATTTTTCACAATATAAAATCAGCAACCGCCTATCTAAGAATTACTCAAATCAATAAAGTAGTTGTCTTGGGTGAAGAGGTTTTAGATGAGTGTAGATATCTTAAAGGCGAGGCAAGCGAAGAGCTTATCAATTGGTTGCTTCTTTTGAGTGATCAGTTAAAGCTCTATAAAGATGATTTTGAGCTAAATGTTAAAAAACTTAGTCTTGTAAACCACAATATTATAAAAGTTCCAATAAAATATCTGAAAAATTAACTCTATTTAAGATTTTTTTAGATACAATCACCGACAATTTTTATATAAACTTAAGGAAAAGACATGGCAAGAAGATGCTCAATTAGTGGCAAAGGCCCGATGGCAGGAAACAACGTAAGTCACGCACAAAACAAAACAAAAAGAAGATTTTTACCAAATCTAAGAACCATTAGAGTAACATTGGAAGATGGTACAACCAAAAAAATCAAAGTAAGCGCTAAAGAGCTAAGAACGATGAGAAAAAACTCGTAAACACCTCTTTAAAAGCCGGAGGAGGATTTTATGAAATTTATAGATAAAATCAAAAAACTCCTCAACTGGCGAAAATCTACAAAACCAAACATTGACTTAAACACTAAACTATATCTTCAATTAGCACCATTTAGGCTTCCGTTAATACTCACAGTATTGATAATGATGATAGGAACTCTTGGGTATATTTTCATTGATAATTTTACATTAATGGATGCAATCTTTCAAACTGGTATCACATTTACAACTGTTGGTTTTGGTGAGATAAGTCATATCTCTGAAGCCGGAAGATTTTTTACTATAACACTTATTATTTTAGGGTTTGGTGTTTTCTCTTTTTCAGTAGGTATCTTGGTTGAAGTACTCAATAAAGGTGAATTTATAAGTATATTAAAGGAGCGATCGATGTTGTACAATATAGCAAGACTTAAAAACCACTATGTTATCTGTAACCATAACGAATATACAATACAACTTACAAAACAGTTTCGGGAAAATCATATCCCATTTGTAGTAGTTGATGCAAGTCCAAACTTAGAAGATGAGGCAAAAAAACATAACTATCCATACTTTGTACAAGAAGAACCGCATACAGAAACTGCCTTGGCAAAGTCACATCTATCAAGCGCAAAAGGCGTTATAACACTATCAAGCAATATAGCCGATAACATAGCTGTAATCGCATCAGTAAGATTGTACGAAGATGAAATCAAACGAAGACGACCATACTTTATCATGACAAACGCGGCAAGCTTAAGTGATATTGAAAAGCTTAAAAAACTAGGTGCAGATAGTGTTGTCTCGCCAACAAAACTAATGGCACAACGCCTTAGCGCAGTCAGTCAAAGACCAGAGATGGAAAATATCTTAGAAGAGTTTTTATACAAAAAAGATACACCA
>CAYUSV010000129.1:0-4711 GCA_964447385.1 uncultured Campylobacterales bacterium | reverse complement strand
GAATCGTAATAATCAAAGAAAACCAAATAGATATGGTCAATAAAGCTTTTTTAGAGATCAGTGGATTTAACTCTTTGGAGGCTTTACAACTAGAGATGCCAGAGATAGGTGTACTTTTTACTCGTTCACCTCACTGTATAAATGCAACAACAAATAGTGCTTTTATAAAACAGTTACAAAATCTTAATGATACTGATGAGAAAAAAGTAAGAATTGTTAGAGATAACAAAACATATGAACATCAAGTAACTCTATCAAAGCTTGAAGATGAAAATAGCTATATTCTCACATTTAGTGATATTACAGCAATCCATAATGCCATGCATCTTGATAGTCATACAAAATTACCCAAAAAAGAGTTTGTCCTTGAAAAAATAGGAATATTAAAGCAATATACAAAAGAATCAAGTGCAATATTACTTAGTGTAAAAAATTTTAATAATATTGCAAAATGGCATGGAAAAGCAGAAACAATAGTCACAGAGACTAAATTTTCAACTATGGTAAAGGAGCTTGTACAAAAGTGCATATCGGATATATTTATAGGATATTTTGGAGAAAATAAAATTATTATAATTTCTGAATCTAATGATTTAAACTCACTTTACGATAAACTAAAAAACATGACTTTACCCACTATAAGTTCAAATAATGAGGATGAAAAAGCAGATTTTTATCTTAGTATAAATGCTAAAATCATGAAACTTAATATGGATAAACAGCTAGATGACTTAGAGGTTGATCTAACAAATGCATATGATCTGATGCAATAAGCTGGTATCGTCCTTCACATAGTCTTACGCTTTTATATCTAAAATACGAGATGTACTTTTATGTTCCTCTTTTTTTTCATCTTCAAATTTTATTTTAGTCTCCTCTTTTTTTTCGCCCATCTCCTCATCTGAACGATCTTTGTTATGTTCTCTATCGGGGTCTATGCCTTTTCCCTCTTCTGTAGGTCTAGTCTCATCAATTTCTCGCTGTTTGTCATTTGCTGCAGCTGCAGCTGCTATGTTTTGAAAATCTACTCTGCCTTGTAGATCTATCTGTTTTGAGGCAGCTACTTGCATATTTTGATTTGCAAATAAGATGCCGTGGAGTTGAGTTATCGCCATGGTAAATCTCCCTAATTCTTCATCGCCTTTATTGTATTGTACTCTACATAATTTACAGATGCACCCTCGCGCATCTTAACATTTCGTCTATAAGTATAATCGACCAAATATGAACCTCCCGAAGTTGCACTAAACTGTACACAAAGTTTAGCACCAAATTCTAATACACTATCAGGCACATTTTTTCTGTCATTTCGTATTATAACATGAGTTGATGGCATATCTTTAAGATGCATCCAGATATCACTCATTTTTGCCTCTTTGAGTAGCGTTATATTACCTTTTTCATTCTTTCCAAGGCTGATTTTATATCCTTGTATAAAAAATGATTCGATATTTGCATCTTCTTTTATCCGTTTTTTAATTTTTTTGGGTTGTTTTGGCAGATATAGATTGACCTCATCTAAACTTGTAGATGTCTCTATGCTTGTTTGAAGTCTTTGTAAAAAGAGAATTTTATGAGCTAAGTTTTCCCTCTCGATATAACTATTTTTTGCTTTTTGTTTCAGTTTTTTGCTTCTTGTAAAGAGTCTATTAGCAGCTTCAGCTGGGGTTCTAACATCTTTGGGGAGATTGATTGTCTTTTTATTTCCCTCATAGTCTAACACTTCAACCTCTTTTTGATAGTTTTTCATGTTATGTATATTTGAGAGAATTAAATTTCCATCAAGATTAAGTGCGTTACTTTTAGATAATAGATCTTTTTCATCTTCGAGTCTATCATAAAGCTTTTGTAATTTTTTAAGTTTTTTGGAAATTGTGAGGATTTTTTGGTTTTTAACCAAGCTTAGTCGTAAAAGCTCTCTTTTTTCATACTCATGATATAAAAAAGTATCGATATCAACGATAGGCTCTATGCTCTCTTTATACTCTCTTGGTGGAAGTGGCTGAAGCTTTATGCCCACTTTAACTTCGCGAAAAGAATTTTTACTATCGATATGCCTAAATGCTTCCAAAATTAAACTATATTCATCTAGTATAATTACATTGGTATTTCTACCTGTAAACTCAAACTGCAAAATTAGATTTTGTGCTTTATATTTTGAGCTACTTGCTACAAAAATTTTGAGTATTCTGTTTCCTTCTAAAACCTCTACTTCCTGTATCTTGGCATTTGTAAAGTTTTTGGAGAGTATGACATCAAAGGGGGAGTTATAATTTCTAATCTTCTTATAACTCTCTTTTTTAAAGATATGTGAATCCCCACGACGCATATCAAAAAAGTATGGTTCATCTCTATCAAAAGCAATTTTGATGATAGTATCATCTACTTTTTCTATCGTATTTATCTTTTTATAGCTATCAAGATGTTGTGCTATTTGAGATAGATGAGAGTGTTTCATATAAAATCTATTTCAAAATTCTTGGTAGGGTAATACCTGTTTGGGATTGGTACTTTCCTCTCTTATCAGCGTAAGTTACCTCACATGGTTCATCACCTTCAAAAAAAAGTACTTGGGCAATTCCTTCATTTGCATAAATTTTTGCTGGTAGTGGTGTTGTGTTTGATATCTCTATAGTGATATGCCCCTCAAATCCCGGCTCAAATGGTGTAACATTTACAATAATTCCACATCTTGCATAGGTACTTTTACCAAGACAAATTGCCAAAACATTATCAGGCATCTTAAAATACTCAACCGTTCTTGCCAATGCAAAAGAATTTGGCGGCACTATAGCAACATCTGCTTCAACATCAATCACATTGGCTTCATCAAAGTTTTTTGGATCTACAACAGTCGAATTTACATTGGTAAATATTTTAAACTCTCTACCTACTCTGATATCATACCCATAGCTGCTGAGCCCATAACTAACAACATTTTTACCAACTTGCTCTTCACAAAACGGATCTATCATCTTCTCTTTTAGTGATTTCTCTCTAATCCATCTGTCAGATTTTAATCCCATCGACAACCCCTAATACTAAATTATCCCCGATTATACAACAAGTCCACCTATATCAAACCAAAATTTTGATCCTTTAGAGGGTTTACTATCTATCTCCAAATAGGTATTATGAAGTTTTAAAATATATTTTACTATATAAAGTCCCACTCCTATTGAGTTATCCCAAGAGAGAGAATCTACACGAAAAAACCGTTTTGTGATATTTTGTAAGTCGTCTTGATTTATGCCAATTCCTCTATCTATAACTTCAATTTTGTTATCGCTAACTTTTATGATAACTTCATCTTCAGAGTATTTGAGTGCATTTTCTATCAAGTTTGTTAAAAGATTGTCAAACATCTCTTTGTCAGCTTTGATAGTGATATCTTCTAACTCTATCAAAATTTTTCTATCTCTATATTTTTGCAACAGATTCTCTTTGATATCCTCTAAAAGTGGATATAGTTTAAAGGTAGTAAATTTAGGAATAAAGCTCTCATTTTCAAGCTTAATAGCAAGAGAAAGTCGGTCTATCATGACAGAAATTTTATATGCATTTTTAAGAACCTTATCTAAAAATTTATCTCTTATTTGTGGATTTAATTTTGCATCATCTTTTATAGTTTGAGTATATCCCATTATAGCAGCAACTGGGTTTTTGAACTCATGTCCGATTGCAGAGATAATATCACTCTGTTTTTTACTAAGAAGTTTAAGATTTTTAGTATATTTTGCTTTTTGACGCCCTCTTTTTTCTAATTTTTTAGAGACTTTATCAATCTGTTTTGAGATAGTATCAAACTCCTTACAACAACTTGTTTTATTAAATTTTACCTTATATTTTTTGTTAAGTAAATTTTCAAGACTTCTTTCTATATGAATAAGATCATTAGAAATTTTATGGCTAATTTGTATAGCAATCCAAAATGCTAAAGTTAAAGCTACAACAAAAATAGACATAGCCTTTAACCAAAATCGTAAAAACTTCTCTTGAATATTTTTTTGTGCATATGCCATTCGTATAAAACTATGGTTGTTTTTTTTTGCAACATACAAAAAGTCTCTATTCATACTTTGAGAGTAACGAATTGCATAGCCTATTTTATTTTGTAAAGCCTCTTGTATCTCTGGACGATTTAGGTGATTTTGCATGCCTTTGATTTTGCGATTACTCTCATAAAGTACTTTTCCCTCACTGTTTATAATTGTGATACGAACTTGTGTTTTTTTGTTGATTTTTTTGATATATTTTGATGGATTAGTTAACTGATTTTGTATTACTTCATATTGGTCTATCATGTTGCTAAGCATAGTTTTATGGTTGTTGATTTCAATCTTTTCTAACAAAAAATATCCAAAAATAGCAGTTACTAAAAGCGTGGCAAAAAATAGAATTGAAAAATTTCTAAAATAGAGTTGATCTAGTCTCAACACAACTTGTATCCAACGCCACGAATAGCTTCGATGTAACCTTTTGTTTTATCAGGGTCAATTTTTTTCAATAATCGATTGATAGCTACATTGACCGTTTTTTCTAATTTTATACACTCATCACCCCATACCTCTTGGAGCAGTTCATCTCTATGAAGCACAGTGTGTTTATGAGTTATGAAGTATCTTAAAAGTTCAAACTCTAACTTGCTTAAAAATACCTCCTTTTTATCTACAAAAACCAGCCTTTGATTTAGCTCTAAAATAATATCTTT
>CAYUSV010000128.1:0-4808 GCA_964447385.1 uncultured Campylobacterales bacterium | reverse complement strand
GTAGGTCATATTTTTTGGCAGTGGTGCTATCAGAGCATCTTCTGGTAAACATATATACTCGGCATATGTTCCAAAACGAAATTCAGATGAAGCAAAAACCTTATCTCCCTGCTTAAATAGCGTAACATCCTCACCTACTGCTTCAATTTTTCCAGCTAATTCCATTCCAAGTATTTTTTTTCTAGGTCCTGTCAAACCAATCACTATTCGCATAATTGGTTTTACTATCATATCTTGAATAAACCCCATGCCGGGTTTAAAACTTCTGATTTTAGTATCTCCTATATGCACAGTAGTAGCATATATTTTTATCAATACTTCATTCTCTTTTGGAGTCGGTTTTTCTACTTCTTGGATCTGAAGAACCTCTGGTGCCCCATACTTTGTACAAATAACTGCTTTCATAAATATCCTTATACTAATGTTAACCTAAAAATCTCATCTATACACAAATTCATCAGAACCTAAATCCAAAATGAAGTCCGGGCTCAAAAGCGTAATTTGGTGCTCCTTTTTCTATCGCCTTAAAGGAGTTTGGAAAGTTGGTATTTATAGGCCAATAGTTAAATGCGACAGATGGCTCTAAGAACCAG
This sequence comes from uncultured Campylobacterales bacterium, assembly GCA_964447385.1. Classification (GTDB taxonomy): domain Bacteria; phylum Campylobacterota; class Campylobacteria; order Campylobacterales; family QNZT01; genus SZUA-1433. Next base: position 4,215 of record CAYUSV010000128.1, on the reverse strand, counting down.
CGTTGATTAAAAAATTCAAATCGGTAGCCGAGTCGAAACTGGAGATATAACTGAAAACCATTTTGAATTTTATTGTTTTGTTTATCAAGGAATTGCTGAAGAAAAGGGGTTGCCTGAACCGTCGAATACAGTTTCTTCCAAAAAAAATGCTGATAACCCACACCAATACCATAGGCTCTGATCTTACCTGGATAGTGTTTATCAGAAGATCCATATGTACCTAAGGGTTCATAATAAGTCCATGTTAAGGCTTCAACTATAATGATATCTTTTGGGGTGAATTGATACCCATAGTTCAATTGAAAAAAATTAGGAGAATCTCCTGGTGCAAGATTACCCAGAAGGAAAAGCGAACTTCCTATGGAGTGTTGCCTATTGATATTTTGCTTTTCTATTTGAATTGATTTAAAATCTGTTTGAGCAAAAACTTGGCTAAACGATAATGTGATAGACAAGATAAAAATTAATACTGATAAAGTCTTCTTCAATTTCATTTTTCTTTCCCTTTATGAAGTTATTTATCTCAGTATAATATAAAAAAATGAAGAAAAAATGAGATCTGTTTTGCCAATTCATAAAATTACCCTCTTTTTATTTAATCATATGACAAAACCTTATCTAGTCAGACAGGTAAATTAATAGTTTACCTGTTTGACTAAGTAACTTTTATATTCACTTAATATAATTATTATATAATTACCATATAAGTAAAAAGGTTTGTTTTGTATAAATGGAGTGATGATAAAAATGCACTATTAAAATCGATGAGAGGGTTTAGTTTTGATGATGTTTTAGAAGAGATGTCACAAAATGGAGTGCTGGATAACTACAAACATCCAAATAGTGAAAAATATCCCAATCAATACATTTACATCATCTCTCTTGGTGGATATATACACTATATACCTTATACAATTGACGGTGATGATATATTTTTAAAAAACATCATCCCTAGTCGAAAATTAAATAAAAAGTACAAAGGATAAATCATGCCTTACGATAAAGAAGAGTTAGAGATAATAGATGCTATTGAAAACAGTAAATTAAAATCAATTCCATTTGACAATGATACTATCAAATCAGAAGCCAAACATACATTAAAATACCTTAAGCAAAAAAAACAGATAAGCATAAATATGAAGCAGTCAGATTTGGACTTTATCAAACAAAGAGCCAATGATATCGGTATCTCATACCAAAACATCATACAAGCTTTGGTTCATAACTATGCTACTGGAAAGCTAAAACTACAAATATAATAAGTTATGCCACATCACTCATGCTCATCTGTTTTAGAGTAACATCCACACTTTCGACAAGTGAGTCTATGTTATAGCCACCCTCTAGCAAAAATGCAACAGGTTTATCTTTTGAAAAATCAAGAATCTTTTGTACCATCTGTGCTAAAGCATCAAATGATATATGTGCACTTGATATATATTCATCATTCATCAAATCATACCCTGCCGAAACCAATACTATATCAAAATCAAAATCACAAGGAAGTTCATCAAAAAGTGCTAAAAACTCTTCATCTTCTATCTCATCTTTGTAGGGTATATTTTTTGTAAAACCTAACCCCTCTCCCCGTCCTGTTTCACTCTCTTCTCCTACAAAATATGGATAGTTGTTTTTCTCATGTGTACTGAAGTAAAAAACAGTTGCATCGTCATAAAAGATATCTTGCGTACCATTGCCATGGTGTACATCAAAATCAATAATTAAAACTTTTTGATATCCTTCCTCTTGAGCATAACGAGCCATCAAAGCGATATTGTTAAAGATACAAAAACCTTGTCCTGTAATAATTTCAGCATGATGACCTGGTGGACGAAGATTTAAAAATGTGCGTTTGACAACTCCATCTTTAAAGGCTTTAACAACATTTTTTGTACTTGTAGCAGCTTTTAGAGAAACTGCATAACTATCAAAGCTCAACACAGTATCACTACTCATAATAGTCCTAATACCATTTTCATAACCACTCTCTACCCAATCAACATAACCCATGTCATGGACGGCACTTAATTCATCTTTGTCTCCTACTCTTGTGGGTATTTGAATTACTTCATATTTTTCTTCTACCATTTCATTTATAGATTCTGTTCGGTATCTATTTTCGATATGTTCACCCGTATCATGCAGAGAAAAATCACTATCATACATATAGCCTATCATGAGTGCTCCTTGGAATGAGTATAAGTCTCTTTGTCATATCAATGCAAATAATTTTCAAAAATCTCTTTTATAAAAGATTCAAAATCAACTAAATGTTTTTCAACTATAGCTATCACTATCTCAATGTTTAAATTTTGATAATCATGTACCGCTATATTTCTAAATCCAACCATTGCCTGCATCCGTAGTTTTACATCTTCTGAAATGATACTATTTTGTTCCAACAACACAAAGAGTTCTCTACTAGTATTTGGCAACCCTAGTTTTTCACTTTTGATAATATGTGTGGCGATATCAATAGTTGCTTGTGAGGCACGCTCTAAGTTTAATATCACAGAGTCTTGCTTGGTAAAATTGGTACAAAAGGTCTCTTTTGCATCATAGTACTCCTCACAAATACGCTTCAAACATTTCTCAATCGTAGCTATCTTATTTAAAATAACATCAGCTGACATGAAAAACCTTTTTATCGGCATATATCGCATCTACTATTGGTTTTCTCTCTTGTTTAAATCGTAGATAAAAACTATACACAAGTGTTTCAAAATATTCCACATCATACCCACTTCCATAAATACGCTCTGAATTGGAAATAATTTCATATCTAAAAATGGTATTGGCACTCCTAAGCTCAACTAGATCAACATCTCTTTGAAGCAAAATTGATAATCTTTGAGAAATCTCCCATAGTATCTTTGTATCTATCAACTCCGTAGATAGAAAAGCTATATCTATATCGCTCTCATCTTTTGCACTCTTATCATAAAAGCTTCCAAAAAGATATAGTGCCTGAAGCGAAGGGATACTATTTTTTAAAGTTGTGATAATTGTCTCTTTTTTTTCACAAGAGAGATGCATCGCCATCCTTTCGTCACTTTTGATAGCATTATATCACAAATTGAGATAGACTCTGTAAAACATAAGTAGCAGCCCATAACTAATTTAATTTTTCATGAAGAAAAACAAGGTAAAATTCAGCTTATTTTTTTTTATTAACTTACTAAAAGGGAAAAAATGAAAAGACGAAATTTTATACAGCTGAGTGTATTAACATCTGCATGGGTATTTATGGGTTGTGGTAGTGATAACAGATCATCAGATAGTAAAAAGCTACTCCCTATTCCCTCTCTTTTAGAGCCAAGAGTAGTTGATGGAGTTAAACAATTTGATCTAACTATAAAAGAGTCAAAACATCAATTTTTTGATGGAGCCAAAACAGATACATATGCAATAAATGGTACATATTTAGGGCCTACAATTAAGATAGAAAACGGCGATGAAGTCTCAGTAAATTTTACAAATCAATTGAGCGAAGCTACAACAATGCACGGACATGGTATGCATGTGCCAGCAAACATGGATGGTACACCTCATCAAGTCATCGAGCCAACTAAAACTTGGAGTGCAAGATATAAAGTTTTACAAAAGGCATGTACAAATTGGTATCACCCACACTTTATGGGAAAAACAGCCGAACATGTCTATAAAGGTTTGGCTGGATTTATCATCATAGAAGATGATGAAAGTAAAGCATTAGATCTTCCAAAGCGTTATGGCGTAGATGATATACCACTTGTTTTGCAAGATCGCAAATTTGTAGACAATCAATTTGACTACAACCCTACTATGCAAGAGATCATGGGAGGCTATATAGGGGATATTTTTATAACAAATGGAGCGATTGAGCCAACATTTGAAGCTGAAGCTAAAGAGATAAGATTTAGAATTTTAAACGGCTCTAACTCTACTGTATATGAATTAGGATTTAGCGATAATCGAAACTTTAGCCAAATAGCAACAGATAACGCACTACTAGAGTCTCCTGTAACTATGAGTAGACTTACACTCTCACCAGGTGAAAGAGCTGAGATAGTTGTGGATTTTAGTGATGATTTTGATAAAAATATAATATTATATGAATACAAAAATAGTAAAACATTTATAAAGATAGATATAAACAGACAAGCAACCACCACAACATCTCTTCCAAACTCACTAACCTCTCTTGTAAAACTTAATCCAGCTGACGCTGTTAAA
>CAYUSV010000127.1:0-4871 GCA_964447385.1 uncultured Campylobacterales bacterium | reverse complement strand
TGGCAACATGGCAAATATCATCGCAACGGTGGTCATCAAAATCGGTCGAAGTCTTTTCTCTCCAGCTTCTATCAAAGCTTCATCAGCACTTTTTCCTCTCTCCATCGCTCCATTTGCAAAATCTACCAATAAAACAGCATTTTTCCCAACTATTCCCATAAGTAACATAAATCCAATCATGACAAATAGAGAAAATTGTAATCCACTAAGATATAGAGCCAACATCACACCGATGATACTCAAAGGTAGTGCTATCATGATGATGATAGGTTGGATAAGAGACTCATATAAAATAGCTAAAATGATAAACATAAGGATAACCGAAAGCCCAAGTGCAGCTCCAAAAGCTTCAGCTGTTTTTTCCATCTCTTCTGCAAATCCCGTAAATCTATAAGTTACACTTTCTGGAAGAAGTTCATCAATCTTTTCTCTGGTATAAACTAAAGAACCACCCAAATCAAGACCAAACAAGTCTGAAAAAATAGTCACTTGTCTCTGTCTATCAAAGTGATTTATCGTAGCCAGTGCAGTTGAGTTTGAAAACTCTACCAAACCATCAAGATAGACTAACTGACCATTAGCAGCTTTGAGTTGTATCTTTTTGATATCCTGGGTAGAAACTCTATTATTATCATCAAATCGTAGCGTAACATTGTACTGTTTACCTTTCTCTTCAAAATAGGAAATCTCCAAATCACTTGAAAATGCTGTTGAGATGGCATTGGCTATTTGTGATGCTGATATACCTAATCTATTGGCATTAGCTCTTAATATATTGATATCAATCTGTGGTTTTCCATCATCAAGGTTTGTATCAACATCCACAAAACCTTCTTTCTTTTTTAGATAATCTGTCAAATTTTTTGTAGCAACTTTCAAATCCTCAAATGAGTCAGATTTTAAAACTATTTGGTAAGGTACGGAAACCCCAGCACCTTTGATATCTGGTATAGCTGCTGCGGTTATGAACAACTCTTTTTTAAATGGCTCTAACTCACCTCTAAAGTTTTGGATAATTTGGTCTTGATTTATACTTCTATTTTTCTTATCATTTAACTTCACATAAAGCATAGATTTGTGTTTTTCCCCAGCTGTATTGTAACCCACACTTAAAGTTGTAAAGAGAACATTTTCATTTTTTCTAACCATCTCTTCTACAGCTTTTGATTTTTTTATCATCTCCTCTAGTGAAATACTAGCATCCGCTTTTAAAAATATCTCAAACTCTGCTTTATCCTCTTTGGGTATAAAATCCATTCCAATTTTTGGGAATAGACTCAGTGAGCCAAAAAAACCAGCAAATACTAAAACCAAAGTGATAATTTTAAATCGAAGAACAAGTTTCAAAGTGACTTCATAAATCTTCTCTAAGCCTTTAAATATCGGCTCAGTCAGATTGTAAAACTTACTCTCTTTCTTTTCCAAAACCCTCGCACTCAAACTTGGTATAAAACTTAGAGCCACTGTATAAGAGATGATAACAGCAAACCCAACCGTCATCGCAAAACTCTCAAAAAATTTCCCCACAATTCCACTCATGAAAGAGACAGGGATAAATACAGCCAAAAGCATTGCAGAAATTGCCAAGATGGTAAACGCCATCTCTTTAGTTCCCTCAATGGCTGCTTCAAACTTCTCCATTCCCTCCTCCATCTTTTTATAGATATTTTCAATCACAACGATAGCATCATCGATGATAATTCCGATAGACAAAGTAAGCCCAATCAAAGTCATTTTATTGAGATCAAATCCCATATAATCCATCAAGGCAAAAGTACCAAAGATAGAAGCTGGAATTGACAAAGCAGAGACTAATGTAATGGTTAAGTTTCTCAAAAAAACAAAGATAATAATGACGGCTAAAAACGACCCATAAATAAGATCAAATTTCACTTGTTCCAGGGAGCTTACTATAAAAGGGGAAGTGTCATTTAAAGCTTTTACTTCATATCTATCCCCTGCTAATTTTTCGAGAATTGGCAATGAGTCTTTTACTTTTTGTACGATATCGATGGTATTTGTTCCTGAAATCTTTTGAACTTCAAGCATGACACCTTCCACACCATTGTAAGAGGCATAACTTTTTGCATCACTTAAACTATCTTCAACAGTTGCGATATCTTTTAACTTGATATCATCTTTTATCATGATATTTTTAAGCTCCGCAACTGTGATGGCATCGGCTTTTGTTTTGAGTGTGAACTCTTTGGTGGAAGAGATAAGTTTACCACCGCCGATTTTTACATTTTCTCTAGCTACTATAAGGTTTAGTTCTGTGACGGTTATACCAAATTTATTGAGCAAGTTTGGATTGGGATAGATTTTTATCTCTCTATCTTTGTAACCTATGATTTTGATTGCCCCTACGCCATTGATTTTCTGTAGTTTTGGTTTTACTTTTTCATCGGCAAAGAGCATCAAGTTTTTAACACTATCATTTTTAGCTGTTAAAAAGATATTGATTACAGATGCTCCACCGATATCTAGTTTGCTCACCAATGGAGTCTTGGCATCACGAGGTAAGATAACAGCGGCTACTTTATCTCTGACATCATTGGTTGCTTCATTGATTTCTCTCTCCAAAAAGAACTTAACCATGACCACACTCACACCCTCAGAACTTGTAGATGTGATAGAGTCAATCCCACCAATTCGTGAAATTGCCTCTTCTATCTTATCCGTTACTTGTGACTCAATCGTACTAGCTTCTGCCCCGGGGTAAACAGTTTTAACTGTAACCATTGGAAAATCTACATTTGGGAAAAGTGCTGACGGCATAGACTTAAAACTCATCAAGCCAAATATCACAAGTGTGATGACATACATCAGCGTTGTGATAGGTCTGTTGATTGCTAATTTATACATCTTTACCTACTTTGTTTCAGCTGTTATAATCGTACCATCTCCAAAAAGTCCAACGATAAAATCTTTGGCTTTCACTTCTGCTTTTACTTTTCGTTTTTGAGTGTCAATGGCAGGGTATATTTTAGCGATAACACCCGCATAAGTCTCATCACTTCCATCAACTTTATAAGAAAATTTATCTCCAACTTTCACATCAGCCCAATACTTTTGGTCAAACTCTAAAACCAGTTTTCTCTCACTAAGACTTTGGATTTTAAACACCGTTCGTATCATTGCACCACTTACTGCATCTCCAACTTCGATACTTTTCTCATATATCACTCCATTAAAAGGTGCTTTTAAAATAGTTTTATCAAGTATGGCTTGTTGATAAACTAACTGTGCTTTGGCATTTGCATATTTTGAGGCGTATTTATCAAACTCAGCTTGGTCTATGATGGATTTTACTTTTTGTCGTCGGTTGTAATCTTTCTTAGCATATTTAAGTGCTGTTTGCGTAATCCCTAAAGATGCTTTTAAATCTTCATTTTGTAACTTTGCTAAGATAGCACCTTTTTTAACTTCTATTGCGATATCTACTAAAACCTTATCAACAATACCACTAGAACTAAATGCTAAATTAGCACTCCTCTCTGCGTGAACTGTAAAAGTAGCGTAGATTTCTTTTGCCTGCAGGCTCACTATTAATAATGCTAATATTGTTAATAATTTTTTCATTTGATATAATCCTTGATATTTTTATTTGATGTGAAGTAGTAGTTTGCTTTTGCAATCTCATAATCGTTAAGTGATTTTTGGTAGCGTGCTTTGCTTGCTGTTTTTTGACTTAAAGCATCAAGATATGTTACTTGGTCAACAATTCCTGCATCAAATTTTGCTTTAATCGTTTCATAAGCACTTCCAGCTGATTTAAAAGCACTTTTAGCACTTTCGATGTTAACAGTTGCGGTTTTTAGTGTATCTATAGAGAGTCTATATCTGATTTTTTCTTGGGCTATTTGGTAGTTTATCTGCTCTTGCAAAGCTTGTTTTTGCAGACGAAGTGCCTGTTTTTGTTTTTTGTTTGCACCGTTATCATATAGTCTCATGTTAGCCATCAACGCTATTTTATTTTGTTTTTCAACTTGATCTATACCCATAGCCCTTACTCCATCATCTCTGGAATAATCATAATAACTATAGGTATTTTCTAACCGCACATTGGGATAATAAACAGCATTGGCAGCTTTGGCAACTGCTTCTAGTGCATCAGCTTGTTTTTCAAGTGATTTTATCGCTTCACTTGGTACAAACTCCAAATTTTGAGGATTTGAAAGCAAAGCATCTTCCAAAGTTGTTATCTCCATACCAGTTTTAAGTGAAAGATAGTTTTTTAATGTTTTGATATTTAGCTTTAAAGACTCTAAATCATATCTGTTTGTATCGTAAGAGGATTGGAGTTTATCGACATAATCCTGGGATGCTAATCCAGCTGATTTAAACTTTTTTATTTTTTCTATATCTGCTTGGAGTTGTTTAGATTTTTCTCTCAAAGCTTTTTCTGTCTCTTGGGCACTTTTGATGTTGAAAAAATCTTGAACGATATCAAATGTAAGTGCTTTTTGTGCATAAACTAAATCTAATTGACTTGATTTATAAAGACTCTTTTTCTGTTTTACCAAAGAGCTTTTACGATATCCATCAAATAGGTCAATTCCTGCTTTTGCATAAACATTGAGTGTATTTCCTGCCTGAAAAGGAGAGACTTCATCAAAACTCACATAGGCTGCTCCTACATCAATAGTGGGATAATAACCACTCATTTCCGACTCTAACTCTTTTTTCTTTGCCTGTGCATTTAAAGCAGATGCTTTTAACAGATAGTTGGCACTTTGGGCTGAATCTATCAAAGAACTTAAATTTTGTGCATAGATAAATGCTGGAAGCACTAAAACTAATAACTTTTTCATTTTTTCACCTCAATCAATTCAAATAGTGTGTCTGTATAGATATCTAACTCTTTTTCA
>CAYUSV010000126.1:0-4873 GCA_964447385.1 uncultured Campylobacterales bacterium | reverse complement strand
ATTACCTCATCAGCTCCATAAGAGATTAATTCTTTTGCTAACTTTCCAACATCTTTGCCAATAATTAGCGCAGTTACTTTTGTATCTTCATCTAACGATTCTGCTAAATCTTTTGCAGGAGTTAAAAGCTCCAAAGATGATCTTGTTATCTCACCTTTTACAACCTCAGCCCAAGTCAAGATTCCGCGAGCGCCTTTTCTAAAGTCAATGACCCTTAGGCTCTCATCTCTTTTTTTGGCTTTTTTCTCTTTAACTTCCTTTTCTTCAATGCTGTTTTTACCAGATTCAAAATCACCAAGAAAACTAGAAACCAACTCTTTTTCGTTGTGCCCTGTAGCCATTTTAGCCGGAGCTCTTTCACTTTTGATCGTAACCACTTTTGATACAATTGTTGGACTTCCACTCTCGCCTGGTGTACCAAGTCCGATATGATCCGTTCCAAGCCCAATATCGTCGATATTAAACATTGTAATTTCACTATTTTTTGCTTTGATCGCACCACCAAGAGATGGTCGACGAGGAGCAATTCCTGTTGGTGTTAAAGAAAGAGCACATGGCATAGGAAGTTTCATCATTTGATAACCACCTTCGATAATTCGTTTTGCAACGATATCACCATCTTTAGATTCTAACGTCTCTATAAATGTTGCTTGAGGAATCCCCATGTTTTCAGCAACTTGCGAAGGAACATGTGCTGTATCTCCATCACTTGTCTGTCTACCTGCTACTATAACAAAAGGTTCTTTTGAATCTTTTGTAAATCCTAAATGTTTAAGCATAGTTGCAATTGCTAAACCAGTTGCATAAGTATCACTCCCTCCAAGTCTTCTATCTGAGAGTAGATATGCTTCATCGTAACCCATTGATAGTGCTTTTTTCAAAGACGCTTCAAATGATGGCGGTCCCATAGAACAAACTATGAGTTTTGCATCTGGATTTTGTGCTTTTAGTTGAAGTCCTGCTTCTAAACCAAAAGAACAATCTATATTTATGATGGATTTTGCTTTTGTTCTATCCATCAAACCATCATCTCCCATTCGCATTTCACTAGGGAGCGGTACCTGTTTCATCAAACTAATAATTGTTAAAGCCATTATAAATCTCCTTTGTTACATGTAATCATATTGCGGACCGTCCCCACCATAAGGTGTAACCCAAACTATTGCATCATTTGGAGATTTGATATCACAAGTTTTGCAATGTACACAATTTTCTGCATGTATTCGAAGCTCTTTTTGACCATTTTTATCAGCATGAAGTTCATAAACTTCAGCTGGACAAAAATATTGACATGGTGCGTCATAATCAGCTATATTTTGTTTCATTTTTACTTGATCCACTTTTAAGTGACAAGGCTGCTCTTCATCATGGTGAGCTTTTGAATAAAAGACATCAGTAACTTTATCAAAAGTAAGTTTTTTATCAAACTCTAACTTTCCTGCAAATCGTTCTTTAAAACTCTCATGCTCACCCATTTCACTCAATTTTCTGAGTGTTTTATTGTCAAGCTCAGTCTCTAAGTCTCCACCAATACATCCACCTTTTGTAAGAAGTTGAAAACCAAACCTAAGAGCACCTGAAATTAAACCTTTTTCAAATGATTGTCTAAAGTTTCTTATAGGATAAAGTTCACTGTGTAGACGACTATTTTCAAAATGTTTTTGAATTGAACTTAATTCAGTCTCACTCGTATCACCTTTTATGAGAGCTTGGGCTGCAGTTTTTGCTGCATTTATACCAGATTGTACTGCTAGATGAACACCTTTAAGGCTTGCAGTCGCTAGTAACCCTGCACTATCTCCCACAATCAAGAAATTTTCACCGTAAAATTTTGGTATAGAATTATACCCACCCTCAGGTAGTGTTTTTGCCCCAAACTCTAAGATTTGTCCATCTTTTAAAATTTTACTCACAAATGGATGCTGTTTCCAAACTTGCATTGCACCGTGAATATCAAAAGTTGGATCTTTATAATCAAGTCCTACAACAAGTCCTAAAGCAACACGATTATCACTAAGTCCATAAATAAATCCACCACCAAACTCTTCTTTGCTTTTGAGCGGATAACCAGCAGTATGATAAACTTGACCCTCTTCTATATTTCCTTCAGGAATCCTCCATAACTCTTTTACACCAAGTGAATATATCTGAGCGTTTTTACCATCATCAAGGTTTTTCTCTTTGATAAGTGTCTTTGTAAGACTTCCTCTAGTTCCTTCAGCTAAAATAGTGATTTTTGCCTCTATTGTAGTGCCTTCTTGAAAGTTTGCTAGTTTGTTTCCATTGTGATCTACACCTGTATCTTTGGTTTTTGCTCCTATGAGTTTACCTTTTACATCATACAAAAGTTCATCTACAGCAAAACCTGTATAAATTTCAACACCTTTTTTCTCTGCAACAGTTGCTAGATATTTACATACCTCCCCCAAAGAGGCAATTTGATTGCCCACATTATTCATGTATGGTGGATGAAACGGTAAATTATATGAATCATCGCCTGTTAGAAAAACAGTTGTATCTTTTACAACTTTTGTGTTAAACGGTATATCATCTGTCCCAAAATATGGAAGAAGATCTTCAAAAACTTCAGGTTTAATTACCGCACCTGAGAGAATATGGCTACCAATAGATTCACCTTTTTCAACCAGCAAAATCCTCCCACTGTGTTCTTTGCTACTAAGAACATTTGCTAGATAGATTGCCGTACTCAAACCCGATGGGCCCCCGCCGACGATCAGCACATCAGTCGCAACTATGTTTTGACTATCCATCATTACCTCACTTTCATAATAAAATATTTCGTCCCCTCGAAGCGACCATAGTAACATAATTTAACATAATAATACGCAAATATATTTTATTGATGGTTAAAGCTTAAAATTAAGGGGATTGTGATAGTATCCCGTTTTACTCTCACAGATGGTCGCGTAGCTCAGTTGGTAGAGCACTACCTTGACATGGTAGTGGTCGTTGGTTCAAGTCCAATCGTGGCCACCATTATACTACTCAGTATAAAAAATAACTTTGATTTAAAATCTTGATTAAAAGAATATTTTAGATAAAATAGCGATTTTATATAAACAATAACGAGGTTTTAATGCAAGAGATAGTAATAGGCATAAAAAAAGATAGTGAAATCTTTGATACACAGAGTGCCGAAATTGATAATTTAAGCGGTAATAATATATATTTTGACAACTCTGACGATGCTTTATCTATTATAAGACACTCTACCGCACACCTTATGGCACAAGCTATCAAGATGCTCTATCCTGATGCAAAATTTTTTGTAGGACCTGTCATAGAAGATGGATTTTATTATGATTTTAGGACTTCACAAAAGATAAATGATACTGATCTTAAAGCTATTGAAAAGCAGATGAAGGCACTCATCAAAAAGAAAATTCCTATTGAACAATATAACATATCAAAAACAGATGTATTAGAAAAATTTGCTGATGATGATCTAAAACAAGAAGTTTTAAAGCGTATTGAAGATGAAAATATCACTATTTACAAACAAGGTGATTTTGAAGATCTCTGTCGTGGTCCACATGTACCAAACACAAAACTTTTACACAACTTTAAGCTCACTCGTGTGGCTGGGGCATATCTTGGCGGTGATGAATCAAGAGAGATGCTAACACGCATCTACGGTACAGCTTTTGCAGATAAAGAGAGTCTCAAAGAGCATCTTGCAATGATTGAAGAGGCGAAAAAAAGAGATCATAGAAAACTTGGAGGTGAGCTTGGTCTTTTTACATTTGATGATGAGATAGGAGCAGGACTTCCTATCTGGCTTCCAAACGGTGCGAGACTAAGAAGTAAACTTGAAGCACTTTTATTTACTGCTCATAGAAAAAGAGGTTATCAACCAGTTCGTGCTCCTGAGATCTTAAAATCTGAAGCTTGGAAAACTAGCGGTCATTATCAAAACTATGGTGAGCACATGTACTTTACGACTATCGATAATATTGAGTATGGGATAAAACCTATGAACTGTTTAGGACACATCAAAGTTTACCAAAACTCTCTTAGAAGCTATCGCGATCTACCACTAAAGTTTTTTGAATATGGTGTAGTTCACAGACATGAGAAGAGTGGTGTTATGCACGGGCTTTTTAGGGTTCGTGAATTTACTCAAGATGATGCACATATATTTTGTACACCAAGCCAGATAAAAGAGAATGTTATAGAAGTTTTGGATTTTGTTGATGATATTATGAAAAGTTTTGGATTTAAGTACGATCTTGAAATCTCTACTAGACCAGATAAAGCAATCGGCGATGAAAAAGTTTGGGAAATAGCAACAGACGGACTCAAAGACGCACTTGATGAGAGTGGGATTGACTATGGGATTGATGAGGGTGGAGGAGCATTTTATGGTCCAAAAATTGATATCAAAATCACAGATGCTTTAAAAAGAAAGTGGCAATGCGGAACAATTCAAGTTGACTTTAATCTTCCTGAGAGATTTGAGCTAGAATATACTGATGAAAACAATAAAAAAATGCAACCTGTTATGATCCATCGAGCAATTTTAGGTTCGTTTGAGAGATTTATCGGTATATTGATTGAGCATGTGGGTGGAGAGTTTCCATTTTTCATAGCTCCAACTGGGGTTATCATCGTACCTATTGCCGATGCTCATCTATCTTATGCTAAAGAGATAGAGAAAGAACTTATGATGATGGAGATAGACTGTGAAATTTCAGGTAAAAATGAGAGTTTAAACAAACGAATAAGAACAGCAGAAAAGCAAAGAGTTCCTATGATTTTAGTGCTTGGAGATGAAGAAATGAGCAATAAAACTGTTGCTTTAAGGGATAGAAGAGAAAGAAAACAGTATAATTTAACCAAAGCTGAATTTTAT
>CAYUSV010000125.1:0-4873 GCA_964447385.1 uncultured Campylobacterales bacterium | reverse complement strand
AAAAAGGTAAACTCCTCATTAGCGGTCGGGCAGTTGGTACAAAGATTGGGCAGGGAAAAATACATTATATCTCCGATACCAACCATCTTAGTGAATTCAAATCTGGAGAAGTCCTTTTAGCTGATACAACAACACCTGACTGGGAACCAGTTATGAAAATGGCTGCAGCCATTATCACTAACCGAGGTGGACGCACCTGTCATGCAGCGATTATCAGTCGTGAACTTGGTATCCCTGCTGTTGTGGGAACAGATGGTGCGACTAAAGTACTTCAAGACGGAGCAGAGGTAACGGTAAATTGTGCGGAGGGTGAGACAGGTTATATCTATGAAGGAAAACTTGATTTCGAGATTGTAAAAACAGATCTTAGCAAGCTTGATAAAACAAAAACCCAAATCATGATGAACCTTGGCAATCCTGATATAGCATTTAGCCTTTCATCTCTACCGGTGGACGGTATCGGACTTGCCCGCATGGAGTTTGTCATCAACGAATATATCAAAACCCATCCTATGGCACTCAAACACCCTGAAAAAGTGGATAAAAAAACAGAAGAAGAGATTTACAAACTCTCAAGTGCTTATGCCAATCCAATTGATTTTTTTGTCAAAACACTTTCTGAGGGAGTGGCAACAATCGCTGCAGTGGTTTATCCAAAACCCTGTGTTGTGCGTATGAGTGATTTTAAAACAAATGAATATGCCACTTTATTGGGTGGAAAATATTTTGAACCAAAAGAGGACAACCCAATGATTGGTTTTAGAGGTGCTGCACGATATGGGCATCCAAATTATGAAGAGGGATTTGCACTTGAATGTGCTGCTATGAAACGGCTTCGAGATGAGATGGGCTTTACAAATGTTATCTTGATGATTCCCTTTTGCAGGCGTGTGGAAGAGGGGCAAAAAGTACTTGATACGATGGCGAAGTATGGTCTAAAAAAAGGCGAAAATGGGCTTAAAATATATGTTATGTGTGAAATTCCAAATAATATCATCCAAATTGATGCTTTTAGTGAGATTTTTGATGGATTTAGTATTGGAAGCAATGATTTAACCCAACTAACCCTTGGAGTTGACAGAGACTCACAAATCGTTGCATTTGATTATGATGAGAGAGATCCTGGGGTGATGAAGATGATTGAAATGGCTGTTGAAGGTGCTAAACGAAACAACCGTCATAGTGGAATCTGCGGGCAGGCGCCATCTGATTATCCTGCAATGGCGGAGTTTTTAGTAAAACTTGGAATAGACTCAATCAGCCTTAATCCTGACAGCGTACTCAAAACAATTCAAAATATTTTAATAGCAGAAAAGAAACTTGGAAGGAGTTAATAATGAAGAGATATTTACCTGCTGATATACCAAATAAAAAAGAGCGTACATTCTCAAAAAATTTTGAAAAAGCTACCGGTGGTAGTGGTCGATTGATGCTATTTGCCGGAGATCAAAAAGTTGAGCATCTAAATAATGATTTTTTTGGATCTAAAATTCCTTTGGAAGATAATAATCCTGAACACCTTTTTAAAATCGCTTCAAAAGCAAATATCGGTGTTTTTGCTACTCAATTTGGATTAATCAGCCGTTATGGACGAAAATATTCCAAAATCCCTTATCTTGTAAAACTTAATGCTAAAACTAACCTCATTCCCTATACTGACAAAGACCCTTATTCACAGCAATGGCTTGAAGTTAAAGATGTACTTTGCTTTAAAAAAAGCAGTGGTTTAAATATTTTAGGTGTAGGTTACACACTTTATTTAGGGAGTGAACATGAACATGCAATGCTCAAAGAAGCGGCACATATAATACATCAGGCACATAAGGGTGGTTTAATAGCCGTGCTTTGGATTTACCCTAAAGGCAAATATATAAAAGATGAACACGATGCACACTTGATTGCAGGGGCTGCTGGTGTGGGGGTATGCCTTGGAGCTGATTTTGTTAAACTCAAAGTTCCTTATATTGATGAAAAATTTGACTCAAGTCTTTTAAAAGAAGTAACACAGGCTGCCGGAGCTTGTGGAGTTTTATGTGAAGGCGGGGGTAAAATCGATGAAAAATCATTTTTAAAAGAGTTACATGAACAAATTCATATTGGAGGAAGCCGCGGTAACGGTACAGGACGAAATATTCACCAACGCTCTTTAAAAGAGGCTATCAACATGGCAAATGCAATTTATGCCATTACTGTAAAAGATGTTTCGGTAGATGAGGCTTTGAGAATATTCAAAGAAGACAAATGAAAAAGCGTGTAGCAATTAATGGGCTTGGTCGTATCGGCAATCAGGTACTTAGGCACTATATACACAATCTGCCAAAAAACTATGAAATAGTTGCAGCAAATACTTCCGATGTAGAAAATGCTGCTTATCTTTTGAAATATGATTCAGTACATGGGAAAGCAGATTTTGAGATTGAAATACTCCAGGGAAATCTAATTATAGATGGTCACAAGATTACAATAGTAAGCAGTCGTAATCCAATTGAGCTTCCATGGAGGGAGCTTAACATCGATATCGTGATTGAGTGTACCGGGCATTTTACCGAAGGTACTCTTGCCTCAGAACACATTGCAGCAGGTGCAAAAAAGGTGCTTATCTCAGCTCCGGGGAAAAATGTTGATTTGACTATCGTTAAGGGGGTCAATCATGAGGCTTATGATAATAGTATACATCATGTTCTCTCTAATGCATCTTGCACAACCAATTCTTTAGCCCCTGTAATGAAAGTGCTCGAAGAGAATTTTGGTATTGTAAATGCAATGATTACAACAACACATGCTTACACTTCCAGCCAGACTACAGTAGATAAAAGTGCAAAAAAAAGAAGGCGTGGTCGTGCTGGGGCTGTGAACATTATTCCGACTACAACGGGTGCAGCTATTGCAACTGTTGAAGTTATTCCAGTGCTTAAGGGGAAAATGGAAGCGATGGCACTTCGTGTTCCGGTTCCTGATGGTGCAATTACAGAAGTTGTGGCTTTACTTAAAAAAGATGTGACAGCCAAATCGGTAAACAAAGTATTTGAAGATATGGCAAACGGTGAATTAAACGGTATCTTGGAATTTACGACTGAAGAGATTGTATCTTCAGATATCATCAATAACCGTCACTCTTCCATCATCGACGGACTCTCAACAGCAGTTGTCGGTAATCGTATGGTAAAAGTTCTTGCCTGGTACGATAATGAGTATGGTTATTCCCAGCGATTACTAGAAGTAACTGACTATATTGCAGGAAAAATGACATGAACAAAGGAAAATTAATACTTCTTCGTCATGGTCAAAGCCTTTACAACAAAGAGAATCTTTTTACCGGATGGACGGATATAGATTTAAGCGAGCAAGGTGTTAGAGAAGCTAGAAGTGCTGCAAAAGTACTAAAAAACCATAGTATTAGTGTTGATATATGTTTTACTTCATGGCTGAAACGGTCGATTCATACAGCACAATTGGTTTTAAAAGAGATGGAGTTGGAACATATAGACTCCTTTCGCAGCTGGAAGTTAAACGAACGCCACTACGGTGTATGGCAAAAACACAATAAAGAGGAGATTAAAAAAGAAGTTGGTGAAGAACAGTTTCTCGCTGTGCGTCGGGGATATGATACTCCTCCACCACCACTGAAAATGGATGACCCAAGATTTCCAGGCAATGATATAAAATACAAAAATATCAATCCTATGCTGCTTCCTGTAGGTGAATCGTTAAAAGATACACGAAAACGCACACTCAACTACTTTTATGAGAAGATTGCTCCCCAACTTGCAGAGGGAAAAACCGTACTTGTTAGTGCACATGGAAATTCGCTTAGAGCATTGATTATGGCTATAGAAAAGATAACTAACAAAGATATCATAACACTTGAAATTCCAACCGGAGTTTTGAAAGTTTATGATTTTGATGAAACGCTGACTCTTTTAAAAAAGAGTCTACTAAAAAAATAGGAATAATTATGCAACAATTTTTAAAAAAAGCAACAGATTGGGTTCTAGAAAAAGAGATGGAAGCTGCCAAAAACTGCAAAATAGATATCAAAGATATTGACAAACAAATTGTATATATGGAAACTAAAAGGGATAAATTTAAAGCAGGGTTTGAAGATAATCTCTTTGAAATGGAAGATATTCTAAATAAACTTCATGCGATTAAGGCTAGAGAGCTTAAATGTAATATCAAATAATTTTAGGAGTTATAGGTGGATAAAATAAACAGTGTAAATACCAAAGGTCTCTCCACTATACAGGCACAAGAGCAACTCAAAAAGTACGGTTTTAATGCAATCCAAGAGAAAGAAGAGAGTTGGATGCATCGGCTTTTTCGACGATTTTGGGGACCCATTCCATGGATGATAGAGGTAGCGGCGATACTTTCTGCCCTTGCTCGGCGGTGGGAAGATTTTACGGTCATTATGATACTGCTTTTGGTTAATGCATTTGTTGATTTTTATCAAGAGTCAAAAGCACTCAATGCAATTTCCGTATTAAAAAAGAAGTTGGCACAAATGGCTCTTGTAATAAGGGATGGTAAGTGGCAGCAGATTGATGCCAAAGAGGTGGTGCCCGATGATATCATCAAAGT
Source organism: uncultured Campylobacterales bacterium (assembly GCA_964447385.1). Classification (GTDB taxonomy): domain Bacteria; phylum Campylobacterota; class Campylobacteria; order Campylobacterales; family QNZT01; genus SZUA-1433. The sequence continues at coordinate 292 of CAYUSV010000125.1, read as the reverse complement.
CAAGATTGGTGATATTGTTCCTGCTGATGTGACGCTGCTCGGTGGCGAAGGGTTTCTTCTTGTAGACCAATCGGCATTGACAGGTGAATCTTTGCCTGTACATAAAAAAGCCGGGGATGAACTATATGCCAATGCAATTATCAAGCAAGGTGAGATGCTCGCCAAAGTAAGTGCGACAGGTAAACAGACCTACTTTGGAAAAACGGTTGGATTGGTTGCTAAGGCAGAGCGTGAGGCGCAAAGCCACTTTCAAAAGATGGTTATTAAAGTTGGTAATTTTCTTATCATACTC
>CAYUSV010000124.1:0-4919 GCA_964447385.1 uncultured Campylobacterales bacterium | reverse complement strand
ATCGCACTGTTTGATAATCGCTGTTATGATGAAGTTTGGTCTGGGATGGTTATATTAATCTTTTTAAGAAGTCTAGTATGAATAAAAGTTTAGTAGTGATGATAGTAATTGCATTACGATACAATATGTCCTATTACTTAAGAGTTACTCTTTAGTAACTCTCCTAGTTTTTGAGATTTTTGATTTAAGAGTTCATCAAAGTTTTGTTCACTTTTTGGTTTGTCGCTTTTGAATTTATCTAAAATGATATTACTGTTTCCAAGTATCACTAAATAGTTTGTATCGTTAAACTCTAAAAGAGCGACTCTGTTTTTTGCGTCTAATACTTTTTGATTTAGGATTTTTATATCTTGTTTTTTGTTTGAGTCTTTGTGAAATAGCCAACCACTACCAGTAGAAGAGTTTTGGTTTGATAACCATCTTTTTAAAAGATAGAGTATTAAAAGTAAAAAGCCAAGCACTGCTATGACCTTTAGAAAACCTCCACTTATATCACTCTCTTTTTTAGTTTCAAATTTTTTTGTTTGAATTGGTAGTAGCGGTGGGGTTTTTTTAACTCTGATACGAAGACCATAATTGTCAACTGTTTTAGAAGCTTGTAGATTGGTTGGATCTACAGAGTTTACTTTTACAAAAGTTTGATTTTTATATGGAAGAATTTGTATCTGTTGAATGATATTAGAGCTAATCTCTTTTGTGATGCTTTTATCGATTTTTAGACCCTCAAGCATCAAAATAGTGCCGTTTGCATCCTTTTTTTTAGAAATTTTTCCAAGATATGGCTTGTCAAATGTAAGCATCAAATCTACACTATCATCTTGTTTGTAGATATTGTGTGATGTTATGTTAGAGCCATAAGCGAGAGAGGCAAATAAAAGTAGAAAAAAAAGCTTTTTCACTGACGCTCTTTTTTAAAATATTGGATGATGGCATCAGAGTCTAAAATCTCATTGATTCTAATTGCTAAATTCTCCTCATAGACCATAACTTCACCTTTGCCAACAATTTTCTTATTTACATAAAGTTCTACACTCTCACCTGCTGGTTTTTTAAGGTCTATTACTGAGCCTGGTTTTAGTTTTAGAAAATCACGCATAGTTACATCTGTCGATCCTAGCTCTGTTACAAGAGTGACAGAAATATCAATTAATTTATCATAATTTGTGTTATTTACATCTATTTCAATTTTTTTCATAATTTAAATTATACCCTTAAGTGGCTTTTATGTAAAATTAACTCTTTTTATTGGGGTTTTATGATTTTAGAGTTAGCTGTTATCGGTATAGTTGTTGGAGTTGTTTCTGGTTTTTTTGGTGTTGGTGGTGGGGCTATTTTGGTTCCGATTTTGCTCTATTTGGGATATGATATCAAAGATGCTATTGGTATCTCTATCGTACAGATGCTTTTTAGCTCTATATATGGATCTTATCTAAATCATAAAAGAGCTGTTTTTGACCATAAAAGTACAATTTTTTTTGGTCTTGGTGGATTTGTGGGTGGACTTGGTAGTGGGTTTGTTGTAAATTCGCTATCCTCTAAAACATTGATGAGTATTTTGCTCTTTGTTGTAGTATTGGCGATTTATAAGTTTTTTATCACACCTGCTGTTTGTGAAAAAGATGAGATTGAAAATAGGGCTTTATATTTTGCTATAGGTGCTGTTGTCGGACTTTTGGCTATGAGTGTAGGGATTGGCGGGTCGCTTCTTCTGACTCCAATTTTAGTCGGTTTTTTACATTTTGATATCAAAAAAGCTGTTGGGATTACTCTCTTTTTTGTAGTTTTTTCTTCACTTGCCGGTTTTATCTCACTCTCTTATTTTGGACATATTGACTATTATCATGGGGTAATCATCGGTGTTTCATCACTTCTTGGGGTCTATTTGGGTATAACAGTAGCCCATAAAACAGATCCAAAAAGATATAAAAATCTTATTTTATTACTAAATTTAATAATTATGGGACTTATTGTAAATAAGTTGATATAGGGAAATAGATGGACAAGATTAAGATATACGGGGCAAGAGAGCATAATTTAAAATCAATAAATTTAGAGTTGCCTAAAAACAAGTTGGTTGTAATTACAGGAATTAGTGGAAGTGGAAAGAGTACTTTAGCATTTGATACACTTTATGCTGAGGGACAAAGACGATACATGGAGTCTCTTTCAAGTTATGCTAGACAGTTTCTTGATCGCATTGGAAAGCCTGATGTTGATAAGATTGAGGGGTTAACTCCTGCTATTGCAATTGATCAAAAGACAACTTCAAAAAATCCAAGATCAACTGTAGGGACTATTACTGAAATTTATGACTATTTTAGACTACTTTATGCAAGAGTTGGAAAACAACACTGTCATCAATGTCTAAAACCAATTTCACAAATGAGTGCAAGTGATATAATAGAGCAGGTACAAAAGCTACCAATTGGAGCCAAAGTCGTACTTCAAGCACCGTTAGTTCGTGAAAAAAAGGGTAGTTTTAGCGACATGTTGGAGTCTTTGCGACATAAAGGTTATGTTAGGGCTATGATTGATGGTGTGATGGTTCGTTTAGATGAGGAGATAGAGCTTAGCAAAACTAAAAAACATACTATCAAAGTAGTTGTTGATAGGGTGGTTATAAAAGAGGAGAATAGACAAAGAGTTGCTGAAGATGTTGAAAAAGCACTCAAAGAGAGTTATGGTGAGCTTGAAATTGAAGTTTTAAACCACCAAGATGTAGGTTTAGAGTCAAATCATATCCATTTTAGTGAACATTTTGCATGTTTTGATTGTAAGATATCTTTTGAACCGCTTGAGCCGTTGTCATTTTCGTTTAACTCTCCAAAAGGGGCATGTTCTGTGTGTGATGGTTTGGGGATTCGTTATGCGATTGATATGAGTAAGATTGTTGATCAGCATCTCAGTATCGATAAAGGTGCTGTAAAACTCTTTTATGGATTTAATAAAGGGTATTATGCAAAGTTTTTAAAAGCATTTTGTGATGCCAACGATATAGATACGACGGTTGCTTTTGAAGAGTTAGAGCCTCATCAACAAAAAGCGGTTCTTCACGGTGGAGCAGGAGAGGCTGAGTTTACTTGGAAAAGACATAAGTTAAAGAGAAGATTTGAGGGTGTTGTAAAGATAGCTTATAACATGATAAAAGATGAAAAAGAGCTTGGGGAGTATATGAGCGAAAAAGTTTGCGATAAGTGTAAAGGAAATCGTTTAAGCTTAGAGTCACTCGCAGTTCGTGTAGCAAAAACTGGAATAGCTGATCTTTTACAGATGCCTATTGAAGAGTGTTACGCCTTTTTCGCAGATAAAAAAAACTTTGAGTACTTTTCAAATCAACAAAAATTGATAGCAGCACCTATTTTAAAAGAGATTAATGAGAGGCTCTTTTTTCTATATGATGTTGGTTTAGGGTATCTTTCCTTGGGGCGAGATGCTAGAAGTATCAGTGGTGGAGAGGCGCAGAGAATTAGGATCGCTTCTCAGATAGGAAGTGGTTTGACTGGTGTTATGTATGTGCTTGATGAGCCAAGTATAGGGCTTCATGAGAGAGATACGCTAAAGCTTATAAGAACGCTTAAAAATTTACAGAGCAAAGGTAACTCTGTCATCGTAGTTGAACATGACAAAGAGACGATTGAGGCTGCTGATTTTATCATCGATATCGGCCCAAAGGCAGGACGAGGTGGTGGAGAGGTAATCTTTAGTGGAACTTTAAAAGAGTTGAAAAAGGCTGATACTTTGACTGCTGATTATCTCTTTGGTAAAAAGAAGATTGACTATTTTCACGCAAGGAAGCAAAAGAAGTGGATAGAGATGAAAAATGTTACGATTAACAATATCAAAGATTTAAGTGTCAAAATTCCTTTAGCAAATCTTGTAGCCATTACCGGTGTTAGCGGTAGTGGCAAAAGCTCACTCATACTTCAAACACTTTTACCAGTTGCAAAAGAGATTTTAAATCGTGCTAGAAAAGTTAAAAAAGTAGATGGTGTGGAGTGCAGTGGGCTTGAACAGTTAGATAAAGTAATCTACCTAGATCAAAGCCCAATTGGACGAACTCCAAGAAGCAATCCAGCAACATATACAGGTATCATGGATGAGATAAGAGAGCTTTTTACCAAAACAAAAGAGGCCCAAATAAGAGGATATAAGATTGGTAGATTTAGCTTCAATGTCAAAGGTGGAAGATGTGAAAAGTGTCAAGGAGAGGGGCAGATCAAGATAGAGATGCACTTTTTGCCTGATATTTTGGTCAAATGTGATGCATGTAATGGACATAGATATAACGCTCAAACTCTTGAAGTGCTATATCGTGGTAAAAGTATCTCAGATGTGTTAAACATGAGTGTAGATGAGGCGATGGAGTTTTTAAGTGCCATCCCTAAAATACACCAAAAATTAAAAACGCTTCAAGATGTAGGACTTGGATATATCACACTTGGGCAAAATGCCGTAACTCTTAGTGGTGGTGAAGCCCAAAGAATTAAACTTGGTAAAGAGCTTAGCAAAAGAGATACTGGAAATACTCTTTATATCCTTGATGAGCCAACAACCGGACTTCATTTTGCTGATGTAGATAGACTTGTAAAAGTACTTCACCACTTAACAGATCTTGGAAACTCTGTACTTGTGATTGAGCATAACATGGATGTTATCAAAAATGCTGATTTTGTCATAGACATAGGACCAGATGGTGGTTCAAAGGGTGGTAAAATAGTCGATGTAGGAACACCAAAAATGATAGCTAAAAATCATAAAAAGAGTGGAAGTTATACAGGTAAGTATTTGGAAAAAGAGCTTTAGTTTGATGTGGGATGGTTATATCACTGCCCACATTAAACTAGTGCCTTTGGCGGTGCATTATGACTTTATAGAGATAAAAAATAATTATGTTTCTACCAATCTTCATCGTCTTCAGT
>CAYUSV010000123.1:0-4925 GCA_964447385.1 uncultured Campylobacterales bacterium | reverse complement strand
CACCAGAGTTGATGAGTAAGTTTCAGTTGATTATATATGCTGACCCAATTGATGCTGTTTTTAAAGCTGTTGGGGTTGCTTAATATTATCTTTTATATAAAGTATCTATCTTTTCATATCTTCCCTCATTATGCGAATAACTACACCAACTAAATATGGTCTATCTATTCGCATTGTAACATAAATTATTTTACTTTTTTGCCATTAGGTTAAGATATAATTTTATAAAAAGTCTAGATCAAATTATTATTTGATCTAGACTTTTAGGGGTGTTTTTAAAGTAATTCTGCCATATTTGGAACTTTAAGCTGAATATCTGGAAAAACTTTTTTGAATATTTTTAAAAGTTTATCCATGGTGATAGGTTTTAAGATATATCCTTTAGCACCTGAACTGATGGCTTCCATCACAAGCTCTTCTTGACCGTGTGAAGTTATCATTATGATTCTTGCATCACTGTGATTTCTTTTTATTTTTTTAAGTGATTCTATACCAGTCATGATAGGCATTGTGATATCCATAGTTACTACATCTGGATTGTGTTTTGCATAAAGTACTACGGCTTCTTGTCCGTTTGAAGCCTCGGCTACTACATTGCAACCCATCTCTATTAACATTTTTTTTAGATTTCTTCTTATGATCAAAGAGTCATCAACAACTAATACATTTAACATATTTTCTCCTTAAATTTAATTTAATAATGCACATTGTGCATTTCCATATTTTGTTAAAACCTCTGTTGTTAAGACACAAGAGTCTTTTAGCTTCATAGCAAGTTTTGCATCTTCTATGATGATTGGTGGAGTTATTGTCGCACCTTTACCATTATTTGGAAAATTTGGTATAGCATTTCCAAGTACTGTATTTGCTACCTCGGCGGCTATCTCATTTATAAGGGAGGACCTCTCTTCTTGTGTTACCTCTCCATATATAAATGAGTCAACAAGCTTATTTGCCAAAAGTGTATCAAAGCTAAATATAGTCAGTGCTTTGATATTTCCACCCAAACCGATAATAGCTGTATGTTCATATAGCTGAAATTTATCTTCATTATCTATAGTTATTTCCTTTTCAATAAGCTCAATATCCATATCTTCGCTCAAAAAACTTTTTGTTCTACTTGTGATTGCAAGTAGAACGTCTTCATACTGTTTCATTGATCTCTCCATATTTTTTTAAAAATGTCTTAAAACTAAAGGTTGTACCTTTAGCTTTTGTACTTTGTATCTCAAAAGTCCCACCAATTTTTTCTAACTCAGCTTTTACTGCACTTAGTCCGATACCTCTGCCTGATAGTTTGGTTACACTATCTTTTGTACTAATATTATCAGCAAATATCAATTTTAATTGTTCTTGATAGCTTAATTTTTCAATACTTTTTGCACTAAGTAACCCTTTATCTACTATTTTACACTTAAGAGCATCTACATCTATACCTTTGCCATCATCAGAGATTTGGATTGTAAGGTCATTCTCATTTTGAGAAAATTGACATGTGATGCTACCTATCTCATCTTTGCCAAGCTCTAGCCTTTGTTCCATATTTTCGATGCCGTGATCGATACTATTTCTAAAAATATGTACCAAAGATTTGATAAATGGTTTATGTGTTTGTGGTACTTTTACTTTGCTGTCTCCTTGTATCTCAAAACTATAAATTGATTTGTCAAGTTTTTGGGCTATATTTTGAGCTAAAGTTGGAAATCCAGATAAGAGATCTTTTAAAGAGTTATCTTTTAAACTCTCAATTTGGTTTAACAGATCATCAAAACATTCATCCTCTTTTCTAAAATGTTTTGCCAAAGAGATTATCCTTCGTTGTATCTCTTCAAGAGATTTAGGATTTATAGATATTCTATCTTTTTTGTTTAAAAAATCATCTCCCAATACTTTTGTGAGTACCTTCAAATCTTTTTGTAAACAACTCTCAAATAGAGTGGTATCTGGTATATTTGATACAAATGTATCACTCATTTTTGATTCTATTTGATGAAGAGCATCTGTTAGATAAATCATCTCTTTTTGAGCAAAAAGACCTTTAAATGTATGTATCTCTCTTTTAAGTTCTATAGTTGAAAAACTGTTTAATTTTGTGATAAAGGTTTTGTATTCAAATATTAGTTCAAAAAATTCATTATAGTTACTTACAACTGCTACTACCATTTTTTGAATTTTTTTCTCATTTTCTATTTTTCTTTGGAGAATTTTTTTCTCGGTGATATCTTTTATAACAAGCATAAATCTATCGTTATCAAGAATCTTATATTCAAGATTAAAAATCTTATTACCAAAAGGTAATTCATTTTCTAACAAAGAGAGTATCATCTCTTTAGATAAGTCATCTTCTGCTGAGATAATATTGCCAATGATATTTTCAAATAATTCTCTTTTTTTGCCATTATCTGCATATAAAATTTTACCTATATTACTACCGGCTATTCTATCTCCAAGCAATCTTAAAGACTCTTTTGAAAGTGTATCTTCTATAATTAAATTAGAATCAAATGATAAAAACCCCTCTCCTGCATTGTTTAATAGATCATTTATCTTTTTACTAAGTGATAATACCTTTTTTTGGTTGGTGATATCTTCTCTAATTGCATTATAGCCAAGAAGTTCATTTGTCTCTAAATCATAAGATGGACTTATAGTAGCTTTTACCCAATAAACTCCACCATCTTTTTTTGAATTTTTCACCTCTCCTTTCCAAGTTTTGCCAGCTTGTATATTTTCCCATAACTCTTTGAAAGCCTCTTTTGGCATATCTAGATGTCTCACTATATTATGAGGTTTGCCTATGAGTTCACTCTCTTCGTAGCCAGAAATTTTGCAAAACTCTTTACTTGCATAGGTTATGATACCCTTTGTATCTGTTCTTGATGCTATTACATATTTGTCAAAATTCTCGATTAGATTTTTGTTCTCTTTATTTAATCTCTCTATTTTTTTGACATTTGCCTCATAAGCTTTTTTTTCATTGATTCTTTTTATACATTTACCAAGTACTTGCATAAAATTTTCAAAATCAATAGGCTTTTGCATAAAATATTCTATCCCTATATTGATCAGATCTGTTAACATGTCAGATTCATTGTGTGCAGATATGATGATGATAGATTGTTCTATATTTTGCTCAAAAATAGCTCTACTCATCTCTACCCCATTCATGTTTGGCATATTGATATCAGATATAACAAGATCAAAATTATCTTGTTTATATTTCTCTAATCCCTCATATCCATCAACTGCCACAACAATATTTTTAAAAATTTTTTCTAATAGATAAATTGTTGAAACTCTTGCCTCTTCGTTATCTTCAACATAAAGCACTTTTAAGTCTTTAGCACTTTGTATGATATCACCCAATACCAATTCATTCACGATTTTCTCTCCTTATTTTAATTTCAAATACTGCCCCTTGATCACTATTATAGGCTGTTAGGTCTCCCTTACAATGATCACAAACAATAATTTTTGACATATAAAGCCCCAAGCCTGTACCATCTTTTTTCTCTTTTGTTGTAAAATATGGCACAAATATTTTATCCATTATGCTATCTGGTATTCCTCCACCATTGTCAGCAACTTCAAGGAAACATGAGTCATTTTTTTCATAAGTTCTTATCCAAATAGTTGGATTTTTAATTCCTTTTTCAAGAAGTATATCTTCAGCATTTTTTATAAGATTTAATACTACTTGTTTAAATTCATTTGGATAACTATATATCTTTTGGCGACAGTTAAATTCAGTTTTTAGAGATATATTGTTATTTTTTACAGAACTGCTCATGATGTTTAGTGCACTTTTTGCAATATCACTAAACAAAAACTCTTCTTTATCTTTATCTGTTTTGAAAAAATTTCTAAAATCATCTATTGTAGATGAGAGGTGTGATGAGTAATTTGATATATCTTTAATTTTTTTCTCAAAAGATTTTTTTTCATAATTATTTAACACTATCTCTATATTTAAAGCAGCCGCGGTTGATGAGATGGCAGCTAGAGGTTGTCGCCATTGATGGGCTATCATGCTAAGCATCTCACCCATCTGTGCAAGTCTAGATTGGGTATGTATCAGTTTTGCCTGTTCTTGATTTTTTATGATCATGTTGTTAAAAGTATCTTTTAAGTTAGATAATTCACAATTTTTTTCAGAATGGTAGGTTATTAATTTGCTTTTATCATCTTGTAAATCTATTTTTTCTATATCTGAAATGATAGATTGTAAAGGTTTTGTAAGATATTTTTTGAATAAATATAAATATAACAGTATTAAAATAAGACTTTTGACGAGTAGAGTTAATATCAATAATAAAAAGCCAAATTTAACTTTTTCAAAAACTACTCTGTCGCTAGAATAAAAAGTGATAGTGGCTATATATTTGGAGCTATTACGAACCTTATAAAAAATATCCTTTTTATAAACGATAACTCTTTTTAATTCTTGCTTGTAATTTTTTACAAACATTTCATTTATAAGTTTATCGCTATTTTTATCATAAATATCAATACCGCTGACTATTGTAATCTGTATAATGTCTTTTGAAATTAAATTTAGTTGAGTTTCGTTTTTATCTAAGATAGCTTTACTTATTACTGGTTCAAATGCTTCAAGTGTCAGTGATAGTTCATCCGTAATACTCTCTTTAGTGTGATAATACTCTGCAACAAAATGTATGAGAGCTACAACAATACTAACTATAATATAAACTATAAAAATGATCTTAAGCAGTTCAACTGATATTGACCTAAACTTCTTATCTTTTTTTATAGTTGTTGTTTTCATGTTATGCCATATAATTTTAAACTATTTAACTGTAAAGAAGATAACATGATACTCTTACGCATAATTATTATCCTTTCTTTGTATATGTACCTAAACATAACAATCGACAATAATATAAAAAGTTTTAGAAAACTATATA
>CAYUSV010000122.1:2042-4993 GCA_964447385.1 uncultured Campylobacterales bacterium | reverse complement strand
AAGACCAGAGATGGAAAATATCTTAGAAGAGTTTTTATACAAAAAAGATACACCATTAGATATAGAAGAGGTAAATATACCAAGTCACTCATGGATGATATTTAAAAGACTCAAAGAGATAAATCTCTCAAATTTTGTAAAAGTAAATGTAGTAGGATTAAGAGATGAAAGAGATAAATTTGTACCTATGCCAGATAGTGAACAGATCATTTTACAAGGGAGTAAACTTATGCTAATTGGCAGTGGAGAAAGTATCCGTCATGCTAAAAAAATAGCCAGAAAAAGAGAAAAACCAAGGGATATGCAGTATGTTTAGTATATTTTCTCTAAAAGATGGATTGGCAAATGTTGATGGTTTTTTTTGTGATGGTATAAATGTCGGTCTCAAAACAAACCCTGCAAACTCAGGAGTTAGTGATATAGATGGCGATGTTGCATTTATAAGAAGCCAACTGCCTTGTGATATAAGCGCTGTTTTTACCACAAACTCTTTTGCTGCAGCTCCTATTAAACATTTTTTAAAATATCCAAAAGATTTTAAAAGTGATTTTATACTCATAAATGCTAAAAATGCAAATGCTATGACAGGTCAAAAAGGGATAGAAGATATAGAGCATATCTTTGAAAAACTAGAGAAAAAGATCAAAGTTACAAACCCTATAATGAGCTCCACCGGAGTAATTGGCTATAGACTTAAAACTGATCTCATCATCAGCGCTTTTGATAAATTTGATTTTGAAGCTAAAAACTCATATAGATGTTCAAGGGCTATCATGACAACAGATAGTTTTGAAAAAGAGCTAGCTTTTAAAGTAGTTCTTAAAGACAAAAGTAGTTTTCATATAGCAGCTATTTGTAAAGGTGCTGGTATGATAAATCCTGCAATGGCGACAATGTTATGTTTTATCATAACCGATGCCAATATCCCAAAAGCTGATATGGATGAGCTTTTACAAAATGCCACTAACCAATCTTTTAATACAATTAGTGTAGATGGTGATACATCCACAAATGATACTCTCATGTTGATGGCAAACAAAAAAAGTAAAGCCTATGACAAAGAGGCTTTCTCTATAGCTCTAAATAGATTAACAAAAGAGTTAGCAATGCAGATCTTAAAAGATGGTGAAGGCTCAAATAAAGTTGTAGCTTTTGAGATAAAGGGTGCAAAAGATGACAAAGAGGCAAAGATAGTTGGTTTGGCTCTTAGTAACTCTTTGCTTGTAAAAACTGCTCTCTTTGGAGAAGATCCAAACTGGGGACGCATCGCTTCAACCATTGGTGCTAGTGGTGTGAAGTGCTGTGAAGAGTCACTTGTCATAAAGTATGATGAGTTAACAATATACTCAAAAGAGTATCCACACTTGGACAAAGAGAGAGAAGAAAAAGCATCAAAAATCATGAAAAAAGATCAATTTAAAATCTCATGTGATCTTGGAATTGGCAATGGTAAATATACAAGTTATGGTTGTGATTTAAGTTACGAATATATTAAAATTAATGCAGATTATAGAACTTAAATGTTAAAATAGATCTGTAAATTTAAATTAACAGTAAGGGGATATACATGTTACATGAATATAGGGAAGAGATCACATCTTTAAAGACACAAAACAAACACTTTGCAAGAATTTTTGACAAACACAACGCATTGGATGATAAAATCAATGCTATTGAGTCAGGTAAAGAACATATAGATCAAATTGAGTTAGAAAAATTAAAAAAAGAGAAATTAAAACTCAAAGATGAAGCATACGCTATGATCTTAGAGTATAAGAAAGATAGCTAAAATAATTTTTATAGGTGGGGTTTATCCCACCAATTATCAAGCGTTTTTTTGCGCTCTTTCATAAGCTTTTGTAACCGCTTTTATAAATCCATCTCTTGTTTTTGACTCCTCAAGCATAGCATATCCTGCTGCTGTTGTACCTCCTGGGCTCATGACAGCATCTTTTAAGAGTGCTGGATGATTCTCATTTATTAGTGGTGAAAATCCATCAAATAGTCCACGAACTAAAGTATTTGCATCTTCTCTAGCTAGTCCCTCTTTTACAGCCCCGTCACTTAACGCTTCAGCAACTAAAGCTAAAAATGCAGGACCACTTCCAGCGACTGCGGTTGCTATATCTATCTCTTTTTCACTTTTTAACCACAAAGCCTTTCCAAAACTTTCACAAATCTCTATCGCCTCTTTTTTAAATGTTTCATCACCACAAAGTGTACTCATAGATTTGCCATATGCAGCTGCAAGATTTGGCATGATCCTCACATAATGTTTTGCATCTACTCTCTTTTTAAGACTTTCCAAAGATGTACCAGCTAATACCGATAAAAATGCATTTGCCTTGCCTTCAAACTTTTTACAGACATCCTCTAAAGCATAAGGTTTTACACAAAGAATAATATTTTTTTCATCAAGTTTAAAAATATTATCAAGTGAAGTTATCTCTATCGTATATTTTTTATTAAAATTCTCTAATTTTTCTAAATCCCTTGCAACTACCTCGATATCAAAATTTTGATAAGTAGCTTTTATGATAGCTTCTGCCATCTTTCCAGTACCAATTATTGTAAATTTCATAAATACTCCGAAATAGGTTCATTCAACCCAAACTCTTTATATTTAACACCATCTAAGGCAATTTGAACTAAAAGCTTCTCTTTTTTATTTACAATTATGGGAGCTGCAAAATTAACCGTTGATTTTTGAATATCTGATGAAATTATAATGATATTGTAAACTTTTATATCTTTATCTTTATCAATTTTTAAAAGCTCTTTATAATAAAGCGGTATATCAAAACTATACATCCTTAGCTTTGAAGGGTCTATCATGGTAAATGAGACATCACCACTACTAATCTTTACAAAAAACTCATCAACCTCTTCAAATACAACTTCATCAATATTTTCAAAACCAAATATCGGTGCAACAATCTTAATCTTCATTA
>CAYUSV010000122.1:0-1942 GCA_964447385.1 uncultured Campylobacterales bacterium | reverse complement strand
AATGCATATAAAAATTTTATTAGGCTTGTTATTTGTACTATTTTTCACAACAGGCTGTGCTGATAAAAATAAAAAAATAGATGAGAGTTTTAATAAACCAGCTGCCCACTGGTATAAAGAGATAATCAAAAATGTCAAAATAGGATCACTTGATAAAGCAGATGATGTATATGCATCTTTATCAAGCGAACATATAGCATCACCACTTCTAAAAGAGGCATTGATGATATTAGCTCGTGCCCATAGTGAAAATGATGAACACATGTTGGCCAGGTTTTATATCGATACTTATATAAAAAGATATGCAAAAAGTACAAATGTAGAGTATCTAAAGTATCTCAAACTAAAGTCTAATTTTCAAGCTTTAAAAAAAGCAAATCGTGATCAAAAGCTTATGCTTGATACAATAAAGAACGCAAACAGTTATCTAAAAGAGTTTCCAACCTCTTCATATAACCCATTAGTGCATACTATGCTTACAAAACTTTATCTAGCAGAGTTAACACTAAATCGTAATATTGCAGAACTTTATAAAAAAACAGATAAAGACAAAGCAGCAAAGATTTATGAAAAAAAGATCGCATCATCATGGCTAAAAGATACCCCTATAGAGTTAACAAATCAGGGTATTTTCAGTAATATTTTTGATTAAGGAACAGCATGCAGTTAAATAATTATGGAGATTTTCCCACAAAATTACCGATCATTGTAGAAGATAGGCTCTTTTTGTACCCTTTTATGATTTCACCAATTTTTTTGACAGATCAAAAAAATAATGATGCAGCAAGTTTAGCACTAGAGAAAAATTCACTTGTCTTAGTTGTTCCTACAAAAACAGGACTTGAAGGTGAGAGGGATTTTGACTCTATTTACAATGCAGGTGTAATTGGCTCTGTTATGCGAAAAGTTACACTTCCAGATGGAAGAGTTAAAATCCTCTTTCAAGGACTTGCAAAAGGTGAAATTTTAGAACAGCTAAGCTCTAATCCTCTTACAGCACTTATTGGCACCATAGAAGTTGGATCATACAACCAACTAAAAGTAAATGCAACTTTAGAAATTTTAAGAGAAAAGGTTCGCACACTTTCTAGCACAAGTGATCTATTTCCACCTGATCTTTTAAAAACAATAGAAGAAAACCATGAACCAAACCGAATTATAGACCTCATATCAAGCACTATTAAGCTTAAAAAAGGGCAAGCTTATAAACTTTTTATTGATAAAAATTTAGAAGAGAGGCTTTTTACACTTATTGAGTATCTAACAGAAGAGATAGATGCTACAAAACTCCAAAGAGAGATAAAATCAAAAGTACACTCAAGGATAGAGAAGGTAAATAAAGAGTACTTTTTAAAAGAGCAGTTAAAACAGATTCAACAAGAGCTTGGAGATGATACTCAAAGAGATGAAGAGATAGAGGAGTATCGCCAAAAGTTAGAGGACAAAAAAGCTTTTATGAGTGCTGATGCTTATAAAGAGGTAAACAAACAGATAGATAGATTTGCACGCATGCACCCTGACTCTGCTGATGCAAACTTGATACAGAGTTATCTTGATTGGGTTTTAGAGATACCTTTTGGAAAATTTTCCAAAAGAAAATTAGATATACATCAAGTCAAAAAACAGCTTAACGCTGATCACTACTCACTAGAGAAGCAAAAAGAGCGTATTGAAGAGTATTTTGCGGTAAAAGAGTTAAAAGAGAAAAGGGGTATAAAAGAGCAAGATGCACATGGTGAAATTATCTGTTTTGCAGGACCTCCTGGAGTTGGTAAAACATCTCTTGCAAACTCTATCTCAAAAGCACTAAAGAGAAAACTTGTAAGAATAGCTCTTGGTGGATTAGAAGATGTAAATGAGTTAAGAGGTCACAGACGAACTTACATAGGTGCGATGCCTGGACGAATTGTACAGGGTCTTATCGAGGCAAAAGAGATGGATC